>JAFGWT010000194.1 GCA_016937015.1 Deltaproteobacteria bacterium | reverse complement strand
GGCGCCATCGCGGCCACGGTGAAGCACTATGTGGGGGACGGGGGGACCACCAACGGAACAAACACCGGGTTGAACGAGTTTGGCGATGCCACCATGCGCGCGATTCATTTGCCACCCTATGTAGCGGCCGTGGAGGAACGGGTTGCCGCGGTGATGCCCTCCTATCACAGCTGGATACGGGATGGTGTCACTTACCCCATGACCATGGACAGCTATTCTATGACCGATATTCTCAAGGAGGAGTTGGGATTTGACGGGTTTTGCCTCTCCGACTACGACGCCATTCCATTTGCGTCGGGGGACCGGTTTGCCACCTACACCGATGACAACGTGGCATCCGCAGTAAACGCCGGGTTGGATATGGCCATGATCGCAGCGCCGAACGGGATCGGCCAGTTTATGTCCGCAGTGCAAAGCGGCAAGATATCCGAGGCGCGAATTGATGACGCAGTGCGCCGAATTCTGAGAATAAAGGTGCGCATGAACCTGTTTGAGAATCCGTTCTCCAACCCGGACCTCCGTGCTCAAATATGGTCAGACGAGCATCAGGAACTGGCGCGGGAAGCGGTGCAAAAGTCACTGGTATTGCTTAAAAACGATAACCGCGCCCTGCCATTGGCCAAGGATGATGCCGTCACGGTGGTGGGCCCCTTTGCGGACATGATGGGGGCGCAGGCCGGTGGCTGGACTGTGGGATGGCAAGGAAAGGCCGAGTACACAACAAATGAAGTGCGGGGCGAAACCATATTGACCGGGATGCAGTCGGTGGGGAGCAACGTCGCATTTAACAGTGGGGCCGACAGTATTGGCACCGGCAAAGTTGTGGCGGTTGTGGGAGAATATCCGTATGCGGAAGGCGACGGGGATCACGGCAATAAAGGTTCCTCTGTGTACCTGCGAGACAGCCCCTTCTACGATTCCCTCGAAAAGGCCATGGAAACCGATGCGCAGATTATTCTGGTGATTATATCCGGTCGGCCGATGATCCTCGAAGAGGATGTGCTCAATCGTGTGGACGCGATTGTGGCGGCGTGGCTGCCCGGTTCCAGAGGCATTGGCGTGGCGGATGTGCTGTACGGCGATGTCGACTTTACAGGCAAGTTGCCCCACACCTGGCCTGCATCGTTTGACCAGATACCCATTAACGTCAACAAACAGCCCGACGAGCTCGGAATTGACGCCACCGACGCAACCCCGCTGTTCGAATACGATTTCGGATTGTCTTACTAATCGAAGCCAATTGAGTCTTCTCGGATTCGAGATTTACCACACAGGGCGTGATTAGACCGAAACATTCAGTCGATCGAACAGACTGCACTGAAAGCGAGATGTTTCGGTAGGACGATGAGGTGCAACAAGGTAAACTGAAGATTGAATGGGTCTAGCGGCCGCCGGCATCCGGTCTTGCGGCCAGCTCGCTTTGGAGATTCTGTGTCATTTCGGTGAGCTGTGCAGCGAGATTTCTGGCGCCCTGAAGCTGACCCATGGTGCGCTGGATTTCATCATCGACGCGGGTCAGCCGCATGGTGACCTCGCGCTTTTCGTCCATCTGAGAGGTGACCAGCAGCTTGAGCGTTTGCATTCTTTTGATAAATGAAATCATCGAGTCCGAGCTGAAGAGATATTGCACGCTTTTTCCATTTTTGCTGAGTCGGTAGAGCATGCTGGTGCGCTGAATCAGCCGGGCTTCGACCTGCGCGAGTTCTGCCTCGATATTCTGTTTTTCGTTTTGCTGGGCGAGCAGTTGTCCGCTCAGTTCTGCAATTCTTCCCTCGGTGCGCTGAAGGTCATTGCGTCTGGCGTTCAGTTCCAGTTTCAGTTCGTCGGTTTCGACCCATGAATAGTCTTCACCGAGTACCTGGGTTCCCATGATAGCCGCAACAAGAATAATGGCTAAACGCAGTTTCATTTTGATTATGCCTCCTCCAGTTTGCGCAGCGACAGCCGTGCGCCCAGGAGTCCGGCCAAAAAGCCGCCGACAATCAGCGAGAAAAGGATGGTTGATTGGAGCCGGATGATACTGCCGCCACCAAGCAATGGCATGATGCTGCCCAGCACGCTGTCCACGTGATTCATCAGATAATGCAGTGACAGCAACGCCAGTAACATGGCGAGAGTCGCCTCAACGGCGCCTTCGATTAAAAAAGGGAGTCGCACGTATGCCTGGGTGGCGCCCACAAAACGCATGACCGAAATTTCCTTTCGTCGCGCACTGACGCCGGTGCGCACCGTTGCCGCCACCACCAGAATCGCCACGACCGCGGCCAAAAGCCCCAGTCCCCATGCGGCAGTGCGTCCCATTGTGCTCATGGCGGAGAGTCGCTCAAACCAGTCGTCGTAGAGCTCAACCTCGTCAATCATATTGACTTTTGAAAGACGCGCGGCCAATTGGTGACGACTGTCCCTGTCGCGGCTCAGCTGGTCAGACAGATAAATGTCAAGGGATGCGGGAAAGGCGCTTTTGGGGAGTGTGGATCCAATATCGCCGTATGCGCCAAGGTCTTTGGCAAATTTTTCGCGGGCACGGGCTTTGGTGGTGACCTGCACCTTCTGCACGCCGTCTATCGCGCGCACCGCGTTTTTAAGCTGGGTTATCTCGGCGTCACTGGTATCGTCCTTGAGGTACACGGTCATTTCCGAGTTGCCCACCCATCCGCCAATCAAATGGTTCAGATTCAGCGCAACGGTGAGTGTCGCAGCAAAACTTAAAAAGGCAGCGGCCAGAGTAAACAGCGACACCGCGTGCAGCCAGGGTCGTCTGCGAAATCCGCTGACTGCGCGCAGCAGAATGTGGGCCACCCTGAAAATTGTTTTTCCCTGCATGGGTTCCATCATATTGCCTCCGCGCTGTTTGAAAATTTCGTATCTCTGGATTTGAAAGCGCCCTTGCGTGAAAAGCCAACCAGCTTGCCGTTTTCAAGGGCAAGGGTTCGGTGTGGGCGTGCGGCCATGAGCATGCGGTCGTGAGTGGCTACAATTACGGTGGCCCCCCGTTCATTAATCGATTCAAGCATGTCGAGCACAAAATTGGCGCTGTAGGTATCCAGACTGCCTGTGGGCTCATCGGCCAGAATCAGTTGCGGATTGGGCGCCAGCGCCCGTGCAATGGCCACTCGCTGCTGTTCACCGCCTGAGAGTGAACCGGCCATTTCGTCTTCGATGCCTGGCAGGCCCACTTCTTCCAGTACTTCGCCGACACGCTGATGAATAAAGGCCGGGGACACGCCTATCACCTCAAGGGAGAGTCCAATGTTGGCGGCCACACTTAAATCATCAATCAGTTTGAAATCCTGAAAAATAATGCCCATGGAGCGTCGCAGCACTGAAATAGCCGATGGTTTGAGACTGGAAACATCGTGACCATTAAACTGTATCGTGCCTGTATCCGGCTGTTCACCCAGATGCAGCAGCTTTAGCAATGTGCTCTTGCCGGCACCGGATGCGCCTGCAATATACAGGAAATCCCCTGGGTCGATGTCAAACGACACATCGAACAGCGCGGGATTTTCCGGCTTATAGAATTTGCTGACACGGAACAGTTTAATCAGCGGTGTTGTATCGGATAAATGCCTGGAAGGTACATTGGTTTGGATGTTAAATGTTGTCATATTATACATATAGAAGGAGCCATTCCCGTTTGGCAAAAAAATGGCTAAACTGTATGGGACACAGTTCAGTGTGGCTATTAATCTTTAAAATAGCTGAACAGCTGCACACTGAACGTGAAAAACCTGTGAATAGCCTGTTTGTTCAGTGGGGATAACCTGTGCAAAAGCGGGTTCAATTGAATACAGTCCCACTACATGTAGGTGCAACATTGTAAAAAAACCACAAGATATTGTGTCAATTTTCTTGACATGAGGTATCAAAAAGCGCAAAAACCGAAGTGCGGCAAATACTGAACAAACTGCTAACTATCTACGTGTTTTAAGCGTTGAATGGCCTTCGAATGCATGGTTTGTTTCGTCTTTTGTTCGTCGTTTTGGGGTTTCCATATTTATGTAATAACACTCTATTTCAGGAGACGGGGAATGAGTACAATAGAGCATACAAAGAAAAAAGAGTCAGTGGAAAAATCCGCTTCAGGTGCAGCACAATTCACACAGGGGCTGAAGTTTTCCAGAAAACTGACAAAGGTGGGTGAACATCCCTATGACCTCATTAATTGGGAATATCGCAGCGCCACCATCACCAATGACAAAGGGCAGAAAATCCTGGACATGAATGACGTTGAAATGCCGTCGTTCTGGAGCCAGCTGGCGACCAATGTGGTCGTTTCGAAATATTTCAGAAGCACGTCCGAAACAGCGGAGCGTGAAACCTCCGTGCGTCAGATTATTGACCGCGTGGTGAACTGCATCTGCGCGTGGGGGCGCAAGGACGGTTATTTCGCGTCAGAGCATGACGCTGAGACATTTGAACATGAGCTTATTCATATTCTGCTGCATCAGATGGCGACCTTCAACAGTCCGGTATGGTTCAATGTGGGCATTGATGAGCACCCGCAGGCGTCGGCGTGTTTTATCAACTCGGTTGATGACACCATGGAGTCGATTATGGAGCTGGCCGGCACTGAGGCACATCTGTTTAAGGGGGGCTCCGGGTCCGGAACCAACCTGTCCTCCATCCGTTCCTCCAGAGAGCAGCTTTCCACCGGTGGCAAGGCATCCGGGCCCGTGTCGTTCATGCGGGGATTTGATGCATTTGCCGGTGTGATTAAAAGTGGCGGCAAAACCCGTCGTGCGGCCAAAATGGTTATTCTGAATGCTCACCATCCTGATATTCGCGAATTTGTCGACTGCAAGGTGCATGAAGAAAAGAAAGCCTGGGCGCTGATTGATGCGGGCTACGGCGGGGATATTAACGGCGAGGCCTATGGTTCCGTGTTTTTCCAGAACTCCAATAACTCCGTTCGCGCCAAAGATTCTTTTATGGAAGCGGTGGTCAATGACACGGAATATGAGACCATTGCAGTGAAAAGCGGCAAGCCGGTTGAAAAACTGCGCGCCAGGGAAATCATGCAGAAAATTGCTGAGGCCACACATCTTTGCGGCGATCCTGGAATGCAGTACGATGATGCGTGCAATCGCTGGCATACCTGCAAAGCGTCCGGTCGCATTAACGCGTCCAATCCCTGCTCGGAATATATGTTCCTCGATAACTCCGCCTGCAATCTGGCGTCCATGAATCTGATGCGGTTTGTGAACGAAGGGGGCGACTTTGATATTGATTTGTTCAAGCATGTGGTGGACGTGATGATTACCGCCCAGGATATTTTTGTGGACAACGCGCAGTATCCAACGGAAAAAATTGGGTTGAACAGCCATCTGTATCGACCGCTTGGTCTGGGGTACGCCAATCTTGGGGCATTGCTGATGCGGCGGGGCATTCCCTATGACAGCGATGCGGGGCGTGCATATGCCGCCGGCATTACCGCATTGATGACGGGTGAAGCCTATGCGCAGTCAGCCAGAATGGCCGCCAGTATTGGGGCGTTTGAGCACTACACACCGAATGCGGAGTCCATGCTGGGTGTGATGCAGATGCATCGCAATGCCGTCGATGATATTGATGAGGAACTGGCGTCCCCGTGGATTGTGGAAGCGGCCAGGGAAGTCTGGGACGGCGCCATTGCCATCGGTTCCAAAAAAGGGTACCGCAACTCTCAGACCACCGTTTTGGCACCGACGGGCACCATCGCATTCATGATGGACTGCGACACCACCGGCGTGGAGCCGGATATCGCTCTGGTTAAATACAAAAACCTGGTTGGTGGCGGTGTATTGAAGATAGTGAACAACTCCGTTTACTCCGCTTTGGAACGTCTCGGATATGACCATGCTGAAGCCAGTGAAATCGTGGACTATATCGACAAAACCGGAACGATTGAAGGCGCGCCGGGATTGCAGGACAAGCATCTGCCGGTGTTTGACTGTGCGTTCAAGGCCGAAAAGGGGGTTCGCAGTATTGAACCCGGTGGACATATTCGCATGATGGCTGCGGTTCAGCCGTTCATCTCCGGTGCGATTTCCAAAACCGTCAATGTGCCGGCGGACGCCACTCCTGAGGATATTTTCAATGCCTATGTGGACGCCTGGAAGTACGGGCTGAAAGCGGTGGCCATTTACAGGGACGGATCCAAGCGAACCCAGCCGCTGCAGTTGAAGGAAGGCGGCAGTGGCAGTTCAGCAAAGGTCGTTCCGGATGCGGGATACGATACCTCCCGCGCCAGACGCCATCTGCCCGACGAACGTCAGAGCATTACCCACAAGTTCGATATTTCCGGTCATGAAGGCTACATTACGGCCGGTTTGTACGAAGACGGCAAAGTGGGCGAAATTTTCGTTCGAATGGCCAAGGAAGGGTCGGTGGTTTCCGGTCTGATGGATTCCTTTGCCACCGCGATTTCGCTGGCATTGCAGTATGGGGTGCCGCTGGAGGTATTGGTGGACAAGTTCAGCCATACCCGGTTTGAACCGTCCGGCATCACTCGCAATCCGGAGATTCCGATTGC
>JAFGWT010000193.1 GCA_016937015.1 Deltaproteobacteria bacterium | reverse complement strand
TATCGCTGTCTGAGTCCGAGTCGGCATCGGAATCGGTGTCGCCATCCGCATCCGAATCAGCATCGGACCCGGCGTCGGTATCCGGGGTTAACTGCCCGCCCGAGGAACATGACGCAACACCAAGCAGAAGTGCCGCCAGCACCATATTCAACGTTTTTGTCACCTGCATCACGAGTATCCTCCCTACTTTCCCAGATAATCCATCAGCCAGGTCATGGCGGGACGGAATGTCACGTCATTGATGCCATTATCGGTGATCAATCCTGAATTGGAAACCCAGGTGCGGCCCACCACGTAGCCCCACAGAGTGATTCCAGCAACGGAGGGATGCGTGTAAAACAGAGTGAACTGCTGTTGCATAATGTCACGCTGCAAATCATCATCGGGAATGTCGACGTCAAATTCAGAGATGTAAATGGGCAGCCCCAGCGCCGCTACCTGATTCAATCTGGATGAGATGTCGTCGATATTTCGGTCCTCCAGCCCATGGGCCTGCAACCCAAAGGCATCCACCAACCCTGCATCCGCGACCGGGGTGACCAGTTCAATAAACTGATCGGTATTCCAGCTGAGCACGTTGTAGTCGTTGAGTATCAGTACCGAATTGGGACAATGGGTGCGGGCCAGTCTGAAGCATTCCCCTATCCAGTCATCGCCAAAGGCGGTGCGCGCCCACTGAGAAGGGGCATGACCCGGGATGGGTTCATTGACCACGTCAATCAGTTCCGTATCCGGATAGCGTTCACAATATCCCTGAATCCATTCTTCAATTTCAGCGGCCATGTCCTCCGTTGACAGGTTGGCAATCCAGCTCACGCCGGCGTTCCCCCACACAAAGGTGTGTTCCTTAAACGGAATGCCGTTGTCCCTTGTAAAACTGTACAGTTTATCCATTGTCGCCCAGTTGGGATTATCCCGATTCGCCTCAATGGACTCCCATTTGCCTTCATTTTCAGGCGTCAGCTGATTCCAGTACTGGAGAAAATCAGTACGCACCTGGCTCATGGTGGTAATATTTCCCACAAAAATATCCCGCTTTCCACCGCCGGTCTCTGTATCGGAACCGGCCTCAGTCTCGGTTTCGACCGTGGTGGCCGTGTCCGCTGCGGTTGCAGTATCGATACGGCTATCTGTATTGCTGTCAGTGACACTGTCCGTATCAGAATCGGAATCAGTGGCTGGTTCTGTATCGCCATCCCTGTCCGTGTCACTGTCTGTATCACTGACACTATCGCTATCCGTATCCCCATCCGAATCAGTGTCGCTATCTGTATCGCTGTCACTGTCCATATCCGTATCTGTATCCGTATCTCCATCCGTATCAGTATCGCTATCTGTATCACCGTCACTATCCGTGTCGCTATCGTTGTCCGTGTCACTGTCACTATCCCCATCAGTGTCGGTGTCGGTGTCGCTGTCGCTGTCGCTGGCCGCATCGTCATCACTGTCACTGTGTAAATCCGTATCCCCGTCAGATGTGGTATCGTCATCCTGATTCACCGCGCCGCCGGACGAACATGCGCCAATAGCCCAGACTGTGATTAAAATGAATCCCATTTGCTTCAGCGATTGCTTACTCATGCAAGTTACCTTCCCAGATAATCCATCAGCCAGGTCATGGCCGGGCGTTTTGTGCCGTCCTGGTAAATCAATCCGGCGTGCGCCGCCCAGGTCATGCGTTCCACGTATCCCCACAGTGTAATGCCGACCACATTGGGATGGGTATAAAATAACGGAAACTGCGACTGCATCACCTCAAGCTGTGCCGCGTCGTTTTCGATATCCACGTCATATTCCGTGATGTACACCGGCAGTCCCAGCGCGAGCACCTGATTCAGTCTGGCTTCAATGTCAGCGAGGGTCACTTTTTCAAGGCCGTGGGCCTCCAGTCCCAGCGCGTCCACTACGCCGGCATTCACCGCAGGCGTGGCCATGTCAATAAATTCGGCAGTATTTCCGGAGAGCACGCCGTAATCAGTGAGCAACAAAACCGATTTGGGGCAGTGTTGATGCGCCAGCTCGAAAGCGCGGATAATCCAGTCGTCGCCAAACGCCCTTTTTGCAACCTCACTCGGTAAATGTCCCGGCGTCGCTTCGTAAACAACATCGATGAGCGCGGTATTGGGATATCGGCTGCAGAATTCCTGCATCCACTCTTCGATTTCCGCTGCAATCCCGTCATCCTCAAGTCGGTCAAGCCAACTCTGAACCTGGCTTCCCCACACAAGCGGCTGTTCCTTAAACGGCATATAATTGTCTTCAGCATAACTGTATATTGCATCAAGGGATTCCCACCTGTAATTATTCTGCTGTGGCTCCACCGATGCCCATTTACCTTCATTTTCAGGCGAAATCTGATTCCAGTACTGGCCAAAGTCAGAGCGAATCTCTCCCCTGGTGGTAATGTTCCCCACAAACTTCTCATCGTATTTCACAGCAGTCGCCGTATCCGTCTCTGCACTGACAGAATCCGTTCCAGAGTCCGTTCCCGAGTCCGCGCCTGAGTCCGCGCCTGAATCCGCGCCCGAATCCGTTCCAGAATCCGTTCCCGAATCCGTTCCCGAATCCGTCGTCACATCCGGAGTCACATCGCCGTGCCCGTCATCAGATCCATCATCCGTTTCAACAGTCCGGGATGTGGCGCTGTCGTCACCTGCCTCACTGTCAGCGCCCATACCCGACCGATGGACCGTGCACCCGAACCCGAAGGCCAGTATCGAGCACAGCCCCAGAACACTGTTGCAGGCAAAATTTCTCAAAGCAGCCTCCCTTGCTGATGATTGACCGCCGCTCGAATCATGACTCCGGATTGTCCCCTTCAGATTAAATCCTGAAATTCTATATTACCGTATATTTGTGACATTTAATCGGGTGAAATACATCGGTACAAAAATAACAGATTTGCTTCCCGCTCATTAAGGAAATTGCAAAACGGATAAAAACAGAAGCGCACTGGGCGGTGCATAATTAGCCGCCGCGTGCTTTCAGCGGCTGGTCATCAGGTCGAGAACCCTCTATTTTTTGCTGTTCCGCCTGACTCTGCGATTGCCCCGGCTACTCTACTGATCCCAGAATTTTCGCTGTGGATTCTCCCAGGGGGCCTGGCAGAGCACGCAGTCGTCGCCAAAGAAGAAGTGGGCCGCGCCAGTGTCGTTATAAATCCAGTAGCGAATCCAGGCGATAATCGCGGGGCGTTCATCGCCGCCACCTGCGTTGTCCAAAAAATATCCGTGGGGAGCGTTGGTCAACGTGGCCATGAATGTGGGCACATCGGAATTGTCGTAGGTTTGCTGCTGCATGGGCAATCCTACCGTATCCTGGGTGCCGGTGGTCTGGAGCATGGTGCCGTGCAGGGTGGTGTTGGAAATATGGCCATGAATCGACACCACTGTGGCAACAGCCTCGTGATCGCCAATATCCACCGCCGCAGTGCCGCCCACCGAGAATCCCATGGTCACCGCCTTATCCACAGCCAACCGTCCTTCGTAAATACTGCCCGCTTCCGAATTCTGCGCCAGAATCCAGTCGAGACCATCCCGCATCTTCGCATTGTTGCCCGGGTCGTTGGGCCCGCCGGTTAGGATATTGCACGAAATCACAACAAAACCATGAGACGCGATGTACTCAAAATGCCCCGTGAACCATTCCGCCTGATTGTTGATGCCAGGCCCGAAAATCACCGGAGCATGCAAAAATCCATCGTCTCTAAGCGGGTCCGGCCGTACAATCATGTAATTGCCGCCCGGACCAACATTGGCTTCCACTGTGGTGGCAAACGGACCTTTGGCAGTATAGTCTTCGATGGGGGGCAGCACTGACATATCCGAATCCGGCTCATCCTCACTGCCCGTATCGGAATCCATGACGGTCTCGCTATCCGGTTGCGCAGTATCAGACGTTTCGCTTCCCGTATCTTCACTTGTATCGATAACCCCTGTTTCACAACAAATGGGCGTATCGGTGGGGCAGGTGTAATCCGGCAGATAGGTGCCGTTCAAATCCCGGCACGCCCCCTGGGCCACGCAGGTCCCGGGGCAATCACCGTCTCCATCACTGTCAGAATCAGAATCTGAATCTGAATCCGTGTCAGTGTCCGAATCAGAATCGCTGTCCGAATCCGAATCAGAGTCCGAGTCGCTGTCCGAATCGGTATCAGAATCTGAATCAGAATCCGAATCGCTATCGCTGTCAGAATCCGAGTCGCTGTCCGAATCCGAGTCGCTGTCCGAATCGCTATCAGAATCCGAGTCGCTATCCGAATCGCTATCAGAATCAGAGTCACTGTTGCCATCCTTTCCCTGACTATCACTGACACTTTCGCCTGAACACATACAAAGTGCCAGAGACAGAAGCACCCACCCAAACAGAGAAATCCATTTTGACGTACCCTTCATTTTAATGATATCCTTTCGTGCAAAAACCCTCGTTATCAACCGCAAACAATACAATTGTGGCCATACCTGCCATAAGCGGGTAAAAAAACCATTGATGGGCCGCACACACATCCCTGCGGAAACACTTGCAACCCGCCTGAATTGATTTGTATGATTGACAAACAGCGTCAACATGCGGCGTGACAAAGGAGCAACGAATGAAGTTATCCGGCACTGCAATCTTTCGGTTGGCACTTTTTTTTGTCCTGATGACAATCGGGTGTGCAGAAAAATCCGCCAAAGACAACGACAACAACAGTTCAGATGATCATTTCGACACGAGTTCGGACAGTGACAGCGACACAAACTCCGACACGGACACGGACACCGATTCCGATTCAGACTCAGACACCGACTCAGACTCAGATACCGACACGGACACAGACACGGACACCGACACCGACACGGACACAGACACGGACACCGACACCGACACGGACACCGACACGGACACCGATACAGACACGGACACGGACACAGACACGGACACCGACACCGACACGGACACCGATTCAGACACTGACACGGACACAGACACGGACACAGACACGGACACCGACACGGACACCGACACGGACACCGACACGGACACTGACACCGACACTGACACCGACACTGACACCGACACTGACACCGATTCCGATTCAGATGGCAGCGCTGGCTGTGGTCAGACGGCGCCTGAGAACGGGTACTTCACCATCACCTCCGGTGGCATCGAACGCGAGTACTACCTGACCACGCCGTCCAACTATGATCCCAACAAACCCTACCCGGTGTACTTTGGACTGCATGGTTATGGTTCGTACGGCCAGCTTTTTGCGGATCGCTGGTACGGCAATACCCTCTCGGCCTGGCAGGAAGAAGTCATCACCGTGCACCCCGATGCCCTGGGGGCCGAAGGCGAAACCCAGTGGGAAATCAACGGCGACACGGACCTCATCTTTTTTGATGACTTGCTGGCGCATCTAAAAGGCACGCTTTGTGTGGACGACGCCAATATCTTCGCATCCGGTCACAGCATGGGCGGCCTGTTCAGCAACTACCTGGGATGTCACCGTGGCGATGTGCTGCGCGGCATTGCGCCCGTGTCCGGCGCAGGACCATCGTTTGGCTTCGATCCCGGCTGTGTGGGCCAGGTGGCAGCAATGGTCATTCACGGCACCAACGACTCCACCGTCGACATCTCTTCGGGTGAAGGCAGTCGCGATTACTGGATTGAACGGAACGGCTGCACCTCTGATGAAACGACCGCAATGGACGTGACCGGTCTGGACTGTGTCACATACAACGGCTGCGATGGGGACTATCCTGTGGCATGGTGCACCTACACAGACCCCGAAGAGGGACACAACTATCCGCGCGAAACCGGTCCCCCCGCTATTCACAATTTCTTCAGCAGCCTGTGATTCGTTTTTTAAAATCGCATCCGCAAGCCCCCGCCCAGGTAACGATTTCAACCGATTATAATACCCGCAATGGTTGCCGTCAGGAATGACGCCAGCGCACCGGCCAGCATGGTTTTAAGGCCCATCCTCGCCAGTTCACTTTTCCGTTCAGGAGCAAGGGTGCCAATGCCCCCAATCAGAATCCCAATCGACCCCAGGTTGGCAAACCCACACAATGCGTAAGTGGCAATGGTAAATGACCGGGGCGACAATGTCTCCTTCATGCTGACCAGATTGAGATAGGCCACAAATTCATTTACCGACAGCTTGGTGCCGATGAGTGCCCCCACCTGCATCATGTCGACGGATTCAATGCCCATGCAAAACGCCAGAGGCGAAAAAATCCATCCGAGTATTTGCCCAAGGGAGGTGCCCGCAAATGACAGCAGATAATTTATCATGGCCACCAGCGACAAAAAGGCAATGAGCATTGCCGCCACAATCGCAGCCACCTTGACTCCCTGTATGGCGCCATTGGCCGTGGCGTCAAGCACGTTCACCGCTTTGTCTTCGAGTTCCGCTTTGATGGATTCGGAGGAATGCACCACGTTTTCGGGTACCATGATTTTGGCAATCACAATCGCCGCCGGTGCGCTCATTACCGACGCCGCCAGCAGATGTCCCGCATCCACTCCAAAGCGCATGTAGCTGGCCATCACCGACCCTGCCACGGTGGCAAAGCCCGCAGTCATAATGCACGCCAGTTCGGATTCGGTCATTTTTTTTAAGTACGGTTTGATGCTGAGCGGCGCCTCCACCATGCCCACAAACACATTGGCCGCCACCGCCACCGACTCGGGGCCACTGATTTTCATGGTGCGCTGCATTACAAAGGCAAAGCCGGCCACAATTTTCTGCATGATTTTTAAATGATACAAAATCGCAATCAGCGCCGAAAAGAAAATGATCACCGGCAATACGTGAAACGCCACCACCACCCCAAGGGACACTGGATTCTGATTTCTATCGAGCAACTGCAGCGCCCAGCCACTGTCGTCAGGGGGGGACGAATCGATGCCGCGATACAGATTGCCAAACAGAAAGCCTGCCCCCGCATCCGAGAAAGATAACAGCTTTTGCGCACCGGCGCGAATCGCATCGAAAACCATCTGACCGGCGGCTGTGTCCAGAATAACAAAAGCAAACGCCACCTGGAGGCCAATTCCCCAGGCAATCACTCGCCACGGAATTTT
>JAFGWT010000021.1 GCA_016937015.1 Deltaproteobacteria bacterium | reverse complement strand
TGTTTACGAGGGGCCACATTGAAACTTTGCAGTCGCAACAGAGGAAAATAAAAAAAATAAAAAAAATGACCGGTTAAATGCAACAAATCTCGAAACCGGACGAAAGGGGGGCACGAACACCGAATGGGAGGTGAAGATGCCCCGATTGAGATGCGTGCGCAAAAATGAAGCCGGTGTCATTTATGTGGAAGAGGTGACCCTGCTCATTTTGGTGGCACTGGGATTTGCCGCGGCCACCATGGTGCTGGGGCCTGCACTGCTGGACTATCATGCAGGCATTGAGTTGGTGCTCGCATTGCCCATTCCCTAACAACAGGAGAAAAAAATGAAAAAGATAACAAAGGATGTCAGCGCGATAACAGCAGCTGACCAAAACCAAACGGGGCTCCGCAAGTCTTTGGGCAAATGCAGTAAAGGCCTATCAACGGTGGAGTACATTATTATCCTGATGCTCATTGCCATTGCAGGTATTGGACTTTGGAGACAGTTTGGCGCGACGGTTATAGCCAAAGTGACAGCAGCGGACGGCGAGGTGAGCGGTCTGTAGTTTAGTTCGGCAGAAGGAGGAATAGACATGGTTTCATTGCAGTTTGCAGGTGCGCTGGTGGCGATTTTGGCGTGTGGGGTGGGGACATATACAGACATAAAAAAAGGAGTGATTCCCAACTGGCTGACACTGCCCACGTTGGTCCTGGGACTGATTATGGGGTTTGTGGCCAACAGCTGGATGGGATTTGGAATGGCGCTGCTGAGTGCATTTGCAACTGCGATGGTGCCGCTGATTCTGTTTTACATGAGTGCCATGGGGGGCGGCGATGTCAAACTGTTTGCCGCCATTGGGGCGTTGCTGGGGATTGATTTGTCGCTGCAGGTACTTATGGCGTCGTTTATGGTTGGGGCGCTGTGGGGCATAGGATTGTGGAGTGTGCGGGGCGAAATTAAACAGCGTATCAGAGTGGCGTCTCATAAGCTGTTGCCCCAAAGGCTGACACGTATTCGGTCTGAAACAACAGCACTGTCCCAAACGTATATTAAATTTGGTCCGGCGATTCTGGCGGGATGCATTCTGACCATGGGGTTGCAGGTGGTGGATGTGGTGCGTTATGGGGGGTAATCAATCCATTCGCGGCGTGGTGTATGTGGAATTTTTAATAGTAATTATTCCATTGCTGATTCTGATGTTCAGCCTGGTGCAGATGTCACTTTTTTTAAGTGCAGGGATTCTCACTCAGCTGGCGGCCAATAAAGCCGCCCGGTCTGCCATGGTGATATTAAGCGACGATCACCCTGACGCAACGTATGATGAGAAGGCGCTCAACCAGGTGGGCACAGGCGCCAATGGTATTGAAGCGTATCGTAATATCCCCAAAAAGAGTCGTTATCACGCCATTCGGCTGGCGGCCCGGGCGCCGCTCATTCCGGTTTCGCCAACGTTGGAATCCGCGACTTCAGAATCGATTGAAGGGGCATTGCGCAACGTTGGGATTTTTGAGACAGGCGCCGACTTGGCCAATATGGGATGGACCTGGTTTTTTACAGGTCTTGGGTTTGTGAACGGGAAAGACGAATATGTGGCGACAATTAATCCCGGCGATGACGTGCGGGTACAGGTGGTGTTTCTCTATCCCTGTTTCATTCCCATTGGCCGTTCCCTTACCTGTCACTCATGGGGGGATCTCCCCAAAGAGGATATGGATCTCATTAAACTGTATGGCAATCAAACCGCCATCGCGATTTTCGGCATGGCGGGATTGCGATACGTGACGTTGCGCGCCGAGGCGCCCATTCCGCGATGGGACCGATAACGAGGAGTTGTTATGGAGCGAGAATCAAAATGCATTACCAAAGAACAACAGGGCGCGGTGATGGTGATGGCGCTGTTTATGGGCGTTTTTCTGTGCGCGCTGCTGTATCACATCGTAGGCGTGGGCCAAAGTGCGGTGGAAAATCAGCTGGCGCAGGATGCCACTGACAGTCTGACGTTCAGCGCTGCGGCGATTAAAGCCAGAGGCATGAACACCATCGCGCTCATTAACGACATTATGGCGATTGTGCTCTCGATTCTGGTGGCGCTGAAACTGCTGCAGATGGTTATCGCAGTGGCAATTGCGGCGGTCGCGGTGGCCTGTGTGTTTGTTCCTGCGGTATGTGGCGCCATATCACCGCTCGGCAACTGGGAACACACAATCAGCAATATGGCTAGAGAGGTTGAAAACAGTATCAAACCGGTGCTCAAAGGACTCGAAACCGCTGCGGAAGCGGTGAACAAAGCAACGCCGGTATTGGCTGAAGTGGAGGCGGTGTACATATCCCAGCGGGAGTCCGGAAAAGTGTCGCAGGCGGGGTTTGTGTGGCCGATAGTGGATGAACTGCCCACAGAACCTGGGTCATTTAGCGAATTGTGTAAAAAAGCGGGCGAGAAGGTTGGCGATGTCGCGCTGAGCTTTTTACCTGGTGACGCGGGAAAGGATGTGCGCAATACGGTGAGCGACCTAATTGGTAAACTGGCCGGAAAATTTCCAGATTATTTTTGCGGAGATGGTGATAAACCTAAAAGTTCAATGAAGCAGGATACAGCTTATCCCAACAGTACTGAATCATGCGATTTGCGAAGCGACACGCCTGATATGGTCGCGTGCAGTTCCGGAATATGCCAGGAGTGCGCTCAGCTGGCCTGTGAGCAGTGCATACCCAAAATGAACAGGTCGGGGTTTAAGAAGGCAAAATGGCGATATGTCAAAGAAACGTGGGAGGAAACGCGGGATGAGAAGGGGGTTGTGATTGAAAAAAGCGATTCACATGAAGATGAGTCCGTCACCTGGTTGAAGACCAATCCCTGTAAAGGACAAAAAGGGGTGTCATGCAGTAACAATCATATCTGCCAAATCGACGACGAAGCGCTGCTGCACGAATATTACGTCCCGGACCCTTCAGGGACAGTAATGCATAAAAGAGTTCAGATTCAGGTGACCCGCATCATCTACGAAAAGATTCACACCTGTATTGTGGAGGAGGAGTATCAGCTGGATGCGGGCAAACCAATGGATGCCAAAGGCATGGGCAAACCCAGGCAGTTGAAAAAGGACGCGACCGATGATGATTTTCGTGTTTGGGGAATAGGCCTTGGAAAAAACAGTCAGGAAGCGCGAAAAATAAATGTGGGCCGAATGTATGGGCAGAAGCCTTCGGGAATTCAGATTGGCGAGCGATTCACCGCAGCATCGGCGGATTTTAAGTCTCCGGACAACGATTTGTGGTCAATGAAGTGGTACGCGCGAATGATACGGTTTCGGATGCCGAAGTCAGGTTTGACCGGGGATGCGTGCAAGGGAGACCGGGCCGACAAATGCCGACGGGTGAGTGGCGGACTGTCAGGGGTTTCCAAAAAAATGGAAGAACTTATTGTGCACTGAGTGTGCCTGAAATGTTTCAACAGATGTTGAATTCCGGGAGGCGAAATGAAGATAATGAAAGAAGAACAGGGGATTGCGATGACCGAAGGAGTGATTGTAGTGCCGTTTTTTATCGCTGTCTGGCTTGGCGCGTTTTCATTGTACGGATATTTCACGGCGAGGCTTGTGGCCCAGGGAAAAGCAACTGATTCGGCATATACCCACACGATTAGCGGTAACTGCAGTGATACATCCGGCAACAATGACGACGACGCCGTACAGCTGGACAGTGCTGCACTGGGAATTGACAACAAATACTGGGAAAGCGTGGCGGAGTTCTGTCCGTTGATTCCAACCAATATCAACGCTTCGGCGGATGTGACCCACACGGTGTATGGCAGAGCGCAGAGCGCCAGGGGCAGTCGAGTAATGCTGTGTAATAACAGGCCAGTGGACGGTGTGTTCGAGATGTTAATTGAAACAGCGAAAGGATGGCTCGGCGTATGAGACGTGTTGGAAAGAAAGTGACCGCATTTGTGCTGATGAGTTGTTGCGTCGCTTCGGTGGTTATTTTGATAGCTACGCGGGCAGCGGCGACGAACGATGCATCCGGCGGTGTGAGTCATCTGTGTCTGGGCGACATGGATATTAATTTGGGCTTGCCCGAGGAAAGCCGCAGCATCTGGGCCGGAGAGGGCGAATCCCTGAGACTGAAAGGGTGCACGTATCCGTTGTATGATTTTGAAACATCCCAATGGGGTGAAAGATTTCTGGTGGCGGGGTCCGATAATGGCGAGTACGCACTGGTTGCCTATCTGAATCACCTGTCGCCGCAAAAAGCGATAGAGAAAGCAGCTTCGTCCCTCAAACAAAAGGGCTACCGCAAAATTTCAAGTGACCGTCTGAATTGGGGCGTGCAGCCGATGACGGTGTTTTATGGCAATCACACACAGGTCCAGTTGATTGCGGTGTCATACCCAAATGACCGGAGTCTGCTAATTGCAGTCAAAACATCAGTTTAGATGGAAATGGAGAAAGTTGTCATGAATAAAACAGCAGTGATCGCGGCAGTGCTTGCCATCAGTGCCGGTGGGGCTAATTATCTGTACGCCAGAAACCTTGAGCAGAATGCCACTGGTGGTAAAAAAGTGGGTGTCCTCGTTGCCTCAAAAGATTTGAAGCAGGGCGAAACGTTAAACAAAAGCAGTTTTGCGCTCAGGCATATTCCCGTCGCCTTTGTGGATGATCGGGATGTGCGAGGGGATAGAATTTCTGATTTGGATGGCGCTCCCATTCAGGTATCTATAAAGCGGGGGCAGGTGATTCAGTGGACGGATTTTCAATCCCGGGTAAGCGATATGGCCAAGGATTTGGCCGACCTGGTGCAGCCCGGCAAGCGCGCGATGACCATTGTGGTCAATCAGAAATCCGCCCTTGGGGGGTTGCTTAGACCGGGGCATCGGGTGGATATTGTGGGGACGTTTACCGGAAATGGAAGCAATGAAAAGGAACAGCGCTCCCAGGTCATGCTGCAAAACGTGGTGGTGCTGGCCACTGGAAAGCAGCTGTCGTCAGATAGCGCGGATACCGGGTTTAACACTGTGACCCTGAGCGTGACAGTTGAGCAGAGTGAGCTGCTGTCCCTGGCGGGGGCTCTGGGCAGCCTGTCCCTTGTACTTCGCGGGTATTCCGACCTGGCAATCGTAAACGGGGTGCCCCCGAAGGACTATAATGCGATTGCGAAATTGGAGGCCAATTCCTCTGTATCCGGGGCAAAAGCCGAGTCCACTCCCATTGAGCGCCTGACGCCAAAAAAGTAGATGTGCGAATTTACTGATTCAAATTATCCGTTGTATCCGGGGTGAAAGCTGTTTTCACCCCCATTGAGCGCCTGACTTCGAAAAAATAGATGCGCGATTTTACTGATTCAGATTGTCCGTCGAAATGGTGATGGTGCCGTTGGCGACGGGAGGCCCAATAATGGGCATGCCGTCGCTGTCCCAAAAAATCTGCTGTACGCGCGTATGACGATCAGGATTGTTGAGGGGGTCACCATCAATGAATTCGTAGTCTCGGCCGTGATACACCAGCAAATCCAGGGTCCCGTCGGGAGATGTGGTAAACATGCTGTGTCCCGGACCAAACACGTTGTTGCCGCTTTTAAGCACCGGCTCTGCAGACTTGTGCCACGATGCCGGATTCAGAAAATCAGCGTCTTCCGATGCCCACAGCAATCCAACAGCGTAGTTGGCGTCCGTGGCGCTGGCGGAGTAGCTGACAAAGATGCGGCCGCTTCGTTTTAAAACAGCGGGTCCTTCATTAACGGCGTATCCGATTTTTTCCCACTCATAGTCGGATTTGGAGAGCATGACCTGCGGGCCACTCAGTGTCCACGGGTTGCTCATTGCCGAAATGTAGATATTGGTGTTTTGGGCGACCAGATCGGGATCGTTCTGTGCCCAAAGGAGGTAGCGCGTACCATTGTGCTCGAATGTGGTGGCATCGAGGGAAAAAGATTCCCACGCAGTGGGGATGCGCCCCTTTTCGGTCCAGGTTCCGGTGAGTGGATTGGCAGCGGTGTTTTCGAGGACATAAATGCGAATGGCCCATATATTGTCAGTGCTGCCGGCTGCAAAGTAGATGTACCAGGCATTGTCGATAAAATGAATCTCCGGCGCCCAGATGTGTGCGCCCATTTCGCCGGATGAATGACGGGTCCAAATTTGCTGCTCCATTGCATCGGCCAGTCCCTGAACGGTTTCGGCACGGCGGAGGTATATCCTTGCATAGTCAGGCTCAGTGGCAATAAAATAATAGAAACCGTCGGTATGACGGTACATCCACGGATCTGCCCGTTCCAGAATGAGGGGATTGGTGACATCGAAGGATTCATATCGCGGCTGGGTGTCCGTGTCCGCGTTGGAGGTCGTGTCTGTAAGAGAATCCGTATCCCACATGGTGTCTGTATCTGAGTTCGTATCGATATCAGTGTCCGTATCGGAGTCGGTGTCCCCGTCAGAATCCGAGTCAGTGTCACTGTCGGAATCTGAATCGGTATCGCTGTCCGCATCGGAGTCGCTGTCTCCGTCCCCGTCCGAATCTGAATCGGTGTCACTGTCTGAATCCGAGTCGGTATCAGTGTCCGAATCGGAGTCGGTGTCACTGTCTGAAACCGAGTCGGTGTCGCTGTCTGAATCCGAGTCGGAATCGCTATCCGAATCGGAATCCGTATCGGTGTCCGAGTCGCCATCACTGTCCGAATCAGCATCACACGACGTTGCGTCACACTCACCGGACGACGTTGAATTTTCACTGCCGCAGCCCAAACTCAGCAGCAAAACTGCAAAAATGACAATTATTCTATCCATTCGCACTCCGTATTGCGTTGATTCGTTAAGCATGCAGGGTGACTGTACCACCAGACGGTGTCCCAGTGAAATTGAAATCGCATGGCTGGTGACGGCGCATGGGAGTATTGATTAAACAAAATGTGATTAATCGAAATAGAAAAAATTATACCGGCTCAGCAAGTCGCTGTGAACTGGTATTGTCGAAAGAGATAACGTTCACTTCTGGCTGTCGCTGTCCACTTCATCATCAAACAAAGTGCGGACTGGGCGGAAACCGGAATGATATCGTCGCGCATACGGATAAATGCTAAATAATCTTGATGGTCTTACATAACACCCTGTTTCTTTGAAGTATCCACCCCGCAAATCCTTTCTTTTACCTTCGGTTGGGCCTATAGGGTCTACAATCATGGTTTCGGATGTGTTGCTTAGCGACTGTCCGTCAGCAAAGTAATCTGTCCATTCGTACACATTTCCGAGCATGTCGTACAACCCCCATGGATTCGGCTTTTTCTGTTTAACAGGATGTGCTTCATCCCCTGAATTACTACAGTACCACGCTATATCCTCCAGCGCTGGTTCCTCTTCGCAGTAACTGAGTGGGACGCTGTGCACATCTCCATTGTACGTATCTCCG
>JAFGWT010000192.1 GCA_016937015.1 Deltaproteobacteria bacterium | reverse complement strand
GACGACCCGTTGCTGGAAATTGCAATGGAACTGGAGCAGCTGGCTCTGACCGATGACTACTTTGTCGAAAAGAATCTGTACCCCAATGTGGATTTTTATACGGGCATTGCCTATCGGGCCATGGGGATTCCCAAAAATATGTTTACTGTAATGTTTGCCATTGGGCGGTTGCCCGGCTGGATTGCACACTGGCTCGAAATGAGAGCCGACAATGAGCAGCGAATTGTGCGTCCCAGACAAATCTATTTTGGGGAAAATTTGCGAGAATTTGTAAGCATTGAAGACCGCTAGACCCTATCGCCCGAGGGACTGAGGACGAAAGCGCAAAGCTGCCGAATTACTGCGATTCCGCCAGTGAGTCAAACCGGTCGCCGCGCCTGGTGGCTTCGGCCTGACGATCATCGGACGCAGCGGGTATTGGGACTGTCGTTCGATTTTTCAAAACAAAACAACCCACAGCCCGTGTATCCCACTGTCCATAAGGTATCGGATGTGTAGTCACCTATGGAAAACATCGATACACCATTCAGGCATACGTTTGCATCGGTGATGCCAGAGCATTCGTTCTCCGAATGATTTATTTCGAATAACGCGTGCAAACCTTCTGCCATTGGGCGCACATTTTACAAAATTCTCTTGCGCTATCACAGCGCGATGAATATGTAGCGCTACCCCTCTTTGACATTCCAAGAGGCAACGCGTGTTCACCTGGGCATCTGCGTATTTCTTTTTGATATTGCGAAATGAGAAAAATTACACTTGCTTTTGTTCCTGGTGCGTCGCCAACCTGTATTCCCCTGGGGGTTGCATCTCTAGCCGGTTTTCTGAAAAAGGAACGGCCTGCTCTTGAAGTCACCACAGTGGATCTCAGTATCCGTTTTTGGGAGCGGCTGCTGCAGGCTGATGGGCAAGGCGCTCGACTTCTGGCGTTTTTCCATGGGGCAGATGGCAACTTTTTCGAAGAAGACGCTTATACCGAGGCCTGGCGAGAGTTGACGCCGTATCACCAGCGCTGGCAGGCGCTGACACTCGAAATCGATTACGCCTTGAAGAATGGAGAGACGCTCACGGATTCGTGGTATGGTGAGGTACTTTTTGAAACCCTTTGTCTGGCGCCAGATCACATTCTGCTTTTGTCAGCGGCTTATCCGAATCAACTGCTACACGCAGCCATGGTGGCCATTCTGGTGAAGAGACGTTTTCCGGGTGTCACGGTTCTTTTGGGAGGTTCGGCGCTGCCGTCCATAGACCCGGAATCTCTGCTTCTTGCCGTGCCCGAAATAGACCGGGTATATCTTGGCGAAGGCGAGGAGGGGGTGCTGGATTATCTGAGTGACCGGTCGGGAGACGGGCGCGGCTGGATGTATCTTGAGGGAACGCAGACAATTTTGGCCAAAAGGCCCCGTGCCATTCCAATGCACAGAATACCAACGCCCCTTTTCGAGGGATTGGATGTCACGCGCCGATTGATGCCAACACCGGTTTTGCCAGTGGCGTTTTCCAGGGGATGCCGTTGGCGAAAGTGTGCTTTTTGCAGCCATAACTTTGGTTTTGCCGGGTATCGCACCAACGATGTGTTTCACTTTGTGGATCAGCTGGCACAACTGCAACAGACATACGGCACCGGGTATTTTTATTTTGTCGACCAGTACATCGATGCCCATTCCCTTGACGGGATTGCGAGTGAGATTATCAGGCAGCAACTTCAAATCCGCTTTCACGTCATGGGCAGACCCACCTCGGACTATACCCCTGCATTATTTCAAAAACTTTACGCGTCCGGATGTCGCTGGATTAGCTGGGGTGTGGAGAGCGGCGCCCAGGCACTGCTCGATGGGTGCAATAAGGGAACATCCGCGGCTGCCGTGGCGACCGTCTTGAAAGACTGCCATGGGGCCGGTATCAACAACCTTGCGATGATGGTATTTGGATTGCCGGGCACAACACCTTCACTTTTTCAGGAGACACTGGATTTCTCAAATGATGTCAGCGACTGTACTCACGCGTTCACCGACAGCAGTTTTCAGCTTTTTGAAAATACACCGTATCACAAAAACGCGTCCATTCATGGCATTGACCCCGCTGAGAATGAGATTCTGTTTGCAGTGGGCGCAAAGCAGGTCATATCATTGCGTCGGGCGTATGTTTTGCGTCGGGAAGACGGTATAGCCGCAGTTCGTCCCGGACCTGATGAGGTTGCACTTTGGAAGAGATGGAAATGCTGGGTTCGTGGAGATGTCTTTTTTGAAACGCTGCCAGCCGAACATTACCTGCTCTTTGCCGACCATCTGTCCGCCCATCCCCTTAATGCGGTTGCGCCATTCTGAATCGGAGCGGTTTAAAATGGAATATCGTCATTATAGTCCGCAAATCCATCAGGTGGCTCCGGAACTTCATCATTCCCATTCTGTTCCCGTCCAACCGGGTCCACTTTCCATGCCTGGAGACTGGTGAAACACCTCTCCGGTTTTCCCGGGCCCTGCCAAAGCCGACCGGACAGATTGAATCGCACGTTGATTTCGTCTCCAATTTTGTATGAGTCCATAATCGCGCATTTGTCCTTGATAAGTTCGAGGGCCACATAATTGGGATATGCTGGATTCTCGCCTTCGCCGGAGAGTTTGATCACAAATTCCCGTTTGGTAAACCCGTTGCTGCCGTATTCGGTCGTTTGGCCGATGGAATGAATGACGCCCTGAATTTCAAAACTTTTCGACATATGCTGATTCTTTCATATACGGGATGCGATGAAAAATTCCCACATCCAAGGTTACTGTGTTCAAGTGACGTTTAGCATTATTTATTTTTAATGCGCAAGACCTGTATCCGGTTTTCGATTTTTAACAATTATTCATTGATTGAAACTGGAAAATCTGTTGTGGAGTGGTAAATTGTCTCAATCGGATAAATTGGATTGAACTGTCGACTGGGGGAAAGTTTGTCCAAAGAAATAATAAACGGTGGATCGCGTCCGGAGTTTCTGCCTGTGCATGATATATCTGATGCCCAAAAAGGCGTTAGTCGGGTTGAACATTTGGAGCATATTATTCAGTCGAGTGACGCCATTGTTCATGATATGAACAATCAATTGACCAGTATTCTGGCGATGTCCGATTTATTGATGCGAACGTCACGAAACGTACCATCGGTCTCTGACGGATTGCAGCGTATCCTTGAATCCGCGCGGGAGCTGTCGGAACTGGCGGCAAAATGGCAACTGCTGCTGGACGATGACGACGACTCTGAAGCGCGCAGTCCCGAGGGACGCAAGCAGATCGCCCCGATAAGTCACGAATTTTCGAAAGTGAAGGCTGAGATGAACAAACCGCGACATATACTCCTGATTGACGATGAAGAAGTCGTCTGTGAGGCGACAGCGGAGATGCTGAAACGACTGAATTACCGTGTAACCAGCACAATGTCCGGTACAGAGGGGATCGCCGTTTATCGGGAAAACCATCGGGATATTGGGCTTGTCATACTCGACATGATGATGCCTGAAATGGATGGGTGGCAGGTATTTGATGCGCTTCACAAAATAAATGCCGATGTGGATGTCCTTGTGTCATCCGGATACAGCCAAAATGATGCGGCGCGGACGCTGCTTGATATCGGCGTTCGGGGATATCTGCAGAAGCCCTTTCGAATCAACGAACTGTCCCGAATCGTCAACGAGATACTTCCCGCGCCAACAGCGCCAGAGGAAGAGACTGAACACGCATCGCAGCGCACTGATTGACATTATTTCCATGTGCCGTCAATGAGGCACAGTCTTCCAGTCCCATAGCCTGGCACTGTAATCGAGAAATCCATTTTTCTGGAGTGGTTGGAGATGATGGCATTCACGTTGTCGGGTGGGGCTTCTGCTTTGCTCACGTACATTTTTGCAAATCTGACATGTGAATTGCCGGCGTCATTGATGAGGCTTGAGGAGATGTTGCAGATTTCCTGAAAACTTTCCAGTATTTCATCGGAAATGGTGTTGTTTTTAATGGCACTTTCGGCTTCATCCCTGGGCAACATGACGAGGGCTGACCCCAGATAATTTACAAGGGCCACATCGGCGACCATCAGCAGCACCGGATTTCCTTCGTCATTCTGATATTCCCCAATCACCGCAAACCGTTTTTCCTTCAGAGGTTTATCTGAATTGTTGTGAACAGCCACCTCCGCGGCCACGAGGCCGCTGAACAGCTCGGCCACATCTTCTTCGTCAGGCATTGACATTCCAGGTTGCTTTTCGGGCTCGTCCGACGTCGCTGCGGGGGGCGATTGGGGGGTGGGGGCTGAGGCGGCGGCGGCTGAAGCTGTGGCGGAGGCTGGG
>JAFGWT010000191.1 GCA_016937015.1 Deltaproteobacteria bacterium | reverse complement strand
CCGGTTTGCCATGGCCCATGGGGGCACCATCTTCATGGACGAAGTGGCGGAAATGAGTGCCGCGGTTCAGGTCAAACTGCTCCGCGCATTGCAGGAACGGGAAATTGAGCCGCTGGGGGGCAAAAGCCGGGCGGTGGATGTCCGCGTACTGGCCGCCACCAACAAGGATTTGGAAGCCGAAGTGGAACGGGGCACATTCAGGGAGGACCTTTACTACCGGTTGAACGTCATTGTGATCACCCTGCCGCCACTCCGCCAGCGCCTTGATGATGTGCCACTGCTGGTGGACCTGTTTGTCAACCGATACGCTCAGAAAAACAGTAAACCCATAGAAGGCATCACCCGGGAGGCCATGGACGTGCTGACCGGATACTATTGGCCTGGCAATGTGCGCGAGCTCGAAAACGTTATCGAACGCGCGGTTGTGCTGTCTCGCCATCCGGTCCTGGACGTCGCCGATTTGCCGCCGCGCATCGCCACCGAGGAGCGATATCAGGGACAGCTCAATATCAGTATCGGCACCCCCCTCGAAGAAATCGAGCTGCGGGTCATTCGCGAAACCCTGCGTCACACCAAGAGCGAAAAAAAGATGGCGGCGCAGCTGCTGGGCATCGCAACCAGGACCATTTACCGCAAGCTCGACGCATTAAACGAATAGATACTTTCAGTCTGATATTGATCCATTGCCGGATGACCTGCTGATGACATGACCAAAACGACGTTTGCCCAAAAGTCAGCAATAAATGGGCAACGCAGGGTGTCACCCATTGCACCTGTTAAAAGACGGCGGACAAAAGACTATTCATACGACACTGGGCGATGCTGAGCGATATTGGGCGACATTGGGCGACATCGGGAACAGTTTCTTCTCTATTTCGGCGAACAGCAGCACCAGACTGGCGGCGCCAAAGCTAATCGCCAGCTCAATCGCGGAAATGGCTGTGGTGCCAAGAAACTTCTGCATGGGGGGCAGGTAAATACCGCACAGCTGGAGCACCGTCACCAGCGCAAGGATTCCAGCCATTGTCGGGTTCGAGAACAATCCGACAGCGACGATGGATTCAGATGCGCTCCTGGTGCCAATCGCCTGGAAAATCTGTGCGAACGCCAGGGTTGAAAAGAGAATGGTTTGCCACCCTGCGGCGCCCTGATGCCAGAACCACAATCCCGTTGCCATCGACACCACACCGATCACTGTCCCCATGCGCAAAATCTGACCAATGACGCCCCCGCTGAACACACCGGCCGAAGGGTTTACCGGCTTTCGCTTCATCACACCGGATTCCCCTGGTTCGACACCAAGCCCTACGCCAAGCAAACCGTCGGTGAGCAGGTTTAACCACAACAGCTGAAGGGGCGTAACGGCAATCGAAAAAGCGGCCCCCTCGCTCCCGATGAAAGCCATGAAAAACAGCGACAAAAATGGCGCGATACTGACAGCGATTATTTTGCCAAGATTGCCCGCAATGGAGAATTTGATGAACTTTCGGATATTATCGTAAATGACGCGGCCTTCCTCAACAGCGGCCACGATGGTCGTAAAGTTGTCATCCTGAAGCACCATGTCCGACGCCTCTTTGGAAACGTCAGTGCCGGTAATGCCCATGGCCACGCCAATGTCTGCTTTCTTCAATGCAGGCGCATCATTCACGCCATCTCCGGTCATGGAGACCACCGCGCCCTGAGACTGAAGCGCCGTAACAATTCGAATTTTATGCTCCGGCGACACTCTCGCAAAAACCCGAACATGCTTCAGGCGTTCATTCAGAGTGGCATCGCTGAAATCCCCCAGTTCTCTTCCGGTAACCGCCTCTTCACCTGCATCAAGGGCCAACTCTCTGGAAATGGCTCTGGCAGTGGTGGGATGATCCCCGGTAATCATAAATACGTTTATCCCGGCGCTTTTGCAAACCGCGATGGCATCCCGAACCTCAGTTCGCGGGGGATCGATTAGCGCGAACAGACCGATAAATGACAGTTGCGCCTCCATTTGATTAACTTCAGCCATCTCGGATCGCCAGTTTTTCGGCAATGCCCTGAACGCGCCAGCCAGCACCCGTTTTCCCTGACTGGCCAGCAAATCGTTGGCATTGAGCACTGCGGTTCGTGTTTGTTCATCAATGGGCACAGCGCCTTCCGGCATCAGTATTTGCGATGCGGTTTCCAGGATGCCATCCGGTGATCCTTTGACAAAGGCCACTTCATCAGCACCTTCAAGATAATGGGCCATCCCGGGAAATCGTTGCCGCGCCGCCTCAGTAACTGAATGAACCGTGGTCATCCGTTTCCGATCACTGTCAAAGGCGAACTCCCCTACCCTTGGAAACAGTTCAAGCAGTTCCCCATGAGCCATTCCGGCTTTGTCCGCAGCCACCACCAGAGCCCCTTCGGTGGCATCGCCAATCATCCGGTATTCGCCATGTTCATCCTTCGAAATACGTGCGTCATTGCAAAGCGCGCCACAAATGAGCAAAGGATCTATCTTTGCGGCGTCGTCAAAATCCACCACCCTGTCAGTTGCCATGGGCACATATGAGGCCACCATGGTCATGCGATTTTCCGTCAGGGTGCCGGTTTTATCTGAGCAGATATGGGTAACGCTTCCAAGGGTCTCCACCGCGGGCAACCGCCGAATCAGCGCATTGCGCCGAAACATCCGACGGGCGCCGATAGCCAGGGTAATCGTCACCACTGCCGGCAATCCTTCGGGAATAACAGCCACAGCAACACTGATGGCCAGCAGGAACATATCAGAAACGCTCTCACCGCGAACCAGCCCGGCTCCCGCGATAATCACCGCCACCACACCGCCAATGGCCGCCAGCAGCTTTCCCGCTTTGTCGAGTCTTATCTGTAACGGCGTCTTCGTCTGTTCCACGGACGTGAGCATGGCGGCAATTTTTCCAAGCTCGGTATTCATTCCTGTTCCCGTCACCACAAACGCGCCCCGTCCGCTGGAAACAGTGGTCCCCATAAACACCATATTCTTTCGATCGCCCGGACCGGCGGCGTCATCGTCAATCACCGTCAGATGCTTTTCGACACTTTCAGATTCCCCTGTTAAAATGGATTCCTGAACCTGACAGGAGACGCACTCCACCAGCCGACCGTCTGCGGGAATAATATTGCCATTCTCGATCACAACCATATCCCCGGGAACCAGGTTGGTGGCGTCGATTTCCTTAATTTCTCCCCCTCTTCGCACCCGAACTTTCGGCTTCGACATTTTCTTTAGCGCCGCCATCGCCTTTTCGGCGCGATAATCCTGAAAAAAGCCCAGAAGGCCAAACATAATAACAATAATAAAAATCGAAACCGCTTCGAGTTGCTTGCCAATAAAGAGCGACACAATTGCCGCTATCAAAAGAATGACCACCATCGTTGCTGAAAACTGCTCGAAAAGCATAGCGGCAACCGAGCGCCTTCCGGCCTCCTGCAACTCATTGGGACCATGCTGATTCAATCGCGCAGCTGCTTCGTCTGAAGCAAGCCCCTTTATCGTATCGGTTTTCTGTTCAAAAACAACTGACTCAACAGTTTGGGTCCAGGGTTTCATTTCTGCTCACTTTCCACCGCACACTTTCCTGTTTTCCACAGGTCATCTTTATTATCCCGGCTTTTCCATTTGGGCGAATCCTCGTCTAAACGTCTGAATTAATCAAACAAAAAGGACGGCGTTGCAAAATGCTGTTGGTCCCCCCGGGGGGCAACTTCCAGACGTCTCCCCGCCCTCCGCCAGGACGTCTGCCCGCCCTCTGCCAAGGCTAGCCTGAAACTTCAAGTTTCAATATTCGAAACAAAACCAGTGAACGCCAGCAATATCGTAGAGACGTAGCATGCTACGTCTCTACAACGGG
>JAFGWT010000190.1 GCA_016937015.1 Deltaproteobacteria bacterium | reverse complement strand
TGAGTCCTTCGAGGGCATGACGCTGGGCACAATCACAGGGCGGTGGCCACTGCTCATTTATCGACAGTCTCTCAAGTTGGGAATGACTGCTCTGATGAGTCGAATAACCATTTTCGCGACACCCTGGAAGGAGGGTATCCAGTCTGTTCTGCTGGTTCCCCGTCTGCGCGGAAGACGGATTGGGTTACTCAAGTGCCTTACTAAGTGTTCTATATCGATGCTCTCCTATTTAGACCAAACGCGCATCTTTCTGACAAACGGGTGTCGGGGATTATCTATCGGAAACGACGGCGGATGAGCGCGAACATTGTGAGCAGTAACAGTCCAAACAGTGTTTTGGGCTCATCGCCCCCCAGTGGCGCACCCACCTTACAGCTGCAGTCCGCCTGGTCTGTGGTGTCGGCGATGTCATCGGGGTTTTCTGTGTCTGTGTCGCTGTCAACTTCAGTGTCATTATTTACTGTCTGTCCGCTACTGTCGCTGTCAGGCCCAATACCGGTGTCACTATCGCTGCTGCCGGTATCCGCCGGAATGTCTGTGTCATAAACGCCATAGCCGCTGTCGGTATCATCAGTTGCAACATCACTGCTGTCGGTTTCGATGATCACGACGTCACCACTGTCTGTGCCACTGGTGGTGTCTGGGCCGATGATAATGTCAGTGTCGCTGCCTGCATGATTGTCGGTGTCGCCGGTATCCGTACCGTCTGGATAGCCGGTGGCGTCAGAATCAGAATCAATTGACGAGGCCGTATCGTCCGTTCCAGGCACGATTGTGTTCCCTGTAATTGAAACCGCATAGGTGCCCCAGTAAAAACTGCGACCGTCTTTTTCGAGAAGCAAATAGTACTCGCCGGCAGGTCGCTCCCCCAAATTGTAGGTTTTTTCGGTATTGGGACTTTGGTTGGTGCCAAACAGGGATTCTCTGGCGCTGTTGTAAATGCTGACGCTGCCGTACAGATTCAGTTCCCCGTCGCCGCTGTCTGCGGCATCCTCGCCCCCGCTGGTGCGTACGGTGACAATAAGCTCGCCGCCCTGGTGATTGAAAATCCAGTAATCCTTGTAGTCGACGTCTGCGCCTTGACCTCGTGTGCCAAGATCGCCGGTAGCAGAAAGAGTCTCGTCAGCTATCCATTGGGCGGAATCGAAGTCGTCGTTGGGTTCCGGGTCCGTTGCTCTTGACCACGGCAGCGCCGTTGCCATCAGGGTGTAGCTGCCCCAGTAGTAGTGCAGACGACCGTCAATTTCCAGTCGGATGAAGTAGGTGCCTGGCCGCAGGGCATTGATGACGTAATCGGTGGTGGTGCCAGGACTCTGGTTGATACCGAGGAAGGACGTTTCACCGTCCATGTCGTAAACAAACACACCGCCGTAGAGATTAAGCTGGCCGTCAGAATAGCGGATGCCGGTGGCGTCATCATTGCCGCCGCTGGTGCTGACCGTCAGTTTGAGGTCGCCTTGGGCAGGCAGCGTCACCATGTACCAGTCGTCCATGTCGTCGGGAATCTGCTGTCCCCTGTATCCAAGGAGTCCGGTTACCTGGGTGTCCAAATCCAGGACCAGCGCGCTGTCCATGGCATCGTTGAACTCCTCATCGGTGCCAAGCTGAGTGGCAATGACGCTCGTGACCACTGAGTAGTCGCCAAAATAAAAACTGCGCCCATCTTTTTCAATCACCAGTTTGTATTGCCCGGGGCGCAGGCGGTTCACCGTATGGGTTACTGTGGTGCCTGGGGATTGGTTGGTGCCGTAAAAGCTGGTTTCACCGTCTGAGTCGAACAGGAACACCCCGCCGTAGAGATTGAGATCCGGCCCGGTCGTCACTTCAATGAGCAGCGTGCCAAAACTCGGCACGTTGACCGTGTACTCATCTGATAAATGGTCGCTGTCCAGTGTTCCCGAAAAGGTTTCGGCCGATGCGGTGTTCGGGGCCAATGCCAGCAACAGGGCAGTTAAAAAAAGAACTTGCGGTATTCGGACTCTTACTTGTGTTGGATAGCAATGATACGTATTGGTCATGGGTTTTTCCTTTTGTATGGCATTTGCATCTATGCTGAATAAATATAATGTCGCAATAATTTATCAGATGCAAGCGGCTGAATCGTTAAAAGCGACAGAATTGCGGCCGCCAGGGAGAAGGGCAGGTTCAGGGACGGAAATTCGGGGCCCAGACAAAGAATTCCTGTCGATTACTGCTGAGTTGAAACGGGCAAAGATCCCGGAATCCCAGTCCTTGTATCCGCCGGAGATACAGTGATATCGACGATGCGAATCGCCAGTCATTGAGCTTGATGGTCAGAAATCCATTGCGCAGTCTGAGTCGAGTGCCGTGCACTTTTTTCAGGAGCGCGACCACGTGAGCCAATTCGTCGAGGGCTTCGAGAGGGGCGATGGACATGTCCACCACCAGCCAGTCGGGGTTGCAGTCTCGAAGGTCATCCGCACTGATGAATCGCGCCGGTTTGCGAATATGGCTGAAGTTCGGGTTGCCGGCCACCCGAGAATCCATGAATTGGGGATCAACGCCTGTGACGCGGCATCCCCGTGCGAGCAGCGCAGTTGTGGCCCCACCAGGCGCGCAACCGACCTCCAGTACCCGTCGCCCTCGGGACGGCTCGGGCCTGAAGCGAATGATGGCTTCTTCGATTTTGAGCCATGCACGGGAAGGCGATGCTTCAGGGAGTGGGATATGTGCGGCATTTCCGGGCTGACCGGTCAAATGGCCGGTGTGACGGTGACGGCTGAGAAAAAAATGTCCCTCATCCACAATGATGAGGCTGTATACCGCCTGCCCGGGTGACGGTCGGCGTTCGTTGTTAAGTGTCTCCCCAACCGCGGTTGGGAGACCCGACAGCGCTGCGGCAAGTCGCAATTCTCGTGAAAATTCCGGCGGTTCGTTGCCAGGCAGGTACAGGTCGCGCTCGAAAGCCTGAACAATGCTCCCCGACGGTATTGTGGAGACCAATTCTTCCAGGGCCGCCGCATCCTTTGCCTGTCCCAGTATTTCACCCCAAAGGCGGACAAATATGGCATTTTTGAGTTCAGGCGGCTCCTTTTTGGGCGCATCGTCTTTGAATGTGATGAAGCCCGGGCGGGAGAATGCAAAACGCAGGTGGGGGGCTTGGGCGCCGATTTCGGCTTTAACAGCCTTTTCGGCCCCTGCCTGGCATACGGCAAAATAGAAACGCGTCTTCATGGCTTTTGCTGAGTCCTCCAATATGATTGACGCCGCGATTCATGCGGTGCTGCCGCCGGCAAGCCTGTCCGCCTGGCAGTTCACGCGCTTCCATTCCAGAACGTGTGCCGTTTTGCAATCAGAAAATAACATTGGAGGGGATTCAGAACAGTTGGGCCTGGTCTTTTCGCAGCTGGTCGATGCAGTCTGGCGGCATGTGAAAGACGTGTTTGAAAATGCGGTTCATGACTGCAATGAGTTGGCGAAATTTGTAGGCATCATGATGGGCATCACCTTTTTGCTCGGAGGTTTTCCAGCTTTCCGCGTCGGAAATTCGAAGCTCCACGCCCAGTGTCTGCTGCTGCGTTGTTTTTTTGACGTCGCCGCGCCGGGCATAGGTGGCGGTGCCTGGAATGATAATTTTGTGGGTCTCCGCTTCCCGGTGTATGGGCAGCGAGAAACTCAGTTGGCATTGAAACTTTCGATGTCCAGGGGATGTATGCGTGTTTTTCCTGGCGTTTTGACTCAGTGCTTCATAAAACGCCGTCCCGTGGGCCAGCAATTCCGCCTCGCTGTACACCTGTTCGTGGTGGGCGCTTTTCGATAGGCTGGTCATCAGCCGTCCGACCGCATCAATCATGCTGCGAGGGGAGTCAAACAGGGTCTGCGTGATGGACAGAGAGTTGGTGTTTTCCTGAAGGATAACGCCTTTTTTTTGCAGCGCATGAAACAGTTTGAGTGTGTCGTCCCGGTGTTTCAGCACGAAGGTAATCGCCAGAATATCTCTAATGTCGTAAGATTCCCCTTCCAGGTTTTTGCCCAGCTTTATCACCATGCTTTCGGGACTTTTCAGCCGAGCGCGGATGTCGACAATATCCACCTGCACCCCATCGCCACTGTCAAACACAAAGCAGCCGTCCGATTCATTCCACACAATCGATTCTTTCAGTTTGTGAAAAAACGTGGCGATTTTCACATACGCTATCTGCGCCGGTTCGCTGCTGGGAATGTGGCTGGGATTTTCCCATTCATACTGAAACAGGTCGTGCAGATTCTTTCGGGTTGTGGCCAGGAAAAAGCCCAGTTGGGCATAGTCGTTGATGTCCTGACTGTCCTCCTCAATTGACTTAATAAGGAATCCCATTTTGAGGATGGCGCAGGCGGCCTGCTGCCAGTGAGCGGGGACCGTGACATTCTTACCCCTGTAGCCGAAAAAGAGGTGCGGGTATCTTTTTGAAGATGCCAGCAAAAAAAGATGTCTGGGGTCTTCATCGGTTACCGACCGGAACGCATCGTCCGCGAGGATACCTTCCACCTGCGCAATGGCGTCGATACCGTTTCGATACAGCGGGCCGTTCGCCGAATTCAGGGCAGCCAGCTTTTCGAGCTGGGATTTGACAGTGGGCAGCAGCCAGTTTGAAAAATAGCTGCAGGATTGCGCAATGTACCCCTTCGCCCGGTGCCGCTCGCTCTCCAGCAATCCGTATCCGTCCACCACGTCGAATCCCCGGTTTTTTAACATCTGGGAAGCCTGCAACAGCGCTTTTGAATAGTTGTCGGCAGAGAGCAGCAGGTAGGGCGTCATTTCGGTTCTGTCGAGGGTGGAGCCGAATATCTCATGATGAAGTTCTGTACTGGATGATTTATCTGTCATGGTTGAGTCCGTCTGTTAGAGTGCAGCTCATTTACATTTAGCACAGGGAAGCGCGCTGTTAGTCGCTTTTCGCTTTATGAAAATGGTGGTTACGTCGAACAAAGCGATTAAGCACCGCGATAGGCGGGCAATATCCAGGATTATCAACCAAATGTCCAGCAGGAGAATGCGCCGAAAGCCAAGTGACAGTTGGGAACGAATTTTAAAGGGGGCCGCCTGGCGCCAAAGGGTCCGGATGACCGGGCGCTCGGGGCGACAGGCGACAACAGTTGCCACTGCATCTGAAACTGATGCTGTAACTGACGTATCCTCAACGAATTTTGGGTTTTAATCCGAATCCGGATTGCGCGCCGGCCATTGAGGCCACTTACTCAAATTAATTTTCCATGGTTTGGGTATCCGTCGCCTACTGCAGACCAGCATTCCTTTTGAAACGCGGCCATGGGCAGAGACGCACCGGCTGGCGGAATGCCTCTGATGTCCCAGGTTGTTACCGGGGAGACGCTGGTTGCGGTGGTTTGTCAGGCGTGGGGCGTCGTCGTTTCATCGACTTCCAGACGCTGCCGCTGCGAAGCGCCGCAAGGGTCCATTTGGCCCATTTTACCATGTTGAATGCCAGCCATATTGACCATGGCAGCATGGCGAATTTCCAAATTACGCTGGCCGCGGAAATGATGGCAATGGCAGGGGTTTGACTGTCACAGTGGTCACTGTACCAGCTCAGGCGGGTGCTGCTGCTGTGGTTTCCGGTGATGTGCATGTCCGGCGCCGCAGCCAATCCGTCTGTGACCACCTGGGCAAAGACGAAAACAACGGCGAGTGTCCATATTAAAAGCCCCATTTGGGCCAGGTTGAAGAGCAGGGGATGGGTGTCTTTCATGGGGGCGTGGCATCGCCATGCCACCGCGAAAAACCACAGCGCCACCAGAACCGCAGACTGGACAGAAACAAGATAGAGTCCCAACGCGAGCAACGCCCATTGCCAGGGTTTGAGTGGATTCAGTCTAAAACGGGAAGGCACGATAATCGCCAGCAGAATGACGGCCACGAGGCCCCCCCAGAAGAGCACGACCGGACCAACCTGTGGGCCGTTGGTCAGAATTATCCAGCGTTCTTCGGGGAGTGTCACGCTGACCGCGATATTGTTGGCCGGTTTATCGAGCCCCAGCCGGGGGACTTTGAAGTCGAATGTGAGCGGCAGTGGCTGCTGCCACTCGAATGACACCTGCTGACGGCCTGGAGACAGCGGAATTTCGAGGGTGCGTCCCTGCTGGCGGTATGGATGGACACGGCCGTTGATTTGGAGGGTGTGGATGGTGGCCTCTTTGGGGAGGGTGATTTTCTGAACGCTTCGTTGGCTGGCTCTGGCGTTCAGGACCGCATGGCCTTTGGTTATTCGTTTGCCGGGGGTGATTTGGATGGCAAGGTCGTCAATGGTGGTGTGCCGGCCGGGCACGGCTTTAGGCCGATGCAGTGAGACGCGCACCCAGTCCGATGGCCAGGGCCAGAATTCCCTTTGGCCGATGCTGTTTTTAAATGGAATCGCGCCTTCGAAAAAGCATTGCCAGATTTTGCCGCAGTCAATTACCCACGACTCGCGCCAGAAAGATTTTTGGGGGGCGGTGAGAAGAACCGTGGATGATTGACTGAGCTCAGATGTCCATTGAATTTCCTTTTGGCCGCGCTGCATGCTGACGATGGCGGTGTGATTGCGAACCTTAACGGCATCACCGGTAACGTGCTCGCCCCTGAGCAGGGGGATGCCTGCCTGCAATGGGTCGGTGTCCGGACTGACGCGGGTAACGGTGGTGGTCATCAGCCAGTTCACATCAAAGTGGATGTTTCGGGTAATGTGCAACCACGGCGGAATTGGATTGTTTTTTTCGTCGCCTGCATTTCTGGCGGTGGCAACGGACTGATCGTTTTGCTGAATATCCCCTTTTAGAACTTTTGGGAAGGACTTCCTTTCTGGCACCATGTACAGCTGTGTCGCCACGTTGCCGAATTCGTCGATGCCGTCGGTGGTGAATCCCGGCGCATGTACGGTGACATTGTGAGGGGGCACTTCAAATTCAATCATGGGCGCATCCGGAGAGATGAATTTTCCGATGATCAGAACAGTGTGAATCCCCGGCGTCAGCAATAAGGAGACGTAGCCCGTGGGGTCGCTTTTAAGGATGGGCGTTTTTCCGTCTACGGTAATTTTTGCAGGCACAAAGTTGGTGACCGGCCCAGGAAGTGACCATGCCCCTGGCTCCGGCGCGTGCACGGTGGCACGCAATACCGCCTGATTGGGGGTGATTCTGATTTCAAGCTGTTCGGTGGACGTGCAGCGGCCATCACACTGGGAAACGGGGGTGATTTTGTCCTTTAGCGCATTGAGCATTTCGGGGGAGGGGATTTGGGCATGGCCGTGGCTACTGAACAGAAAGCAGAGCGCCAGTGTGGTGGCGGCTGCCGTCCCTTTTTTGACAGGCGCCCCATTGCGTCCTGACAGTGGCGGTTGTCCGGACGGCGGCTGTTTGGTCAGGCACATGCCCCTTCGAATGGCCATGATTCCCAGTAAGGTCAGCAACAGCACCCTCAGCGCAGTCAGCACGAGGTTTTGCTGGGGATTGAGCATCAATAGTCTGAAGCGCTGAGTGCGGCTGACCGGACCTCTCCATTCCAGAAAAGACGAATGCCCCGTCCATTTGGGTATGCCCGGACCGGTCTGCACCACTTCAGCGGCCTGAGCGTCATCGGGCGCTGCCAGCATGTATTTGGCAAACCGGTTGTCGGGCGCTTGAACGTCGAGTCCATATGCGGAATGGGGACTGAATGCCAGGATGCCGGATTGCTTTGCCATGGGCTTCAGATCTGATTTCAAAAGGTCCTCTCCCTGCTGCACTGCAAGCTGTTTTCGAATACCGGCCTGACCATCCTCGTTTCGCTGCAATCCCATCATTGGCGGCACTTCCGCTGTTCGCGCCATATGCAGCCTGTCCGATTGGTCAAGGTCGCCCGCCTCTTCGGTGGCCAGTTGCGGGTGGATGCCGTGACGCAGCTGTTCCATAATGAACGGTCCAATCACCGCGATGGTCATGCATG
>JAFGWT010000189.1 GCA_016937015.1 Deltaproteobacteria bacterium | reverse complement strand
TGCCAGGCCAAAACCAAAGTGCGCATGCTGCGTGGCAAAAATCTGTACACCGCCATCACCGAAGAAACCCAGTACCACGACCTGCTGGTATTGGGCGCCCCCCCGGACAGCGGCATGAAACGCCTGCTGCTAAAAAACAAGGAAGACACCATCACCGAGCAGGCCGCCTGTTCGGTGCTTCGCCTGCGGACCCCCAAAACCAAAATTCACGCGGAGTTCAAACACCGTCGCGACAGCATTACCGACGCGTCCATACGGCACTGGCTCATGCCCGAATGCGTGGTGACCAACATTAAAGTGCGCAAAAAGGAAGAACTGTTCACCCAAATCGCCAAAACCTTTGCCGGGGAATTAAAAGGAGTCAGCGCCCAGCAGATTGAACGGGCCCTGTGGGAACGGGAGAATACCCAGAACACGTCAGTGGGACGCGGACTGGCCCTGCCCCACGCCACCATCGAAGAGGTTGAAGGCACAAAGATGGCCGTGTTCACCACCACCTCTCCCATCGATTACCACTCCGCCACCGGCGAAAAGCTTGACATTTTCATTGTTACCGTGGGCCCATCCAGCGAACGCCACCGCCACCTGGAACTGCTGGCCGGCGTGGCCCAAATGGTGCTCGAAACCGACCTCATCATCGAACTGCGAAAAGCCGAAACCCCCAAAGAAGCCCTCGCCAGCATCCACCTCAACCTGCAGAAGACCGGAAAGTAAGCGCAACCTCAGTGGTCGCCTTTCCCAGCTTCGTTATGTCCATATGCACCCCATCCTGACCGCGCGCCTTGTGTGCGAGACTGCCAGTATCGCTGTCTTTCCGACTTAATTTAAAATACCTGGCGACGTTGGAAAATAAGGAGTTGTTCAGTCAAAAAGGGGATTACTGTCAGGCGATTTGGATACTGGACCGAATCGGATTGTGCATGACTGTGTTTACAGACAGAACATGAACGGAATCAGTAAAAGGACGAAGAGTGCTGACAGGATCAGCTAAACTCCGAAAGGGCCTATGAAAACAGTGCTGAACATTCTTGTTATTCAACCTGAATCCGTGAAAGTGGATGAAGCACAAACGCTGTTATCCACAATGGATGCGGTGCGCTGCTGTTACACAACATCAATGGAAGAGCCTGTTCGGCTACTGACGCTAAATAATTTTGATGTTGCGTTTGTGGATAACCGCTTTCCCTAATTCAACGAAGCGAAGCTCATATTCGAGTTGAAGCAAATCGCCAGTTGTCCCATCCTGGTTCTGGCTCAGGACAGCAGTGACCCGGGATTGGACAATGTCATAGCGCAGGGGGCATCCGACATTCTTTTTCGTCCTCATCTGCATGCATTTCGCTTGGAACAGGCGATTAGACATAGCGTGGAACGCTACAAACTTGAATTGGAAAAGCAGAAGCTGATTTCCGATTTTGTGGAAGCCAGTTTTGAAAACGAACGGATCCTGAAACAGTTGCAGGCAGCCAACGAACAATTGACTGACGAGATTGCGCTTCGCAATGAAATGGAAAACAGAAACGCATTGCTGATACAGGCGATTCATCAGATTTCTGACGAGGTGGTGATATCCAACCTGGATCACTCGGTTGTCTATAGAAATCGCGCATTCGAAGCGCGAAACAACACTATCGCTCCAGCGCCGGCATCATTTTCTGTCTCTGAATTGTTTCCACCGGGAAGTGAGGAGATTGCAGTGGAAATGGCAACTGCGGTTGCATGCGGTGAGAGTTGGCGAGGAACAATTAAACAAAAGGGGCAAAATAATCATATTGTGTGGGAGCAACTTTCGGTTTTCCCCATTCGTGACGAAAATGACAATATTACGAACTATATTGTAATCAAAAGAGACGTCACCCATGAACAGGAGCTGGAGCAGCGACTGCTTCAGTCGCAGAAGCTTGAATCCATTGGGCAGCTGGCAGCCGGCATCGCCCACGAAATTAACACTCCCACCCAATATGTCAGCGACAATGTTAATTTTCTGAATGAATCATTCGCTGCCATAAATGACATTCTGTCACAGCACTTGACACTTCTAACATCTATGGAAACAGAAAATGCAATGAGCGATACTGTCCACCAGTTAAAAAATGCCATCGAAGAGGCCGATTTGGATTTTTTGATGGAAGAGATTCCATTGTCAATTGCGCAATCCGAAGAAGGATTAAAAAGGATAGCTCAAATCGTTTTGGCGATGAAAGAATTTTCTCACCCGGGGCGTGATGAAAAAGTACCGGCAGATATCAATAAGGCCATTCGCAACACAGCGCAGGTTTGCGCAAACGAATGGAAATATGTAGCCAATATGGCGTTTGATCTCGAAGAGGGGTTGTCGCTGGTACCCTGCTATATTGGCGAGTTGAATCAGGTTTTTTTAAATCTGATAGTGAACGCTGCCCATGCCATTGCAACACGGAACAATGACGCTGACACCAAAGGCGTCATTCGAATTGAAACAAAAGCTGCCATCGATGGCGTCACTATCGTTTTCAGCGACACGGGTTGCGGTATCCCAGCAAATATTATCGACCGCGTATTTGACCCGTTTTTTACAACCAAAGAAGTGGGCAAAGGCACCGGTCAGGGATTATCCATGGCGTATACCACCGTTGTGGAAATGCACGCAGGTACTATTAATGTTCAATCTTCACCAGGGAAAGGCGCCACGTTTACAATTCATTTACCAAATGAGTCCCCCCCGTAAACAGATTGGCGAGGATGAAGGGACTCAGCGCATGGGTGTGGCACAATCGATGGCCCCAGAAGCGCCTCCCATGGGCGGATGGTGTTTTCGCCACAACCGCAGCCCCTCAAAACTGTGCAACGCATCGTCGATACATTCGAAATCAAAAGCACCCCCATTTCGAGTCGACAAACACTGCTTTATGGAAGCCTGATTATGGCCCGAACACGCCATCCTGGGCTCGCTCCTCGTGCGCGGTTGACACTGGATGAACTTAAATTCAGGGAATAAGGTGACCTCTCCGCGCCGACGGCATATCCACATCTGGATTCCTCGACGAATTCGTTACAGCTTTTAAAACGTCTTTTTTAATCGAAAAACCGGGATAAACACGGTATAGAGCTGCCCATGAAACCGACTATCGCCATATCTCTGGGAGATCCGGCGGGCATTGGCCCGGAAATTACAATTGCCAGTCTGGAAGCGGCCAGACAGATTTGCACCCCGGTGCTGTTTGGGCATTGGCCCACCTTTGAAGCAGTTTGTCGCCAGATGCAACAGCCTGCAGACGGCTTTGATGTCTCGGCATCGGTCCTGCCGGTTACGCCGGATAACAAAATCCGTTTTGTCCATATTCCCGGTCCCAACGCGCCGGTATTCACTCCCAATATCGACGCAGCCCACATTCAGCTCAATGCCCTGGCAGAGGCGGTAACCGCCATTCAGTCAGGCGCCTGTGATGCCCTGTGCACTGCGCCGGTCTCCAAAGAGTGCATCGCGCAGATTGCGCCGGGCTTCACCGGTCATACCGAATATCTGGCGCAACGCAGCCATTTGCAAAAAGACGATGTGACCATGGTGTTTGCCACGCCAACCCTGGTGGTGGGCCTGATTTCAACTCACATTCCACTTTCGAAGATTCCCGAAACCATCAATGAACATCGCTACAGCCGCACCCTCAGACATGTCATCGAAACGGTGAAACAGAATACCGGTAAATCAGCACTGCGCATCGCTGTGGCGGGACTAAATCCCCACGCGGGCGAAGGGGGACTTCTGGGCCGTGAAGAAGTTGAATTCATGACGCCATTTTGCAGAGCGCACGATGGCGAAAACGGTGCGCGGATATCCGGACCCATTCCTGCGGATGCGGTGTTCAGAGATGCCTTTGGCGGTAAATACGACGGCGTGATTGCGGCCTATCACGATCAGGCGCTGATTCCGCTCAAACTCAGTGGGTTTGGGGGCGCCACCAATGTGACCGCCGGTCTGCCGTTTATTCGCACCAGCCCCGATCACGGTACGGCCTACGAAATCGCCCGCAAAAACATCGCCGACGCCACCGCCATGAAAACCGCCCTTCAAATGGCCGTGCGGCTGCAGTCCGGTAAAGCGAAAACAATTTAAAACCAAACGCAACGAAAAGCACTGTTTTGTCTCTCACCGAAAAAATCATCAAAACAATCGCCAAAACCTCTGGCGCCTACGGCATTATCGAACCCGACGACAAAATCATGGTGGCTGTCAGCGGCGGCAAGGATTCCTACGGGCTGCTGTACCTGCTCAATGAATTGAAAAAGCGCCTGCCATTTAATATTGAAATCATCGCCCTCCACGTGGCCCAGGGCCAGCCCGGCGTCGATCCCACACCGCTGATTGAATGGCTCGAACAAAGCGGCATCCCCCACGAGATCGCCCGGGAAGACACGTATTCCGTGGTGCAGCGCAATCTCACCGAAGGCGGTACGCCCTGCGCCATCTGTTCCAGACTGCGTCGCGGCATCATTTACACCCGCGCCGAAAAACTGGGCTGCAACAAGGTGGCGCTGGGCCACCACCGGGAAGACACCCTGGCCACGCTCATGATGAATCTGTTTTACAGCGGCAAGCTGCAGGCCATGCCCCCCAAATACACCACCGACGACGGCCGCTTCGAAGTGATTCGACCCATGATCGAAGTGCCTGAGCCTGATCTCATCGCCCTTCGCGACGAGCAGCAGTTTCCCATTGTGCCCTGTGCGCTTTGCAGCGGTCAGGAAGATCACAAACGCCGTTACGTCAACGAACTGCTAGACGCGGTTCAGGACACCCACCCCACCCTGCGCAATGTGATGCTCGGCGCCTTAAAGCACGTCAACCCCAGCCACCTGCTCGACTTAACCGTCGAACGCAAAAAGTAACGTCAACAACCCAGCACCGTCAACGTCCCCTCCCCTCGTTATGGGGAGAACAAATGGAATCCCCCTTTCATCCCCCTTTTTTTGAAAAGGGGGAGATTCAATTTCTTTCCTGTTCGGCCCAATATGGAAACCGTTGCTGCATAAAAGCAGTACTTTTGCATCGAATGCAACCACTGCTGCTGCATGCAGTACTGCGTATTGTTTCGAAACAATCACAGGTGTTGCATGCAATACCAGCGTCCCATTCAAAACATTCCACACTTTCACTTGCAATACCGTGAACATCATTGGCTGCATTTTGCAGTCACACCAGCAGAAACAGGGCGTTGGACAATCCACAAAACCATGCGAGCGTGATGCGCTTTGTGAAAGGGCTTCGTGATGAAGCGGGAAACCGGGATGCATATCCTCTGATACACAGTGCGCCAGCGAAGAATGTCTGGTGGATTATGGTGAGGAGACGATGGTACGTCATCCCGAAACAGGGAAGTACCGGCGAACACGGCTGTTTGGTTTTACCCTCGGCAACAGTCGAAAAATGGCGTGCGCGTGTGGCGGGTGTAACAATCAAATCACTCCGGCAACAGTTCGTTCAGGCAAAAGTTGTAATCAATCTCCCCTGCCTCGTCGCCGGGCACCAGCAGCAATATCCGTTCGATGGGATCTTCCCCATCGTACGGGTCTCCGTCGCTGCCCCAGCACTCGGTATAAAACTCGTCCCAGTCAATGGAATTGACGCCGTCTGATATTTCGGTGCAGTATTCGCCGCTGTCAGTATAAATCAGCGCCCACATGGTGAACGCGCCATTTTTAGTCACATCCACTCTCAATCCCGACCAGGCGTCCGCACCGGTCCACTCGGCATTATTTGTGCTGCCCAGGGGCTGGTTGGCATTCACCCCCAGCCCCCCGATGGAATCGTAGCTTGCAGCGGTATTGCCCGATACGCACAGCCGAGAGTCCGAAGTTGAGATGTCGGCAAAATCTTCCGGTTCGATTTCCGACCCATCCTCCGCTCCCGGTGTTGTCCAGGCGTAGCCATGAATTTCCCCGGCACACACATAGCCACCGGCCAGAATATCAAAGCCGCCGTCACAGGTTTCCTGGGCAGTGTCAGGTGTTGTGGACGAATCCGAATCGGTGTCAACAACGCTCCCCTTGTACACGCTCAGGCCATTCAGACAGAAGTCGTAGTAAATATCATCCTCGTTATGCCCCGGCACCAGCAGCATTACTGATTCGATGGGGGGTCTGCCGTCATCTTCATAAGACCGATTTCCTGACTCCCAGCATTTTGTCAAATCGTCAAAGGGCACAGTGTTGGCGCCGTCTTTCACCGTCGTGCAGTACTCATTGCCGACCGACGTTTGAATTTGGAGCTGCAATGTAAAAGGAGTGTTAATATTTATCGATACATCCACATACAGACCGTCATACGAATCCGCACCTGACCAGCTATCAAAGTTCCTGTCCACAGCCCCAGGAATTTGCGCGGCATTAATCCCAAGAACACCCACCGACCCCCAACTTTCATCCCCTACTGTATTCCCGGCCACACATAAACGGGTCGCAGCGGAAGTCACATCATCAAAATCCTCGGGTTCAATTGATGCACCGGCAATTTCTCCCGGTGACGTCCAGGCATATCCATGAAGCGGTCCGGCGCATACATACCCGCCATCCAGAATATCAAAGCCGCCGTTGCATTCAGCCGCCACCGGGTCGGTATCTTCAGACCAGCCATAGCAGCATACGGTTCCCGGCACAGCGCAATTCCCCAGCATCTCCCAGCCTCCGTCCGATACGCATGACGTTCGGCAGGTATACCGGCAACTGTTATCCGCTGTCGCCGTGTCTGTGATAATGCCGGTATCGGTGATGATCCCAGTGTCTGTGATAATCCCGGTGTCTGTGATAATCCCGGTGTCTGTGATAATGCCGGTGTCCG
>JAFGWT010000188.1 GCA_016937015.1 Deltaproteobacteria bacterium | reverse complement strand
ATGCCGGGGCACTGGCAACAGCGGGCTGGGGCACTGCACTTGGGGTCTTTCGTTCGGCTGTGGCGGCTGGTAAAACCATCCGAGTGCTGGCGGATGAAACCCGTCCCAGACTGCAAGGAGCCAAGCTGACAGCCTGGGAACTGAAAAAGGACGGCATCGACGTGACAGTGATTGCAGACAACGCCGCCGCCTCTCTGATGCGCAGTGGTCAGATTGACGCCGTGGTGGTTGGGTCGGACAGAATCGCCGCCAACGGAGATGTCTGCAACAAGATTGGTACCTACAGCGTTGCGCTCGCCGCCAACGCCGCCGGTGTCCCATTTTATGTCGCCGCGCCGGTTTCAACCATTGACATGAACTGCCCATGTGGTGACGACATTCCCATTGAGGAACGGGACGCATCGGAGGTCACACATATTAACGGGGAGCAAATCATGCCCGAGGGCGTCCCTGTTCGAAACCCGGCCTTTGATGTGACGCCCAATCATCTGGTTACAGCGATTTTTACCGAGGTGGGCGTTTTTAAAGCGGATTACACCGAGTCATTAAAAGCCCTGTTGTCCGTCGAACCTGGGTCAACGCCGAGGTGACTGTCGGAACGCAGGCAAAGAAGTAAACAAGTAAACAGGTAAAAACGGTCAACGGCCGTGCCGATAGGTCTGGTCAACAGCGCCAATCGGTATTACAAAGGCGCAAAAGCCGTTGCAGGGGCGCAACGGCTTTTGAAAGCATAGAGAGAGATATGAAGTTTTACAGCACCAACAAATCCGCACCTGAAGTATCACTGGCCGACGCGCTATTGCAGGGACAGGCGCCGGACAGGGGACTCTATTTGCCAGTTCAAATCCCGAAAATGTCCGCCGATTTTTTAAAGAATGCATCCCAAATGCCTTATCCGGAGCTGGCCGCCGCCGTTTTATCTCAATATGGCGACACATTTTCCCATGCTGAATTGCAGGAAATCTGCGCTGACGCATACGACTTCGATGTGCCTATCGAGAATGTTTCCGGACGCCGCCATATCCTCCGTCTCGACCGCGGTCCCAGTGCGTCATTTAAAGATTTTGCGGCGCGGTTTATGGGGCGCGCCATCGGTCGTCTGGTAAATCGGCAGAACCGCGAGCTGCTGATTCTCACCGCAACATCCGGTGATACCGGCTCAGCTGTGGCCCATGCGTTTTTGGGGGTAAAGGGAATTCGCGTTCTGGTTCTTTTTCCCAGGGATGAAGTATCCGATCGTCAGCGCAAACAGATGACCACTCTGGGCGATAATGTATCGATGATTTCGGTGGATGGAAAATTCGACGACTGTCAGGCGCTGGTAAAACGGGCATTCGCAGATGCGGATTTGGCAAGGCTCAATTTGTCCAGCGCCAACTCCATTAACATCGGTCGATTGCTGCCTCAATCCGTGTATTACATTTATGCCGCATCCCGTATCGCGGATATTGGCAATGGCGAAAAGGTGATTATCTGCGTACCCTCCGGCAACTTTGGCAACCTGATGGGCGCCGTTCTTGCGTTTAAGGGTGGATTGCCGGTTGAAAAATTTGTGGTGGCCACCAACGCCAACGATGAAGTTCCGCTTTTTGTGGAAAGCGGCGTGTACCGAAAAATTGAACCCTCAAGGGTGTGCATTTCCAACGCGATGAACGTTGGGCATCCGTCAAACCTGGCCCGGCTGGTTGATCTGTACGGCGGTCACCTGGACGAAACCGGAGCAATGCTGAAGAAACCGGATATGGATGCACTGCGCCGGGATTTTTATGCCGTCAGCATCAGTGATGAGAAGACCCGCGCCACCATCCGGTCCGTTTACGAAAAATACGCCACACTGATTGAGCCCCACGGCGCGGTGGGTTGGGCCGGTCTCGAAACCTATTTTAATGATGTGCCACAACATGCGAATATGGCGGCCGTTTGCCTTGAGACCGCGCATCCTGCAAAATTTCCCGATGAAGTACGCCGCATCACCGGTGTGGAACCGCCTTTGCCCGCGTGCCTGAGCGATCTGGATTCCAAACCCGAATCCTTCGATAGCATGAAAGTGGATTACGAGGCGTTTAAAACCTATCTTAAAGGAAAGTATCAGTAACCCATGAAGAGCATCATTATACTTGGGGACGGCATGAGTGATCATCCGGTGGCAGCTCTAAACGGCAAAACGCCACTGATGGTTGCACGGAAGCCGCATATTGATTTTATCGCCAAAATGGGAAAAACCGGCCTGTTCGCCACCATTCCAGAGGGGATGTCGAACGGATCGGCAGTCGCCAACCTGTCGGTACTGGGATACGATCCCCGTGTCTGCTTTAAGGGCCGCGGGGTTCTGGAAGCGGCGAGCATGCAGGTGGCGCTCAAACCGGCGGATGTGGCCATGCGATGCAATCTGCTCACCATCGACACGAACGGCAAAATCAAAAATCACTCCGCCGGACACATTTCGAATGCGGAAGCCCATGAAATAATCGCAGACCTTCAAAAGGCGCTGGGGGAAGAAGATGGCGACACGCCGCTTCGTTTCCATCCAGGGGTCAGCTACCGACACCTGCTGGTTCTCGACGAAAGCTGGGCGGTACCCGATGTGGAATGTGCGCCCCCCCATGACTTTGTGGGCGTTGATGCTATCAGCCTCTACCCCAAAGCCAAAACCGCCAACGCAGACACCACTGCCCGCAAGCTGGTGGAACTGCATGACAAAGCGCGGAAGATACTCGAAAATCACCCCGTCAATCTCAAGCGGATTGCCGCTGGCAAGGATCCGGCCAACGCCATATGGACATGGTCCCCTGGAACACGTCCGCACATGGACACAATTCAAACCCTGTACGGAAAAAGCGGGGCCGTCATCTCCGCAGTGGACCTGGTGCAGGGACTGGGGGTCCTTGCGGGGATGGAAAAAATTGTTGTTGAAGGCGCGACCGGCCTGCACGACACCAACTACGAGGGCAAAGCGCAGGCCGCGCTGGACGCCCTTGCCCGTCACGATGTGGTGTACGTGCATGTTGAAGCCACTGACGAAGCCGGTCACGAAAAAAATCTGGCACTGAAAATCAAATGCATTGAGTACCTCGATGAGCGACTGGTCAAACCCATACTGGAGGGCATACAGAAAAGCGGCATCGAAGCCACGGTTTCCATTTTGCCCGACCATCCCACTCCGGTGGAGACAGGCGCCCATGACAGTGACCCGGTGCCGTTCGCCATCTGGAATCCGCGTGAACCTGGCGATTCAGTTGAACGATATGATGAAGAAAGTGTCCGAAAGGGGGGATTTGGCCTGATTCAAGGCAACGCGTTTTTCAGGCTGGCAATCAATTCCTGATGACAAACCTGGACTTGCAATGGGGAGAGCTGATCTTTATTAAAAACCCTGTGGTGAACTTTGATTCGTTAATAGAAAAGAAGTGATGCCCATTTTAATCGCAACTCCCTTTTTTGTCTGATAAATCGGACTATGATTTGGTGGCAGTTATTTTTTTGAGATATTTTTCGACAGGTTCGATTATGTTGAGCCAATGTTTACTTGTAAATCGACCCTAATTGTGTTCTAAAATGCGTTTTGAAAAACGCCATGACAATGGAACTGTTGACTCGATAATGAGTTGGGTAAACATATTAAAAACTGAGGTGTTAATTATGAAGAACTTTAAACTGACAGTATTGCTTGCAGCCTGGCTGCTCCCAGGTGTGCTGACCGGATGCGCTGCCGAAAAGGATGACACGTATTCGACAGAGCACAACCCCGAATACGCCATCACATATCTGCTGACGGAATTCGAGCAGTCAAATCACTACAATGCTGAAGGTATCGCGGCAGAAGAAGGCCGTGGCTATCTATATATGTTTGACGATCCCAATACGGACATCGACTTTGTTACCCCCCGGGCCAAGGATTCTCCCATGTGTAAAAAAGTGGACGAAAACGGCGAACTGACCGATGAGAATCTCAGTCCGGCTCCCACTGATTGTGCCGTCAACGAAGGGTACGATTACAACGATGCCGCTATATTTGACAAATTTGGCAGCACCCAGTCATTTCACATGACGGGGACAGTGGCTGGCGAAGGCCTTGGATTTGGCCTGTACTTTGCCAACTATCTGTTCTATGCCCGCCGGGATTCCGACGACAGAGACAAACTGCAACGGGATGCCAACGGCAACATTCCCGCCTTCTTTTCGGATGGCCGTTATGACGACGAAGGCGAACCCATTTGCAGTGACGACTGGAAATTTGCCAGCGTCATCGATTCCAAATTTGAAGACGAAACAAACCGACACGTGTTTATGGATAACTACGAAGGGGACACCGACGGCAAATACGTGGTCACCGGATCTGCATACGGTCCCGCAGGTTCCATTTACACTGAGGGCCATATTTGGGTGGATGAGTCCGGCCGTGAGGAATTTGAGCTGAAGTACGACAATACCGGCGACATCATGAAGGAACCGCGCTGTCTGGCTGAGATGGGCCAGAAAGGGTTTGTCATGTGGGCAACTGGCGACAGCGTGGTGGAAGTGGTTCTGGCCATGCCCGAAGCCGCGCCACTGACAGACGGCGGTATCTGCGATGAAGACGCCATGGAAAAATGCTATGACTTCCACAAAAAGCGCTTTGTGCTGGATGGCGCATGGCGCGAGTATCACGCTTCCTGGGACGAGTTTCTTCAGGAAGGATGGGGCAAACCCGTTGTGTTTGATCCCAACCGCATCATCAACATTCAGGTTAAAGTGGTTGCCCCTGAACAGGGCGCCAGAAAATTCGACGTATGGCTGGATCACATGGGCTTCTACGGCGGTAAGAAATGGCCGTTCGTGGAAAAACTGGCCGATACGGAATGGCTGGTTGTGGACACCGAGTCCGTTACTGACGACAGCGAAGAACCCGTGGACAGCACCGTGGACAGCACTGTGGACAGTGGCACGGGCGTGGACACCACAGGCGTGGACACCACAGACACCACAGGCGTGGACACCACAGACACAACAGGCTTGGACACCAGCGCAACCGACACAGACGCGGATACCAGCGCAGCCGACACCGGCACTGCCACCAAGTAGCCATCTGCCAGCCAATTGGCATCCGTCGCACACAAATCTTTCCCCACATCATTGCTGACGGCCTGAGTTGAGACACTCCAGGATGACTCTGTCTCATTTGAAGTGTCCCGGTGAGCCATTTTTTTGCGCATAAAATTTTTTGCAGGGTATCCAGGTCGCTTAAAAACAGGCGATAATCCCCTGCTCTGCAACAGGCGGTGCAAGCTGGCACACAAACTGTATTCTCTTTGGCAAAAATGGACGACATGCCCCAACGCGGAGACAACGGAGACAACGGAGACAACAATGAAAAAGATTTCGTCATTGCAAATCGCCATCGACAACGAGGCCCGTGAAGAAAAATATTATCTGGCAGAGGCCCATCGCTCCCAAAACCCGGTGGTCAGAAAATTGCTCACCCATCTGGCAGCTGAGGAATTTGCGCATCAGAAATGGATTATCGAGCGACATGACGCCATGGTGGAGACAGGAAAATGGCCCGAGGAAATCACACTTACAGAAGCTGATTCGACTCTGGCGCAAACCCTTGGGCAACTCGACTACCAAAAAGATGAGACAAAGCAGCACGATGACGATGATATTGCGTGTCTTAAAAAAGCCGCTCAATTCGAGATGGAAGCAGCTGATTTTTACTTTCGACTGGCGAGGGAAGCCACCACCCCCAAAGAAGCCACTTTCTTTGCATACCTTGGCAAACTGGAGCAGGACCACATGGCTTCCATCCGGGACTCTCTCGCCTATCTGGAAGACCCCGAAGCCTACTTCGCTGCCAGAGCGGAACACTGAAAAACGCGGGCCATGCCAAAAACCATTGCGGCACTGGACCCTCTTGGACTTTAATTTATCCTGTCAGCAGCCCAAACCCATCCAGTAATGAAACATCTGACTGTTTCAAAAAGATTAAAGAGCAGCTAAAATCGTGGCTCATGCCATCGGATCACTGCACTGGGCTGACGTGCCCGGAGTGCCCTGAACTGATGGTAACAGCCAACGATGGCCATAGCCAACGAAAGGACCCTTTGGATGTTGAAGCGCAAATCAGTTAAGCATTCTCACGGATATTATCTTTGGGCACTGGTGATGACCGGACTGCTCCTTACCGGATGCTCAGATGATGTGAAGCCAACCGGAACATCGGGCGCCTCCGATGATACGGAGAGCAGTGTTGATACCGAGTCCGCCAGCATGAGGGATTCCGCTTCAGACAGTGTGGGGGATTCGTCCGCGGACAGTGCCGGGGATACGGCCACACAAAGTGGTATCGACACGTCATCAAACACAATTGGGGATACCCAGAGCGAAAGCAGCTCGGATACCGTATCAGACATCCCCACCGACACTGAATCCGGGACGGTGGCGGACACTCAGACAGACAGTCAGGTCGATACCAACACCAACTCCCTTGTCGATACAGATACAGGCAGCGCGGCTGATACAGGCAGCGTGGCTGATACAGAGCCAGCAAGCGACTCCGTCACGGAAAGCGACAGCGCTGTGGACTCTGAAACCGGAAGCGCCACTGACACCGAAACAGAAAGCGCGATGGATACCGCTTCAGAATTGGTTGCGGTCCCGTCAGCGTCGGCCGTTACCCGGGGCGAAACTTTCTTTGGATTCGATGAGCGTTTCAACCGTTACTACACCGATGCGAGCTGGACCCCATCCGCGCATATTTTTGTCAGTCCCAACGGCAGCGGCGATGGCAGCTCTTTGGACAATCCCACGGATGTGGTGTCGGGACTGGCTGCTGCGTCCCCCGGCACCCAGGTTACCTTTTTAACTGGCGATTATGCGGGATGCTTTGAACTGGATGAATCTCAGAGCGGCACCTACGATGACCCAATAGTGCTGTATGGAAAGCGCAACGCCGACGGGTCTTTGGGCGTGACAGTCACTTGCTGCGATTCGGGTCGTCGCACCTGCTTTAACTTTGAGGGCGCCAACTACATTGCGGCCGACGGTTTTGAGCTGGTCGGCGGCAGTTACGGCGTGAGATCAGTGGGGCTGGACTACGCGTCGAACGAACACCAGGTGGGCATCGCGGTGCTGAACTGCGACGGTCACGACCAGAGCAGAGATCCGTTTTTTACCGGTCAGTCAGACTGGTACGTGATTGAAGGGTGTATGGCCCACGATGTGGGTAACGACGACGGTCATGGTATTTACTTAAGCAACGGCAGCGACTGGAACATCGCCAGGTTCAACGAAACGTACAACACGTCGTCTTCGGATTTTCAGATCAATGCGGACCCCCTGTCGACCTGTAACGATACGGGTATCGACTACGACAGCCCTGAATGCGACGCGGTGGCAGGCGATTCGCTCACCGGCGGTCGCGGCGCCTCGGACTTTATGTGGATAGAAGGCAACTATTTCCACCACAGCGGTGCCCAGGGACCCAACTTTACCTCGGTGCGCAACAGTCGGGTGTTCAATAACATCTTTGCGTTTCCCACCCGGCATGGTGTCAGCTTCTGGCAGGAAACAGACAATCCCGCCCTGGGGGCAAGCCACAATCTGGTGGCCCACAATCTGTTTATCACGGCATCAAACAGCAATCAGGCGCTGGGGGTCATCAATGACTCAACCGGCAACACGATAGTGAACAACATCGTTGTGGCAGTGAGGGTGCAGGGAAATTCAATTTCGAGCAACCCAAACGGACAGTTGCTGACCACCGATGCCTCCACCGTGGATGCGCAGACGTTCGAAGGAAATATCTGGATTTCGGGCACCTTCATTTCAGAAGACAGCGCCGCAGCCTACGTCCCCAATCAAAGCGAACTCCGGGAGACCGACTTTGACGCCTCCTGGTTTGCAAACCTCTCCAACGCAACAACGGCCGTCATAGAGGACCTTATGCCCGCAGCCGGCGCCCCATGGCTCAACGCCGGCGCGCCCGTTGCACAAACGCCCCTCGACAGACTGGGACAAACCAGAGCCAATCCTTCCGACCTCGGCCCATTTGAGGAATAGACCGATTCAGGAGCCCCGTACCGCCCCGCACCGCCGGGTTATTGAATTTCCATAATCTTGCTCAGTTTTGCCTTGGGGAATTTGTCGGCAATCTGATTGCATCGGAAGAGGTTGTCGGAGAGAATGCACAGGTTCTGGCTGCCATCGAAAAAGAGATCGCGCTCGTAGCGCTTAATGATTTCCTGTTTGGTCTCGTCGTCGGCAATCACCCAGCGACATACGTTGCGGGGAATGCCCTCGAAAGTGGCATCCACACGATATTCATTCATCAGTCTGGAGGCGATGACCTGAAACTGCAGTTCCCCAAGCGCACCGATGATATAGTCTGAGCCGCTTAAGGGCCGAAACAGCTGGGCGGCGCCTTCTTCGCAAACCTCCGCCAGTCCCTTGCCCAGTGCCTTGGCTTTCATGGGGTCACGCAGACGGGCGCGGCGAAACAGCTCCGGAGCGAAACTGGGCACACCGGTAATTCGCACATCTTCGCCTTCGCTGAACGTATCGCCAATGCGAATGGTGCCATGATTGGGAATGCCGATAATATCGCCGGGATACGCGGTTTCCACCAGATTGCGGTTTCGGGCGAGGAACGTGAGCGCATTGCGCACGATGCTGTCTTTGCCCGTGCGCACGTGCCTTAAGGTCATGCCCCGGTTGAAAACCCCGGAGCAAATGCGAATGAACGCCATTCTATCCCGGTGGTTTCTGTCCATATTGGCCTGAATTTTAAATACAAACCCGGTGAACTTTTCCTCATTGGGTTCAACTACCCGACTCACTGCTTCCCGTGGCCCCGGTGGCGGCGCAATTGTACTGAAAGCGTCGAGCACCGTCTGGACGCCAAAGTTATTGAGAGCTGACCCAAAATACACCGGTGTAATTTCGCCGCGGTTAAAACGCGCCATATCCAGTTCGGGGGTGAGCGCCTTCACCATATCTATTTCTTCCCGCAGCTTGGCAATCTCATGTTCCCCCACCAGCATCTCCGCATCATCGCTGTACAAATCGATTACTGCCACATCGTTTTTGCGATCCTGCCGATGCGAGAGATAAAACTGTACCTCACCGGAACGCAAATCGTATACGCCCTTAAACTCCCTGCCCTTGCCGATGGGCCAGTTCATGGGCACACACTCTACCCCCAGCTCTTTTTCGAGGTTGTCGATAAGATCCAGCGGCTCCATTCCCTCCAGGTCAAGCTTGTTCATCAGCGTGATAACCGGCGTTTTTTTTATTTTACACACATCGAGCAGCTTGCGGGTCTGAGTCTCAACCCCTTTGGTGGAGTCAATGACCATCATTACCGAGTCCACCGCTGTCAGGGTACGATAGGTGTCTTCTGAAAAATCGTTGTGGCCGGGGGTGTCCAGCAGATTCATCGCGAATCCGCCATACTCAAAACTCATCACCGCGGTTGATACGGAGATGCCGCGCTGCTGCTCCATTTCCATAAAGTCACTTCGGGCCGCACGATCGGTCTTTTTGGACTTCACCGCGCCTGCGGTTTGAATAGCCCCGCCGTAAAGCAACAGCTTTTCGGTAATAGTGGTTTTACCAGCGTCCGGGTGACTGATAATGGCAAATGTTCTTCGTTTATTGATTTCGCGTTTAAGTACGGTACTCATAACGCCGCGGACCTACCACGAGGCACCGCATTTGTCCACTTGAACCCGTTTCAGGGACGCTTTTTCGATTGATTTGACCCACCTTGATTATAATCCGTATACTGGAGAAACCGACTGAAGAAACCCCGGCCGATAATCAACGGGACCCCGGCCGATAATCAACGGGACAATGAGAATCGAATTCATCCTTTTGTCTTTTAAGCCATGAGGCCATCACGCAACTGGACCGTTCATCAGAGGCGAGAATCGATTTTCCCAAAGATTTCACCAACAACGGTTTGGGTGGTTTACGTATTGTGTGGTAATAAAATATATTGCATTTGGTAGAAATTGCCTCGGTAAAATCATGCCCCCCCATCGGCCGCTCGAGAATTTTGTTGCAAAAAAAGTTACCAGGGAACGGAAAAAGAAGTGCAGTTGGAATTACTCAAAATAAAGGTTTTTACTCTGCAGTGATTTCGACGTTGTCAACCGCCCAGCCGTAATTGCCTTTTGCTTCGTCTGTGAATACGAATTTCACTTTGAACATCGATTGTCCAAGAATATAGGACGATAAATCCAGTTCCTCTTCCTGTGGTTCCTTGTCCGCGTTTTCGTTGTATGTAGCAACCAGCGTCCAGGGTGGTGTATCTCCCACTACCCATACTTCACCGCGATCTTCGGTCACGCCAGTACGCGAACCGTAGTCGTCGAAATAATGGGTGAATGAAAGGGTAACCGTTTTGCAGGAATCAACCGGATAGAATCCGGTTTCCAGACTTTCATTCAGACCGGTGTAACCACCTATGGCCATGTATCCGCCATCCATGCCGTCATAGGGATTGCTTTCATCCTCAACGGTCGTATGATGCCAGGTTTTCAGAGGATCGACGTCGGAAATTTCCCCGGCGCCGCTTCCACTCCCTGAACCGGAACCTGCACCGGAACCTGAACCGCCGCCAACCGTGCTTATCACAGTCCATCCGGATGGGACAGCGGAGTCAAATGTCTCAAACTCATCAATGCTGCAACCTGCACCGGTGTCATCGCTGCCGCTGTCACTATCACTATCATAATTATTTGATGCAGTGTCACCGCCGTCCACCGTGGTAGTGGATGTACCAGATTCCGTGTCCGTCTCTGTGTCCGTCTCTGTGTCAGTAGCATTACCTGTGTCAATATTGGTATCATCTGTACTTTCGGTTTCCGTTTCCTTGGCGCTTTCGGTTTCCGTCCCATTGTGAATGCCGGTATCTGTATCGTCTACGGTTCCGGTATCTGTTCCAGCAGGAGTGCCTTCCATGCACAGATACACGCCTTGCACAACGGTACAGCTCAACCCACGAAACCCGCAATCATCCCAAACTTTCCATTCTCCCGTTTCGCAGTTTACCAACTGATTATTTTGGCAGGCTTTTTCACCTTCTTTGCAAAGGAGGTTGCTACTGCTATCATTGCCCAAACTATTGACATCGTTTGTCCCGGTATCCTTTTCGCTATCCTTCTCGCCTCCATTTTCATTGGTGCACCCCAAAGCCGTTGCACTTAAAACCACACAAATTAAAAATAAAATACTTCGTTGCATTATGTATTTCCTCCAGAAAACGGATCGCCGTTTCGTTGCCCACCTTTTTTTAAAACAGTCAAACTTAAGCGTGATTGTACCAAGACAAACTAGGCCAGTCACGTCTTTGTGTGCAATAGGTAACCCACCCAAACCGCGCATACTGAAATCATGTGGGTTTTACGATTTTTTGCAACAAAGTGAAAAAGCGGACGAAGAGGTAACCGCCAAACACAGGGAGGTTATTCATGAAGCCGTTAAGAATTCACAATGAAGACTACGTTTATT
>JAFGWT010000187.1 GCA_016937015.1 Deltaproteobacteria bacterium | reverse complement strand
GACGACGCCACCGGCGCCGACTGCGGTTTTCCGGACCCACGTTATGGCGCTGCGCTATTTGAATACGATGGCGATCTGTATATGTTCGGTGGCGCAAACCGCAATTATAATACCCACGACTCCGAGCGATTCAGTGACCTGTGGCAGTATTATCCCACCAGCAAGTGCTGGAAACCGGTGGTTGTTCCCAATGACAGCAACGCACCTCAGGGCGGCGATATGCTGGGAGTCCCTCTTGAGCTATCCCCCGGAAAATGGGTCTTCACACCAGGCATCTTTACCAGCAATCAACAGTTTATCCTGGATATGAAAAAGAAAGAATGGACAAAACTGGCCACCTCGGGAATGCCCCCGGCTGCGCGCTACGGCTATGCCACACTGAAAGACGGCGATGAGATTGTATGGATAAACGGCGCTGAATCTCACGGGTGTATTCTGAAAAATCCTGTGATTGCATACCATATGAAAAACCACACCTGGCGCCCCATCAGTATGAGTGGAAAAAAACTGGACGTATCATTCTGGAGCTGGTGCGGCGTTGACGGCGACAGTGCGGTCTGTCTCGCCGAAGGGGATGAGGCGCTTCGCCTGCTTGACTGGCGCAGCAAAGAGTGGAAATCCCTTTACACCCCAATGTCACCTCTGCCAAGAGGGCACAGCGCGCCGGTTCGTCATGGCGATGCCATTTACATGTTTGGCGGTACTGTTGGCGAAGGGGGGTATGGTGCCGCCATCAACCGGGAATTCTGGCGTCTGAACATCGCGCAGAAGCGATGGCAACAGATAATGCCTAAGGACGATTACCCGGTGGCGCGATATCGGGCCAGTGGCGCCATCATTGGAAACAAATACTACCTGTTTGGCGGTCGGGGCGACGATGGCAAGTCTCTTGGTGACTTCTGGATAGCGGATCTGTCGTCGCTGCCCGGCCCCACTGGCAGTGCCGGTACAGCCAACGCTTCACCGGAATCCAATGCTGCCGCAGATTCAGTGAAAATTGAGTTCCCTGCACTCGATCCCAACATTGGTCCCACCCTGAATAAACAGCAAAAGATGAAATCCGTTCGCTTATACAACGATGCCATGAAACACTACAGGGATGAAAATTACGCAGATTCGCTTGAACTGCTCAAGGCCGCCATCGAAATCAATCCCAGCAACCTTTTATTCCGCAAAGACGCCGCCTGCACTCTGGTTCAGATGGAGCAGGTGAAACCCGCCGTTGACATCCTGCGCGAAATGACCGTCACGGATGACTGTCCCCGCTGTTATGTGGCACTGACAGATGCATGGAACGACAAGTGCTTTGCCGGCGTGAAAAATGACACCGGTTTTAAATCAATTACAAAACCCGCCAGCGAACAGGTAAAAAAAGAACTGACGAAAGCCCATTGGATTTACCTCACTAAATGGCGTGACTCCGCTTTTAAAATCCGAGACGACGATCTGCCCGCCAAATCCACCGATGGACGCAACCTCGCGCTGATTCGTCCCAAAGTTGAAAACAATGACGAGAAACACCCGCGACTGTTCTTTCAGGTTATCGACCTTGAAACCGATGTGATTCGAAACAGTCAAATGCTCATCACACCGGACGAAATCAAACAGCTCGAAGAGCTGAAAAAAGTGGATATTATTCGTGCACGTGTCGAGAAACGTATCGAAGACGCCCACAAAATGATGCTGGGCACCATATGGCACAAGGTATCCAAATCGACTATTCCCGAAAAATACGGCGAAATAAAATAGACCTGTGCAATCTTAAAATGAAAGCAGTTATTCCATTTTGGCGGTTGTGCGCGCGATGGATGCTGCGGTGAAAAAACATCGCGACTAAAATAGTTGTGGCGCCCAAAAACAAATTCGTTTACACGGGGGGGCATGAGAATTTACGGCCCCGTCCCTTCAAGGCGATTTGGATTATCACTGGGCGTGGACATTGTACCTCACAAGGTCTGTCCACTCGACTGCATTTACTGTCAACTTGGCGAGACCGACTGCCTCCAGGTGGAACGGGAAGACTTTTACACCATTGAGGAAATCATCAGCGATGTGAAAGAGGCCCTCGAAGAAGGGCCCGCCCCGGATGTGATTACCCTTGCAGGGTCGGGCGAGCCGGGCCTGTACCTGCACCTTGGCGAACTCATCGATGAATTGAAAAAGCTATCGGATGCACCAGTGCTGCTCATCACCAACGCCGTGCTGCTCACCAACCCGGACATGGCGGCTGCGGCGCTCAAGGCCGACATTCTGGCCCCCTCTCTGGACGCCGGCGATGTGGAGACCTTCGAACGCATCAACAAACCCCATCCGGACCTGAACTTTGATGACATCGTTGAATCACTGGTCGCGGTTACCAACGCCCACCCGGGCGAGGTCCGACTGGAAGTCATGCTCATCCGCGATATTAACGATGATCGCGAAAGTATTGAAAAAATCGCCGCCATCACAAAGCGCGTCAAGTGCGACCGCATTGATATTAATACCCCCGTACGTCCCCCGGTTCCCGAGCGGGGCGCCCTGCCCTGCAACGAAGACACCCTCGAACTGGCCAAATCCATCCTGGGCCCCAAAGCGGTGCCCATCGCCAAATTCGAAAAGCGCCACCGATCGCAGAAACAGCTGCACGAGTTTAACGATGTGGATAAAAACGTCCGCGAAACCCTCATGCGTCGCCCCTGCACCCTCAAAGACATCTGCGACAGCCACGGCCTCGACGAACCCACCGCCAGCGACATCATCCATCGCCTCCAGGCCGCCGGCCTCATCACCGCCGACCACACAGACCAGGGCACCTATTACCGAGTTCCCGGCCAGAATCCCACGAGTCTGTAGCCAGCGCTATCACACCGAGAAAATGCAATCGGGATCGCAGCGTTCCAAAGCGCCAGAGGTCATCCCCGACGCCGTTCGGGGATCCCGCCGACAGCGCGCAATGGATTCCTGCGCGGCAATGCCATTGACTGTTCCATTGAGCTCAGTTTCACGTTCATGACTGTATAATTGCCCAGATAAAACGAAAATAAGTGACGAGTAGGAGGGTCTGAACCGCGGGGTACGATCTTCGCGAGACAGCCCCTTCCCGGCCTTCCCCCGGGGGGCGTTTGGATTTTGGGGAAAGGAGAAGAAGCCTGTGCTCGCCCCTCTGCCCTCTCCCGACCTTTCCGCGCCAAAGCCTTAGCGAAGGTGGGCAATCGTCGTTTAAACATAAGCTGAATACGCTCAAAGGGATTTGCATCCGCTTTCATCTGTAACTGCTGTATCCCTGCTTCAGCTGATGATTTATCTGGAACGCCCTTTTAGGGCAAAAAACATAATTAATTCAACAGACCCCCGGGCGTTGCGCGGGGCTGTTATGCTTTGGCCCCTTCGGGGCGTTCTGAAGAACACGACCCTTTTATGACAGGCCTGGTTTAATAGGCTGATTTTTTGGGAACCTTTTATTGATGAATTCCGATATATTCAGAAAAAGCGAATGAATTCCCGTCATGCGCTGTTTCCTGAGGAGGCCCAACGTGAAAAATAATTTGAGCTTATGGTTTTGTTATGTGCCCGCTCTGTTCACCATTTTGTCTATCTTTTCCTGCACCAGCCAGCAGGGGGTACCCGACGGCGACAGCGACACCGCAACGACCGCAGACACCGCCTCGGCCACCGGCACCGAGTCGGAAGATGGCACCAGCACGGATTCGAATTTTGACAGCGGCGTAAATACAGACGCTGACTCAGATTCGGATATGGATGCGGACTCCGACACAGACACTGATGCGGATTCGGACACAGACACGGATGCGGACTCCGACACAGATACGGATGCGGATTCGGACACAGACACGGATGCGGATTCGGACACAGACACGGATGCGGATTCGGACACGGACACGGATGCGGATTCGGACACGGACACTGACACTGATTCTGTTTCGGACACAGCGGCAGATACCACTACGGATTCGAAAACGGATACCGCAGTGGACACGTCCTGCGTCGTCGCGGGCGGTGCGGTTCCTGTGATTCCGGATGCCCCCCAGTGCTGCGACGGACTGACACTTATCGCCAACACTGCCGGCCCACCTGAATGCGCCGCGCTTGTGGGCGCCTCCATATGTGCGGCCTGCCCAAATGGCACATGCGATTCGCCATACGAAGATAGCTGCAATTGTCCCGCGGATTGCGCAGCAGACGCCACCCCCTTCAGTTACTCAGTGGATTGCAGCAACACCGCGTGCGAAGAGGGAATGGAATTTACGCTGGTTGTGGATGAGGACACCTGGAATGATTGCTACTGCGGCACGTCATGTCATATGAGTTTCTGCGAAGATGCAACGCAGGAAAAGTGTGCCGAAGTGGATGGTCAGGAAGTATGTGTCGATGAGCGAATCATATGTTACGGCGGCATTTGCTATCGGGACGCGGACATGGCTGAGACCTCAACCGACTGTGAACAGGGAGCGAACAGCTGCACGACACCATCCGGAGATCCCAATGGCATTTGTTTGGACAACCATCAATGTGTGTCTCCCTGTGTCGAAGATACAGAGCCGTCGGGCTGCGGCAGTAGCCATTACTGCACGCCTTCAGCGCAGGGGGGCGGCGCGTGTGTGGAAAGTGGGTGATGACTCCCGTCCCCCCCCATGCGTTCTTCCTCGAAAACGATTCATATGCAATTAATTATTGTCATCATTGCATGAAACCTAAAGGGTTGATTCTCGACTGGAAAAAGGTAGTCTGAACAATCTGTTTTTCAGGCGCATTGCATCGGCACAGCGGGTGAATGCATCTGCAATTGATTTGGCTCATTTACTTAAGGAGATTTGGATGCCAACCACAAAAGAAATCATTGAGTTGACCGAGAAATACGGTGCAAACAACTATCATCCCCTGCCTGTGGTATTTGCCAAAGCCGAAGGCGTGTGGGCATGGGATACAGACGGAAACAAATACATGGATATGCTGAGCGCCTACTCCGCGCTCAATCAGGGGCACCGTCACCCCAAAATCGTCCAGGCGCTGAAAGACCAGGCCGACCGCTGCACCCTGACCAGTCGCGCGTTCCACAATGATCGTCTGGGCGACATGTACAAAGCCGTCGCCGAAATGACTGGCATGGAGATGGTACTGCCCATGAACTCCGGCGCCGAAGCGGTGGAGACCGCATTGAAGGCCGTTCGTAAATGGGGCTACACGCAAAAAGGCATCGCTGAGAATCAGGCCGAAATCATCGTGTGTCATGGTAACTTCCACGGCAGAACCACCACAATTGTGAGTTTCTCTTCGGATGAAGATTATCGTAAAGGATTTGGACCGTTTACCCCCGGATTCAAAATCATTCCCTATGGCGATGCCAAAGCGCTGGAGGCGGCCATTACGCCCAACACCTGCGCCTTTATGGTGGAGCCCATTCAGGGTGAGGCCGGTGTGGTCATTCCCCCCGAAGGGTACCTGAAGGCCTGCCGCGAGATTTGCACCAAAAACAACGTGCTGCTGGTGGCCGACGAAATTCAGACCGGGTTTGGCCGTACCGGTAAAACCTTCTGCTGCGAGCACGAAGGGGTCGTCCCCGATGTCTATTGCATGGGCAAAGCCCTCTCTGGCGGCATGCTGCCGGTCTCTGCCGTTGCATCCAATAAAGAGGTGCTTGGGGTATTCAAACCGGGCGAGCATGGTTCCACCTTTGGCGGGTCGCCCCTTGCCTGCGCCGTTGCGGTTGCCGCCCTCGAAGTGATTGTGGAAGAAAAGCTGGTCGAAAAAAGCGCCACCAAAGGCGCCTATTTCAAAAAGAAACTGGAGGAGATGAACTCTCCTTTTGTAAAGGAAATCCGCGGCAAGGGCCTCTTCATTGGGGTTGAGCTCACCAAAGAAGCCGGTCCGGCCCGGCCATTCTGCGAAAAACTCAAGGAACACGGCCTGCTGTGCAAGGAAACCCACGAGATGACCATCCGCTTCGCGCCGCCCCTCATCATCTGCGACGAAGACCTGGACTGGGCCATCGCCCAAATCCGCAAAGTGCTCGTCCCCTAGCCCCTAAAATCCCCATTCTCAAAACCATTCCGGTCACAGCCGGCGGGGGACATCCCGCTGCGAATGTTTTATGACCGCTCCGCTGTCTCTCCCAGTCGATTGCCGTTTGACAGGCCAAGAATCGTACAACGATAAATATTTCGCAGACGTCTGCGAAATTTCACATTTTCTGTATTTTCATCAATTTAATGGGAATTTGTTAAAAGGCCAATTCAGCCGTGGGACCGAAGAGTCACCCTGCTGACATTCAAAATCATACCGCAAACCGCATTTGAATCAATCAATTTGTCCACAAATCTCCCATGCCTTTGTTGGGAATCCAGACTGTGCATTTACTGGGTCCCCGCCTCCGCGGGATGACGGATTTTGCTTTTCATGTTGCGAAAACAGCTTTTTGCGATGCCCGCCTTCGAGGGGGTCGCGAAAGTGCATAGCAGGTTTATCAGTGCCGTCATTCCCAACTTGATTGGGAATCCACACTGTGCATTTACGGGGTCCCCGCCTCCGCG
>JAFGWT010000186.1 GCA_016937015.1 Deltaproteobacteria bacterium | reverse complement strand
CAGTGGCCAACGAAAATGCGGTGGTGAGCAATATGGGCACCGGCCCCATCGAGACCAACACCGACGTGTCCCTTGGGGGAGATGTATACGCCATGGGCGATGTGTTGCTGTCAGACCGGGTTCATATTGGCGGATTCCTTAGAGCGGATGGCGAAGTGGAAATGCAGAGCAATGTGTTTATCGAGGAAGGGGACCAGGATGTTGCGGTCACGTTGGGGCGCGTGGTTCAGTGGACCACGGAATGGCCCGCAGCCACAAAGTCGCTTTTTATTGACGGAACCCAGACTGCAGAGCTGACTGCGGGATCTTACAGCGAGGTGCGCGTGCAGCCCAACGGGACACTGACTGTGAACCCCGGTGTGTATTACATCCAGAAACTGGTGGTCGAAAAAGACGGTAAGGTAGTGGTAAACGGCAATGGGTCTGCGGTGGTGCTTTACGTTAAAGATTCTCTTGAGGCCCGCGGTCAGATGATTCACAGTCAGTCCTCTGAAGATCTGTTAATTGCATACGGCGGCTATGGCACGGTCGATCTCGACGCGCCCTTTGGCGGCACCGTTGTAGCGCCCAATGCTCAGGTGCGTCTGGCGCCATTGAACGGCGCCATTCACGAAGGCTCGTTTGTAGGCCGAACCCTTAACGCCGAGGCCAATAACGAAATCGTACTTAAACCCTTTGCCCACTGGGACTATCTGCTGGGCATGGACGCCTGCACACCGGCTGTCAGTTTCGTTGACTGCACGGGTATTGCCACGTGGCAGCAGAAGGAATACATCACCGGCGACCGGGTGACCGACGGGCTGCGGGTGTACACCGTTCACGACGATGCCACGCGCACATTGGCAGGCACATCCCCCGATTTTGCACCAGCCACTGGACTGCGCTGGCAGGAGGCATGGTCGGTATCGGGCACATGCGATGAAAATGGTGAAGCAAAGGAAGTATTAAGCTGGTTCAATCCCAGTGACATTGCATTCTATTATTCGTTTGATTCCATTTTGCACGGCGATACCGCCAATTACATTGAAGACATCGACAACACCAAAGCCGAGGTGGTGGGCAGCGATGCACTCATTCGTTACAACACCACGCGCCGGGGGTGCACCTCCGACAGCGCTGTGGCGCTGAATACGGAGTTGGTAGACGGATACCTTCCCGGTGGCGAGATTACATCGGTGCAGTTTACCAAACCGGTGGATACCACGTCGCTGGGAATCTTTTTGGAGCTAAAGCCCTACACAACAAATTCTCAAACGTTCATTACCAACTCAAACAGCGCGGGTACACAATTGGCCATTGGATATTCCGACCAGAGCGGTCTCTTTGTAAAACTGGGCGCAGGCGGCGAAACCCATTACGCCGGTAAAGACAAATCATCAGACTTCACTATGGGGGAATGGCACAACATTGGCGTAGCCATCGTGGACAACGGCGACGGCACCTCAACCATTCAAATGGTTATCGACAGCACCCCGCTATTTGGCTCAGACACCGAAGACGGCATCACAGTCACAGGCTCGCTGAATATCACCGAAGACAGTCAATGGGTCATAGGCGCCTACAACGACACCGCCCTCGGCACACTCCACACCCCCCTCACCGGTGAAATTGGCGCCGTTTTGGCTGTAAAGAATTTTCCCAAAGCAGGGTCCAGAGTTCCGCTAACGAAAGCACTGGATGTTTCTATGCCCGGTGAAATCACCATGTCAGATGATGCAGCATCGGTTCAAAACGATGTGTCATCTGTGGGTAAGGAAGCGTCGATTAATACCAACGCGCCTGAAATTCCCATGCCAGATCCCATGGCCGGGCTAAAAGAAATTGAAATTCCCAAAATCAATCCGCTTGGGTCCGCAAATGTATATTACCCCATTGAAGTCCCCAAAGCGGTGGTTGGTCCCACCCCATCACTGGGATTGCGATATGACAGCAGCAAGAAAGACGGCAATGCGGGCATCGGCTGGAACCTGGTGGCCAGCCGGATTGAATTTGATACTTCAGAAGACGGAGTACAGCGCAACTATCTGTATATTGACAAAATCACCAATCTAACTCTCGACGGCCAAAAATTGGTGTATTGGAAAAAGGAGGACGGCGTTCATTTATTTAGGGAGAAAGTGGAAAAAGAATTTCTCGTTGTGAAGTTTGAAAGTTTTTCTCAGCCGCTTGAGGTTTCATATCCTGATGGACGACATTGCTTCTATGGTTCCAACGAATATAGCAAAGTCAATGCAGGGTCAGGATACAAGATAGTAAGATGGTATCTTTCCGAGGAAGTTGATGCCAACGGAAACAAAGTCGAGTTTTTCTATGAAGGTGGGTTGTCGCCAGATGAAACACTGCGGTTAGAGCCTCAACTTTCGGCGATACGATATGGTTTCGATCAACGGTATACAATTTCCTTTTATTGGGAAGACAAGGACGATTACCGAACTGATGGCAGAGGTGGTTTTCTTATAATGGATAATAAACAGCTTGAGGGAGTTGTAATCAGACATGGGAATGAAATTATGAAAAAATATTTGCTGGAATATGACAATGCAGCATTCTACGGAAGTGTTTTGTCTGAAATCAGCGAATTGACAGGAAATGATGAAACACTTCATCAATTTGAGTTTGAATATACGGATGTAGAGTATGAGAATGATGATGTTGAAGCCGAGTTCGGTTATTTTGGAGAAGCTGATGGGGAGGTGTTTCCGAGTTGGAGAAATCGAAATATTGTTTCCGAATATGATATTGATGGCAATGAATATTCCAGTGCGGTTTGGGATTCTGGCCCCATGGACTGGAATGGCGATGGAGCGTTGGACTACGTCTATGTGATGCGGGATGATGAACAACTGTTTCCCCTAATAAACGACGGCACATCAGTATCGAGTGATAAACTTTTGCCATCTGAGTATATATTAAACGAGAATGATAATGAAGCGTGTAGACTACCCTTTGAACTAGCGGGGGCAGAAATGTCGGACCTTGATGTGGCTCAGGTGCTCAAGGAAGACCAGAGAAAAGTTGAAATTGGATTGGATGAGCATCAGAACAAATACGGTTGGAATTTTGAAAAATCTAGTTTGTTAGATTTTAACGGAGATGGGTTTATCGATGTACTTCACGCTTGCAGTGGCAATTTATATGTTCTTTTTAACCATAAGGGGGTTCTTGCGAATAAATTTGAGGTTTTTCCGCTCACAGACTCTTTTGAGGGCTTACTCGTTTTTGACAAACCGGTTACCAGCGGCACCAAGTACAAGGATGATTATAGTGACGGAAGGAAGCTATCAAATATTTATGTTGAATCATCGGCATTGGAGATAGTGCAAACCGAGGAAATCCGTGATTCAATATGTCGGGATGGTCCAGAAGAAGGAGAAGGAGTTTGCGAATCATGGGTTAATACACAATCCTATACATATGCAAAGTTGATAGATATGGACGGAGATGGAGATCTGGATCGAGTGATGTGCAGGCCTTCGTACGACCCGTGGGCCCGCTTGGATACGTGTGATATATGGGTACAGCAAAATTACGGTGCGAAAGAAGGTTTTACAATCGTAACAGACCATTATGGTGAAATCGACGGACTTGAAGCACTTGAAATAGCGATCGGCCCCGGAATGTATTCTACTCCCTTCAAGGATGACGAATGGTATTCACACAGAGTGGACCAACACCTTTGCGACATCAATGGCGATGGCTTGCCCGATATCCTTACAGGTGGTTTGTTTTGGCTTAAATGGCGAAAGGACCATGAGATACCGGATTCGTCATATACTCCGGTTGTGGCTATTTTAAATTACGGCACATATGAGGGAGATGAGTACAATGTCAAATATTGGCTGGGAAAGTCGTCATTTGGGTATGCGGAACAATACGAAGACCCAGAAGGTTATTACGGCCCTATGCCGCATAAACGCGTTCAATTGCGGGATATGCGTGATATGAATGGCGATATGCTGCCAGATGCGATTTATATCGGAGATTCAGGCTTATGGGTGAAAATTAATAACGGTAACAGATTTTTGGATGCTGAAAAATGGATTGCCTTCCATGCGCCAGAAAGTGGGAAGGAAATTCCATTTCTTGGTCTGTCTTATACTCTGGTAGATAAAAGTGATTCGGACATGACTGTGAAAACGACGCATCACGAGTCGTTCCTTCGCGATTGCAATGGGGATGGCGTACCCGATTTTGTAGTGCCGGCATCTCCATCAGAAATCTTTACAGAACGCCGTTGCAGAATTAACAAGACAGGTCGCTTAAACCGGTTGCGCAAAATCAGGAATGTAGAAACTGGTCGAAAAATAGAATTGGGTTACACAGACGGCGTTCGGCTACATTCAGGTCCAACAGATTTGAATGCTCGTAAACGAACAGTGTTGTCATCGGTAGAGGTGTCAAATACGCTTGTGGCACAGGCGCCTGTTGAAGTGTGGGAATATAGTTACGCCGATGGATTTCAGGATGAGAGAAATCGTGATTTTCTGGGTTGGGAGAAACTTGAATCCAGAAAATATATAAAATCCGAACAGGACAACCGCCCGAATTATATAGATAGAAAAGAGTTTGAATTTTCCGCACTGCATAGTCCAGATGAATGGGGATTTAATGCTAAGCCACTGGATTATTTTAATGGAACATTACTGCTTCATGAAACTGGTGTTGAGCAAGCCGGTGCTTACAAAACATTATCCCGTATTGAATACGAGTATGATGCGGTGCCAACGCTGGATACAGGCAACGAGTGTCAATTCACGTGGGCGAAGAATATATTTACCAGTCGGTTCGATGATACAGGGCAATGCCTGTATGGTGAAGGCGCGAATGGAAAATGTTTGAAGAGGGAGACTACAATTAAGAATTTGGAAATGAATACATCCTTTGGATACATAGAGCAGGAATATATCTCCGAACAGGGTGATCCTGACGTTGCGTATGATGATACTTACGAGGTTGCCTACTATTCTCGAATCGGCTCATCGAATATGGTTAGGCGAAGACTTCAGCGAAAAACTCATAATAGTCAGCTTATTGAATTCAGCTCCTTTGACTATGACGATAACGGTAATCTGACGACTGAAACAAAGTGGGATAACCGAGGTACAGAGCGAACAGATGACGATATCGATTTAGTGACCACGTATGAATATGAACCACAGAATTCGCTGTTGTTTAACGAAACCAATGCAGCGGGTCAATCAATTAAATACGACCACAAATTTGATGTTCAAACTCCGAGTGGATTAGTGGCGTATCAGAAAACCACTATTCTGCCAGACGAATCCACTCAAAAAGAGCTTTATGACTATAATAACAACCTTGTTCGAACCACTACCAACGATGGCGTCTCTGAGTTCTTCAGGTACGATGATTGGGGACGTTTGACCCATAGCGGCAATCATATTTCAGAAACATTCAATGTTGTCCACCAGTACTTTACCAACAACAGCGGCATGCGGAAGTTTTTTGGTGTTCGAACCGTTGGCGTGCAGGACGATCACGACGAATTGATTGATATGGTTCAAATGGTGGATGCGGCCGGGATGGGGGGACAAACAAAGAAGCGCGCCTTAGTTGACGGTCAGGAGAAATGGATTGTATCTGGTAAAGTGACCTATGATAACCAAGGTCGCGTGCACCAGCAGGGAAAACCGGTCGCAGTCGATTCGTCCCTTCCTGCAGAGCAGTATGCGTCAATCGAGATGATTGAACCGGTTACATACGAGTATGATGAACAAAACCGAGTCACATTGAAAACAGACAGTGATGGCTATTTTCAGCGTTTCATCCGACAAACAGTATCTGGACTGAGTGACCTGAGTGTCCCGGAAAATGAGATTGAATTGGTTCAAACACTGTTTGTGAAGGAAGTAGTGGATCAATCGAATTCGATTAGCAGAGCATACACAGACATTCATGGAAACGCCTTGGTGCAATATAGCATTGGCGCGGATGCAGCCAAACTTAGCACTCAAAGACGAATCCTTTCACCTGTTGAACAGGAGATCATTGACCATCAGGGAAAAGTAAGTCATCACAAACGAGATTCGCTTGGGCGTCTATCCAGTATTACCACACCAGATGCCGGAACAAATTCATATTACTATAATGAAGCGGGTAAGCTGGCGAGCGTGATACGACATGGCAGAGTGAATAATAGTGAACCCATCGAAATTATCTATGATTATGACGAATATGGCCGAATCAAAGGTGTGGATACAGCAGATGATTCACGGGATATTAAATTTAGCTACTGTTCTATAGACGCAGATGTATGGAACCGTAACAAGGTGTGCAAGGTGGAGGTTGGCATCCACGCTACGGACGAAGACAATTACACCTCTGACCTGCAGACAAATTTTGAATACGGAAAGGGCTATGTTGTAAAACAGCGAGCGTTGTCCGTTTTCCCAAGGTGGGGCGGTGGCGGCAATATATATCCAAACGCAAGGATGACTTACTCATTTGATGCTTACGGCCGGACTAAGCAGGTGAAATATCCAGACAATGAAGAAGTCAATTATCACTATGACATCGCTGGGAGACTGATTCGCGTAGAGGGAGAAGAATTGTATGTTGCGGATATTCTTTACGACGAGCAGGGGAGACGCAAATCGGTGACTTCTGGAAATGGTATTGAACGGGAATATCATTATGAACCAGCCAGTGGACAACTTTCTAATATGTCGGTTCACGCCAACGGTTCTGATTCGACAAATGAAGCGCTTTTAAATATGTCCTATTTTTATGACAATAGACGGTTGCTTGAACGGCTAACGGACGCTTCCAGTTTTGCAGAAGGTGGATTCAACCTTGATTACACCTATGATTCCTTTGGCCGGATTCGCAGTGCGTCTGGTGAGGACAGTGCCGGCGATTGGAACCAGAACAATACATATTATTTTGACGCGGGAACCAGGATGGCTGAATCGTCACAATCGGGCGTGACAAGAACCACAACATTTGTCAGTGGCACGTCTGCTCCCGAAACGGTATCCATTCCAGCTAATACAGACGGTATCCAGGTGACAAAAGCGTATTCGTACAACGATTTGGGAGAATTGACTGTTGTTGACACATATGAAGATGGTGTGCTCGCAATTAACAGGAGCAGGGAATTCGTATTCAATTCGGATGGGACGTTGGCTTCAGCGCATACGCAGGAAGCAGATCTGACATTTTTATACGATTCTCAAGGCGGACGGGTTTACAAAAAGGCCGTACTTTCTGGTAATATAATCGACGAAACATTGTATTTGTTTAATTTGTACTCAATGAAAGGTGGGCTCAATAGCAAACACATCTCAGATGGTCGTTACGTTGTTGCCACCCGCTTACAGGGGTATAAAGAAAAACTGATGTTCTTTACTCCTGACCATCTTGGCAGCACCATAATGGTAACTGATGAAACCGGCGGGGTTATTAAAAAGAGCCTGTATGACCCGTTTGGCAATCCTGTTTACGACAGGAGTTTTGGTGACAACGCGGACGAAAATGAGAGATGGTTTACCAATCAGATTTTCGATAAAGAGCTCGGGCTGTATTATTTTAATGCGAGATATTACGATCCCGAAACGGGAGTGTTTATCTCTCCCGATCCGGCAATGGATGGGTTAAATCATTATGCGTATGCAAACGGAAATCCGTTGCTTTTCAGCGATCCAAGTGGAAATGGAGCTGCGTTAGCATTTTTAATCGCTCCTGCGATTGGTTTTGCCATCGGTGCTACAGGTGGTGCTTTGTCGGCGGTTTTGGCTGGCGGAGATGCATCTGCCATAGCCCGCAGTGCACTTATTGGAGGGATTGCTGGTGCTCTTTCATCTGTAGATCCAGTATTGATTGGCATTAACCCCGTATTTCTGGGGGCAGTTACAAGCGGATTTGGAAACTATGCAATTCAGGTATGGGGGATGAAACGCGATAAGATCGATCCGGTTTCGATAGCAATTTCTGTCATAGCGGGAAGTGTAGGGAGTGCTGTTGGTGGAGCAATGGCGGGAGAATTTAACGGTGCAACTGATTTGGTACAGAGTGGGTTTGGTGCATTTGTCGGTGGCGTGGGTGCGGGAGTGGCTGATGCCTATTCTCAAGCTGGCTGGGATGATTTTAAGGAGCGAAATGGTTTTGAGATTTATTTGACCAATGACCAGAAGGATGATGCCGAACAGTATCTTGCTTCAGCAACCAGAGACTTTCATGCCATGGAGCGTAAAGAGAAAGAAGCTAAAGATGCTTTTTCGTACATCGTTCAACAAACTGGAATGGTTGGAATTTCGAAAAGTTATTTTGACAATCTCCCGTCTATTGACACCATGTGGTGAGCTAGGTGCCGTGTGACTGAATTCGTAATAATAGAATTTACAGTAATGGTAATTTTGTGGGCTTTCTTTGCCATATCTGGAGGTATCATCTTTTATAAAGGTCTGGTCGGTGGCATAATTCGACGACGGATATTTACAATGAGCAAAGCGAAAACCTGTGTAGAGGGGCGAAAGGCAGTGTATTTTGGAATTTGGTATATGGTTTTAGGGGCGGCGTGTCTTTGGGTTACTGTTGATTGGATATTTCGGGAGCTGTCTTGAATCTGACAATAGCACGGCTGGATGTCATATGATGCAACACAAATTGGCCGGTCTGCTATGCTATAGTGCCTTGTGTTGTGGCAAACCGTGATGAAACAACTGCCTCTATTCCTATTATTCTTTTTCTGCACAGGTTGTTACCAGGTTGGTTCAAAGCAACGGAACGACTCTGAAACAGAAGACTCAGTTGCGCGTGTTCGCGATTCTGATAGTACGCTACCCATTGATGAACAGCACGATTCTGTGTTTGGACAGGCGCATGAAAGCGACAATGCACTGTCCGGTACTGAAGCCCTTGATGGAGATGTCGCCAATGTTCCCACCATTAAACCGGACGTGGTTCAAATCGATGACCTGGGAACCATCTATATGATGGTGAAAGAGTCAAATTCCGTTTATCGATACTCAGTTGTTGCCGGTGAGTGGTTGCCTCAGATAAATTTGGGCGTCATCGGTTCTGTTCAATCAATGGCTGTTTCGAATGCCCATGAGCGGCTGTATCTTGGGTTTCAGAATGGTCAGATTATGTATACAGATTTGATCGATGGAAACACCATTCAACAGTTTGCGATTGCAAATTATTCCGTGGATGGCTTTGCTGCGGTGGGGGACTATTTGCTTGCTGAAGGGCGCGAACCCAACAGTACGATTAATTATCATTGGATTTTTGCCGAAGGCGGATGGCAGACCGATGCGAATATGTATGGTGAATATTCCAGACGATATGCGTGGGATCCCGCGCTCGGTCGCGTATATTTTTTTGAGGACTCTGTCTCGCCAAGTCGGTTGAATTACGAAACGATTGAGCAGGGTGAAGGGCTGATACTTGATCCCAGGAACGCCACGTTTAAGGGTGACTACGAAACCGTTCCTCCGATTGTAATTTCCCCGGATGGACGTTTTATTTTTCTGGGGAGCGGCGATATTTTTGATGGGCGAAGGAAGAATCGGTTTGGTTCGATTAACACGCATGTGGCGGACGCCGTCTGGACAATTGCGAATGGGATTGTTGCCATTGTTGAAAAGGGTGACAATTCCGAATTGCGATCAATAACGATGGATGGCACGGTGCTTCGCAGTGAACCCATTGGCGGCCAACCTGTTGCCGTGGTGCAACATACCGACGGAAATGTCTATACGGTGACGCTGCAAGACGGCAACATTAAAATCACCGGCGCAACCATTGTTGATGCGGCGTTGGAACTGGCGCGGGATCCCAATATCCCCGTATTCACGCCAACTGCAATTGACGTCGACAACCGGGGCATTGTATACCTGTTGATCCGAGCTGAGCGATCCATTTATCGCTTTGACACATCGACCCGTTCCTGGTTGTCTCCCCTTGTGCTTGATGGTACGGACATCATCCAAACCATGGCGGTATCGAAAGCCCATGACCGCCTGTACACCGGGTATAGAAATGGAGAGGTTCGCTATCTGGAACTGCCGGACGGCGAAACCGAACTGCCGTTTACAAACATCTATAACAATTCGGTGGAAGCCATTGCGGACGTTGGGAATTTTATTCTTGTCCAGGATGACTGTCATGAGTGGCGAAATCAGTGGATTTTTGACAGTGATGCAAATCGTACATCTTTGGGTGGAAATGGTAATCTCTATTCACGCGCCTATTCTTGGGATTCGGTTAAGTCGCGTGTCTATTTTTTACGCGACGGCATCACACCCAATGACCTGCTGTTCGAGGAAATTGACCAAACCAGTGGCAAAATCACAATGTACGGTGAAACGCCATACAGCTACCAATACGACTATGAACCGCCAATAGTTATATCGCCGGACGGCGCCCACGTGCTGATTGGTACCGGCGACATATACAGCGCAGAAACAATGGAGTTGAATAACGCCATTTCCTCTGACTTCATCGACGCTGCCTGGGTGAACTCAGATTGGATACATATGCTTAATTTCAGCGGTATCAATTCCGAGATATTTACAATTTCCAAAGACGCCACAGTCCTCAAGTCAGAACCTGTGGAAGGAACACCAATTGAGCTGATTCAGACACCAGACGGAGGCGTATTCGCCGTCACCAGCTTGAATGGCCAGATAAAAGTGACGGCGTCAACGTTGTAACCGATTTATTCCCGGATATACCCATTACTCCCTGCGTATCCGTCCTGTGAACACGCGCGCGAGAAAATATTTTTGATGGTGTAGAGTCATGCCCGAAATGGAGGTGTGACAATGAAAGAATACAGTAAATCCTCGCCCTGTCCCAAACGCGTTATCGGTTGACGTTGGCGGCACCATCATTTGAAACTACAAAATCTCAGAATTCCATCATTTGATGCGGCAGGAGAATGTCTTCCGGATCTCGGAGCAGGCGT
>JAFGWT010000185.1 GCA_016937015.1 Deltaproteobacteria bacterium | reverse complement strand
ATCGAAGATCGTAAATACGGCCTCGATTTCCACGCTGGGCAATGTGGGCCAGTCCAACTACAGCGCATCCAAAATGGGCGTGATTGGTTTAACCCGCACCCAGGCGCTGGAATACGCCAAAAAGAAAATCAGCATCAATGCGGTTGCCCCGGGGGCCATTGATACACCGATGCTGGCTGAAGTCGCCGACGCAGCCAAAGAGAATATGCTGCGCTCCATCCCCATGGGCGAATTTCTGCCGCCCATCGAAATCGCCAAAGCCCATCTCTTTTTGGCCTCCGACGACGCCAACTGGATCACCGGTCAGTGCCTCTTTGTAGACGGAGGCATGAGCGTCGGCATCTGATTTTCAATTGCCACCCCGTATTCCTATCTGTTTTAGTACGAGAACCCCGCACCGATGGCGAAAGAAATGCCTTTTCTGTACTCGTATCGGATTTTCCCACCCTGTGTAAACTGAACTTTGCCGTTAAGGAGGTTGTCTGCCTTGAAGCTGAGGTTGAATCGCTTTTTTAATGTCATTTTGGCGACAAAATTGAGTGCTGAAAAGGGCTGCTCGTAGGTGTCGGGCTGGCCCAGTGCGCCAACAGCTGAGATTCGTCTGCCAAACACATTATAAAGCAGTACAACCGAACGTCCGGTATCCAGATTGTCGTATCCGAGCTGACAGTTGATTACATACGGTGACTGCCCCTGCAACGCGCGGTCGTCGTTGGTTTGCACCCCTTTGGGATTGAGCACCACGCTGGAGCGGATGATTGAGGCATTGGTGGCAAAGTATACGTCCTGCAGTTTTTCAGAGATAAAATCGAAACTTTTTTTAAAATCCAGCTCCAGACCAAAATTTTTGGCGGAGATGGCATTTTGCCAGGTCAGTTCCAACTGGGGCGCGGGATTGATGGCCACTTCGATGGGATTGTTAAATTTTTTGTAAAATACCCCAACTGACACCAGTTCGCCGGGGGCGAAGAACCAGTCCCAGCGAATATCATAGTTATCAATAGTGGCTCGCTCCAATTCAGGATTGCCAATGACTGCGTTGCCGCCGGTTACGTCATTAAACTGGGCAGGCGACATTTCGCGAAACTCAGGCCTTGAAACAGTGCGACCGTAACCACCCCGAACAATCATGCCTTCTTTAAACTCCCACGACGCGGTGGCTGCCGGAAGCACGTCGGTGGTGTTCAGCTCTGCGATAACAGGTTCGGCGTTTGGATTAAACAACTCAAATGTGGTGACGGTTTGACTGGATTTTTCAATCCGGGCGCCCCCCATTAGCTTGACCGACGAAGAAAGTTCCAGTTCGGCTTTTCCATAGCCGGCGCTGATATTCTGTTCCGCGGTGTAATTGTCAGTTGTGCGCGTACTCTCTTCTATCTTCAGACCATTGTATTCAATGCCTTCGTAGGTAAACGGGCCGATGTATTCATCCACAAACAAATCGCTGAAATCAAAGGTTTGCGGCCCGCCGTCGGCAGGAAGGCTGTTGGACGCCTTTGAGTTGAATCTGAAACGCCGGGTATCCACTTCCCTTTCCCGAATTACCAGCGCCCCCCCTCCGGCCACTGTAAGCCTGTGCCTGTTGCCAAATTCAAATGGCATACTGATTTCACCGCCCAAATCATGGGTCACATCGTAAAGTTCACTGTAAACAGTATTGTTGCCATCGGGGGTGATGACCAGCTTCCAGTAGCCCTGACTGGCTTCAAAGTCCTGTCGGGCGCTTTGGCGCAGCGGTTCCAGACGGGTCGCACGGCTCCATGTATAGCGCCAGTTGATTCCAAGATCGTGAAGGGGGGCAATAACATGTTCGCCAAGCAATTGCTCGCTGAGCAGCTGCCGCTCCACCCATCGTGTTCGATACACGCGAATCCTGGTGCCGACATCGGCGTTATCCCCTTCGTACCAGCGGGTCATATTGTCGGTAATTCGGTTCAGCAGCGTGGTGCTTCTCAGGCTGTGGTGTTCACTCAATTCAATTCCCGTTGCCAGAAATGCAGATGATTTAATAGTATTTGTTGTGGTCTCAAACTGGTAGTGATGGAACGGAATCAGACCGTCTTCGCTGGTTTTGTAGGTAGTCATAACCGGTTCAACGTTTTCCCACTCATTGTCATACATCGCTGAACCGAGCACGCCAATTTTAAGATGTCGGAGTTTAAATGTATTTCCCGCACTGATGGAGAGCCCAAAATTGGGGGCGACCGTATCCTTCCAGGTTTTATAGTGTTTGGGAAGCAATTCTCCAAGCTGCTCCATTTCTTCGGGGGTCAGACCATCTGAGAACATATCACCCTGGACTGGTGGCTGGTTGGCAGTCATATCCACAAACTTTGGAGGCAAATCACGGTAACCGCCATCCACCCCCAACCAGTCTGTTGGACCGGATTCGGTCATCCACCCTTTTGTAAACGTGGTGCCGGTTACATATTCGCCGCTAAGTGATACATCAAATACAGGCTCAGAAGGATAGTTGCGACTGCGAAGCAGGACGACGCCGCCGCCAAATTCACCGGGCATCTCGGGACTGTACGTTTTTTGCACCACCACACTTTCAAGCATGCCGGCCGGAAACATATCCAGCGGAATCACCCGGCGCTCCGGCTCGGGACTGGGTAGCATGGCACCGTTAAAAAGAGTGGACGAATAGCGTTCTCCAAGACCGCGTACATAAACATATTTTCCGCCAACCACAGTGATGCCGGTTACCCGCTTAAGAGCTGACGCGGCGTTGGAATCGCCGGTTTTCGACATCTGCTCTGCGCCAATAATATCTTCAACGGCGCTGGATTCCTTTCGTTCTTCCATTAACGATGCGGTACCGCCTTCTATGCGTGGGGCAGTTACCACAAAATCCTGAAGCATAACCCCCAGAGGCGTCGTCTGGAGTTGGAGTACGGTGGGCGAATTGGCCACAACGGCGACGTTCTTTTGAGTGATGGTGGCATACTGCTGATGCAAAACGGATATGTCATGGACCCCAACCGGCACAGCAAAGCTAAAATGTCCAGTGCTGTCAGTCACCGCCTCACCGGCCTGACCCCGAATAAAAATTCGAGCGCCGGCGATTCCCTGCCCGGTCTCTTCGTGAACGACCATGCCTTCGACAGCAGACATTGGGGTTGACGTCTTGTCGCCAGTCTCTTCTGCAGGGGCTTCCAAATGGGTGATGCCTTCCACCTGGTAAGATGTCACCTCCCCGGAAGAAGTGACGCTGCTCACCACCTCAACTGAATATCCAGGTACCACATCGACCTCACCCAGTCGCGCAACAACGCCCGCGCCCAGATGCACCAGCAGTACATGTTGCCCCTTGGGCAGAGACAGCTCAAACACGCCGTCTTCAATTTCCACCACGGATTCAGGTGATGAGAGACTGAACAGCGTGATGCCGCTAACGGGAACTCGATTTTCCTCTTCGAAAATGACGCCGTGAACCTTCCCGGTTTTTATTTGGGCCTGAAGCGATACAGACATGAAAAAGAGGAGGCTTAGGACAGCGATCGAAATAAAATTGCGAGGTTTGGATTCGCTGCGCCGGACCGGCAATGCGCACAAAGCGGCGCATACGGGGGTATGCGACCGACGAGAAACGCAGTTGGACAGGATGCGGCGGGTGAAAGGTGGCAATTTTACAATGGTCACTGTCCCCGGTGAATTAGCGGATGTAATGGATTTTGTAAGTTGTAAATGCATAGATGTATCAATCGCATTGCCAGCCATCTGCGCGGCATCGCTGTATCGCCATTCTTAGTTCCATGGCCTTGTTAAAATAAATTTCATCTTTAATGGGTTCGAGTGTTTTTTCTGCCAGATTTAAATCGCCGTTTTTAAACTGCGCGTATGCGAGACCGTATCGAACCGATGGCTCGTCCAGAAGGCCAAGTCTAAATAGTCTTTGTGAAAGTCCTGCGGCTTCTTCAAATTGGGCCATTTCAAGAAATATGCCCATGCGCTGCCGGATTTTCTGTTTTTGCTCAACAATGCGTTCATTGAGTCTCAGCGCGCTTCGGTATTGTCCGTTGCGACGGTAGAGTTCAGCCGCGTCAGAAGCGAATTTTTCATCGGTCATGGCCGCATGCTCGAAAAGTCTCGCACTAATCAATTCATTACCATCTTTCAGATATGCACGGGCAAGCTGCACAGTCAGTTCTTTGGAACGTGGAAAGGATAATCGCGCGGCTTCAAGAATAAGGATTGCTTCAGTTATGGCGCCTCCGTTGATAAATGCCTCTGAAATAATCGTGTAATCTTCCGGGGTGATTCCTTCATCCGAAAGAAAACGGCGCCCTTCAATAACCGCCTGCCTGAACAGACCCGCTTCCACCAGCACCAATACCGACGATCTCATCATGTCGTGGTTTTGGGGGAACTGTGTTATGCCGCGCTGAAGTGCCCGCCAGGCGTCATGATAATTTTTAAGCTTCCAGTAAGCGTTGGCTTCGAGCATGTACGTCGCTGCAATGGTTTCTCCCGCGCCTTTGGATTTCTTAATGTAATCTATGGCCTCTTCGAATTTTTCAAGCTTAAATGCCGCTTGTGCCAAAAAGACATAGACCATCGGATCTTTCTGACCGTTCAAAACAGATTTATTTAGCGCCTGATAAGCGGGTTGCAGCGCTGAAAGCGAAAGATGCGCAAGCCCCAAAAACAGATAATACTGGGCTTTGTCAATGCCAGGAGAATGCAAATCGATTTGTTCCAGCATTTTAACTGCGCGGTCAAAATGTTTATCACGAATCAAAATTGAAACCAGCGCGAGTTCATCAACCTCGTCTGCGTTGCTTTCGGCATTGGTGGTGTTTGTATCCTTTTTTGCGAAAGCGGTATTGGATAACAGCATTAGAACGATAAAAATAACAGTCACTGACGTTAATGGTGATTTTTTTGGTATCATCGTTTTTACCTGCTCAATTGAAATGGAATGCGACGACGAGCCCATGTTTTAACCGGTTTGCCGTTATAGTAAGCCGGCGTAAACTTTAAACTGCGAGCCCAATCTGCAGTGACACTGTCAAATACGCCAATGGGCACCGATTCCAATATCTTCACTTTTTCAACGGCGCCATCGGAATTGATGAGGATGTTAATAACAACGTACCCTTCCTGATTATTACGTCTGGCCCTTGCGGGATAGTCGAGAGTGCCTTCATAAATCGGTTCCGGAGCAACGTCGACTGATTCAGCGGTCATCACCATGTCCTTCACTGCCTGTTCGCCTATCAATTGGTCAACCGCATCACTTAGGCCGAAAGCCTGCAATTGAGGCAAATCGAAGCTCAGTCCCGAAATGGCAGAGGAAATTACCGGTGTGGGGGCCGACTTTCGGATACTTTTTTGTGGACGCTGTCTTTTTTGTTCGTGTTTCTTTTTTTTCTTTGGCGGCTTTTTTTTGGGAGCCGCGCTCATTTCCCTGTAGTCGACTTTTGCCTCCTTCGTTTCGGGCGTAAGCCAATTCATTGCAAGTACCAGAGTCAAAACGCCGGCGCTGCCAAGCAGCATGACGAACAGAGCCGTTAAATAACGAAGCAGTCGATCTTTTTTTGAAAATAAATACATTTCTATTACCAGGCGCGGCGAAAATCAGCTCGCTTCCTTTTCAGTTGCAACGCCCACGTCGGTCGCGCCCGCAAGCCGACACTGGTCCACTGCCTCAACCAGTTTTTCCGCGGGAACAAGTCTGTCCGTAATAACAAGCACCTGGCCTGATGCGCCGCTTTTCAGTAAATCTCTAACGCGACTTTGCAGCATCCAGGGTTTAATGGGTTGCCCTTCGATGTAAAGATTGCCTGTTCGATCAAGGTGAATTCGAATGGATTTTGTCGACGCCGGTGTAGCGCTGGCGGCTCCTGGTCGTTCGATTTCAATTTTCATGTCCTTTACAAATGTCGTTGACACCATAAAGAATATCAGAAGGATAAATACCATATCGATTAGTGGGGAAATATCCACCCCGCCAGCGGTGCTTTTCTTTTTAAAATATCTCATGCTGTTCTCGCTGCGCATCCATCGATGCAACAATGTCCTTAATCTTTTGAATTTCCATTTGAAGTGTGGCCTGACGCTGATCGAGGACACGACCTATGAGCAACCCAGGAATGGCAACGGCGAGCCCCATCTGGGTAGTGAATAAAGCCAGCGAAATGCCACCTGCTATGCCACCTGACTGTGCGAACAGCGACATGTCACCCAGAGAGTCAAAGGTTTCAATCATCCCTGAGACCGTACCCAGAAGCCCCAAAAGCGGCGCAATCGCAACAACCGCTTTGGTCAATACGGAATATCGCTCCATTTCAACGTCAAACATTGCCAATCGGGCAGTAAGACGATGTCTGATATCGGGAACACCGGGTTTGAGTTCCATAAGGGCCATTGATACTGCCTTGGGAATGATTCCCTGAATCCGTTGTTGCTGTTTGTTTTTTTGACGCTCTATCATGCGACGAACTGTTTTGGTGGTTCCACGTCGCAGTGTATACGCACGAAATCCCAGTCCAAACCAAAGGATGGCTGCGAGCAACACCAGAGGAATCATTACAAAACCGCCGCTTCTGAGATAATCAGACAGTTGCTCCATATATCCAGGATTCATACAGTGGCCTCCGCCGGCGTGGTGGATACAGGGGCTTCGGCTGCAATGTCACTTTGAGAGTCAGTTTTGGTATTCCGCTCATCTTCGCTCGGTTTTGAATTATCGCCGTCGCCGGAATCCAATTCAGTTGTGTTATCCCTGGCTTTGTTTTTGATGTCATCAATATTAATCACCTGAAGTGCAGCCCGTTCCATGGCATCCATAATTGCACTGGCGCGGCCGCTTAGTAACGTACCAAAAAGCAACGACGGAATTGCAACAATCAGACCCAATTCTGTTGTGACCAGAGCTTCAGAAATACCACCGGACAACATTTTGGGGTCACCAGTGCCATGTTCGGTAATAATATCGAATGTGGATATCATTCCTGTCACTGTGCCCAGGAGGCCCAGGAGGGGGGCAACCGACGCTGCGACCAGAATAGATGTGTTAAATCGATCGACAAGGGGGGCCTTATTCAGGATGGCTTCTGAAATAATGTCGTCGAGTTTTTCTCTTTCCCGGTGCAGATTCTCAAGTGTGACTTTGAGCACATGGGCAGCGGCACCCTTGGCCTTTTTGCATTTTGCCAGCGCTTCGGTCATTTTTCCGCTGCGAGCCAGCGAACTGACTGTGCCAATCAGTTTTTCGGTGCGAGTGCCGGCGACAACTAAAATGATAAGCCTCGCAAGGATCATTAACACGGTAATGCCCCCAAGCCAAACGATAATCCAGGCAATAATACCGCCACTGTCAATTATCTCCTTCCACGTTTTCTCGTCTTTGTGCTCCACTGGTTTTTCCATGGATTCATACAGAAATATGGGGAGTGTTTTGGGAAAGACGCCTTCTATCATCGATGCTGCGATAGCCTGGGTGGAATTGTCCCAAACCTTGAACCGGCCGCCGCCGGCAGGCGCCAGCGCACCCCCACCGTCCCCGGACACACCGTATGCCGCCACATTGCCGATGGTCAGTATTTTTCCCTCAACTTTTTTTCCATTAGTCAAAAAGAAATCGCCTTCCTGAATTTCGACGGAAGCGCCTTTGTCGTATGCGATGTCAACCAGATGAAACAGATTGACCGTCTGAGTGGCCTGAACTTCGATGTTATCTGACGGTGCTGATATTTCATAACCATACTGCTCAATGGTTTCCCTGGCTCGTGACATCGTTTCCATAAACATGTCTTGCCGTTCAGCCATATCGCTGTTATCGCGTTCCGTTTCGTCCAAATCCATTTCCACCGCATCGGCTCGGTTGTGAATTGAAAGTAGCTGTGCCTGAAGGGACTGAATTTCCCTTTGAGCAGCGGCTTCCTTTGAAGCGGCTTCTTTTTCAATTTCATCAAGGCGCGCATTCAGTGCTTTGCGTTCGGCTTCCAAAAAAGCATATTCTTTCTGATAGGCATCAAAAAAGTCATCTGCGTGAGCAAAAATGGAGAAACCAAACAGAACCGTCATAAATGTCAAAATCTGCAATTGTATCTTCATGATTATTTGTTCTCCGTGAGCTGAGACTTCGATACCGGCAATGCATTCGGCAGTTCGAACAGCCCGGTTCGGATTTGCTTTTTGAAGGAATCAAACAGATACACAACCTGATTTCTCGCTTCCTGGTTTTTTATGGTTTCAAAAGACCATTCGTTGTCGCGATAAATACTTTTGCCAATCTTGCCGTCTTTGGTCTGAACGTACATGGCGACCATTCCAATGCGGACTACATCTGCCAGAACTTCCCTGCCATCCATGGTGACAACCTGTCGGTACATTCCACTTTCTCTGGCCAATCTGAACTCGTCTTCCGTCTGGTCCCAAAGCCGTGCAAAGGCATTGACAGGATGCAGCAGTTTTTCGTCTATCTGTCGAATGAGCCGATCAAGTTCCGCTGTTCTTTCTTCGCGCTTAAATGGCAGTCCCTGCTGGACTTTCTTTTTCAGTATCCCAATGGATTCGAGTACAGCCGGTGTTAAAACAGCTATCTGATTATCTTCTTCACTGAGTTTCTCAACACGTTTGGCATGGGATTCCTGTAGCTGGGCCATACGCATTTTAGCGCGCTGCAATTCGGCTTCGAGTTCTGCTTTTTGGGTCGCGTATGATCGTATGCGACCTTTAAGTTCTTCCTTTTTTTCTTCCAAATCGCCTGATAGTCCGTCCACTTCTTTGCGAAGCTGGGCAAGGCGCTCAGCCATCTTCATCGCCGATGATGCAGCCGAGGCGTCGGAATTGCCAAATGCAACGGTGAGTGATCCTGCCAGTATTGATAAAATCGCGAGTCTGGATTGTCGGATTGATTTTTTTATATTCATGTCAAATTCACCATGTTTGTTACAAAAGCGCCTGAATAAAGGAATAGCGGCATCCGGGAATGCCGCTATTCGAGTTACAGGAGTTTTCGTTTAGTTCTGGGCGCCAGTGGTCCAGCCTTCCAGCCAGTTGTCAGCCGCTGTGATGCCGCCAATATACGACACCTGGTCAAAGAATGGGTCGGCTGGAACAACACCACCGGTCAGTGCAGCATTGATTGATGTGACATCGGAAAGAACCGCGGATGCGGCTGCTGTCGTATTGCCACCGCCGGCAGCGAATACCTCTGTTGCAGCCAGATACGGTTCGGTGTCACCTTCAGCCAGAAACTCATCGCCTTCTTCGAGGAAGATAGTGGTGCAGGCGAAAATTGAATTGCTGATAGCCACTTCGCCGGCGGCGGCGTGTTTAACCGTGTCATGATCAATATCAATACATGCTTCGCCGAACTTTGCAACAATGGCGTTGTGGATGGAGGCTTTTGTACCTTCACGCAGCAGCATTCCGATGTCAGAGTTGTCGCCGCCGGAACCAACCAGGGTGATATTGGACAGAGTCGGATAGGAAATCGGGGTTAATGTATTGTTCTCAGCGTTGTTGTCCGCTTCTATCCCCTGGTCTCCCGCATCGGGGTACTGTTTGGCAACGAGGAATTGTCCCTTGCCGCGCCAGCCATCTGTCCAATCCAGATTGTCATCGCCGATTCCGGTCAGATATATATGTTTCCAGTTCGCTGTACCGCCAAAAAATTCAATGCCGTCATCGGCATTCATGTGAACCTGGACATAGTCAATGGTGGTTCCGGAGCCCACACCCTGGAATGCAATGCCGTTCAATTCGTTGTCTTCGCTAATCAGTCGACCGGCGAATTCGACACGCACGTATTTTAATACGCCGCTGCTATCCAAATCGTTGTTGCCACCATACCAGCCTGTGCCGCCTTCACCACTCGCTTCGCAGGGAGGGGTATCACAGCCATTGACCGTGGCCCGGCCGTTTATGATCAGACCACCCCAGTCGCCACGGGCGCGCGTGCCCGGCACATTGGAAGATGTAAACACGATTGGCGCTGCAGCAGTTCCTTCGGCAACGATTTTGGAACCACGCGTAATTACCAGCATCCCCTGCGTCGAGACTACGCCGTATACGGTGACACCCGCATCAATTGTCAATACGGTCTCGTTGATGTCGTCGCCCACGAATACGCCACCACGCAGCAGATAGCTGTAACCGGCTGTCCAGTGTTGATTTTCCACAATCGTCCCTGAGACGACGCAGACTTTTTTTACCGCATCACAGTTTGCAAGGGGCATGGAAACCTGACTATCCGTGCTGACCGGGTCTGTTGATGTATTACCACTACCAGTGTCGGTTGGGGTGGAATCCGTATCATTTGTGGCTGGAAGCGTGTCTGAATCGTCATCATCATCATCAGCTTCACATCCTGCCATTGTCAGCATGGCGGACAGAATAAGGCAAAACAGTGTAAATAGTTTCCATTTAGATTTTGACATTTTAAATATCCTCCCTGGATAGTCACCTTATTTGATAAGGCGGTTTTACTTTCGACTCATGGGGAAGGTAGAGGAGATTATTGACAGATAAATGAAGGTTTGTTGACAACTTCAAAACAAATTGTTTACGTCTGTGTAACCTGAAGCCGATGGCGATGATTCCAAATGCGAATCTGTGCCGTCACTGTGCTGTCGGATACGGTATCCAACACCCTGCACGGTTTCCAGTTCCGATTTGGCGGCGCCCAGTTTTTTTCTGAGCGTTCGAATATGGGCATCAACCGTTCTGTCCAGCACATGTGCGCTGGCGCCCCATACTGCATTAATGATATCATCTCTTTTTAAAACATGACCGCCAGCACCCACCAAAGCGGTAAGCATTTTGAATTCAAGTTTGGTCAGTTGTAACAGATTGCCGTTGGCCCATGCACGGTGGGAGCGGGAATCAAGGCATATGACGCCATTGCTTACAAAGGATTGAGGACGACTTCTGACAGTGCGCCTGAGGATTGCTTTGACGCGAAGAATGAGCTCTCGACTGCTGAAGGGTTTGTTCACATAATCTGTTGCGCCAAGGGACAGAGCGACGACCTTGTCGATTTCAGCATTCATTGCTGAGAGAAAAACGACAGGGATATGTGCTGTATCCTGATTGTATGTAAGTAAACGGCACAGTTCAGTCCCGGACATGTCGGTTAATTCCAGTTCTGTAATAATCAAATCACAGGGCGTGTTCTGCAGCCGACTCAGGCACTCCGATGCTGTTGGGCATCCCACACATGCATATCCCGCGCCGTTAAAAAGTCGAATCAGTTTTTCAATATTCAAATGGTCCGGATCAACGACCATAATTCTAACTGTCATGCGTGTCTCCCTTGCTATCCAACCCTGTATTTTTAGGAGATGATCAAAACAGATGTGTACCGATCATGTGACAACTCTGTGATAATTGGATGACAGTGTTTGTGGAAATCACCGATTTGTAACAAAGCGCACTGCAGTAAAGCAATTGACGTTGGAAATTTCGATGTCGGCGAGGTTTGTTTCCGGTCGTTGTGGTTCGTTGCACATCTGTCACATAAAGCCCACCAACTTGTTTCGTGCCGGTGTCGGTTCCGTCATGAATGGTGATGTATTTTCTTAAAAGGAAGTGAAACCCGAAATATTCACGGGAGATTCAGCCGGGAGATTCAGCCGGGAGATTCAGCCGGGAGATTCAGCCGGGAGATTCAGCAATGATGCGAAGCAATATGCGGTGGCGTTTTGAAGCGTTTTTTTTCATTGGGAATTTAGCATGAGTGTTTTCAATCTCGCGCGGGTTTCGGCTCGAATCATTTTGTCCGGACAGATGCGCCGATTTCATATTCGTACATACGGCGGTTCGCCCAAAGACATCTGTCGAAGTATTGTTGAGGCATGTTACGATTCCAAAAAAAAATATTTTCGCACCAGCGTGGATACATATCCGGAACTTTGGACCAGAGATTTTGGCAGATGCGTTCCCGCATTAATAAATGCGGGATATAGGGACGAAGTTGTAAATACCTACCGTTTTGCCTTTGACGCATTCCAAAAATCCGGACGATACGAACTGACGATACTGCCAGATGGACAACTGTACAATTTTCCGTTTGGCACCTATAGCCCCGATGGTTATGCCTTTTTTCTGTATGGGCTTTGTGCGCTGGATGATGAGTCCATCATTGATGATAACAGCGTATTTCTTGCACAGGAATCACAGCGGTTTTTCAGACTGACGGTCAATCCGAGTGATGGCACGGTCAAAACCAACGTTCATTTTTCTGAAGCGCAGGATTACCTGAGACGCAACAGCTCCTGCTATACCACCTGCTGCTGCTTCATCGTTCAGCAGGCCCTGGCTAAACTGGGTATTGCCAATCCTCTGACGAATTTCGATTATCCGTTAATTTTAAAGGAACGTTACTACAGCGATGCTCATGGATATTTTTACGACGACATGTTTAAACGGCACTTCGTCAGTGGTGACGCCAATATTCTGCCGTTCTGGAGCGGGGCGGTGTCGCGGCAACCTTTTGGCTGTGTGGATGACATTCTGATTCCGGTACTGGATAATATTGAAAAATCGCAATTAAACATGCCGTATCCAACACGGTACCGAAACGGCACAGAAAAACTCCCCAGCCTTCGCCTTGACAGGATAAACCCATGGCAGACCAGTTCGGTGTGGACTTGCCTTGGTATTCATTATCTTGAGATGCTTTATCTTTATGCGCCGCATCATTTTACAGGCGAACTGAATCGTTTTGTTGAACTGATAGACCGCCTTCGATGTTTTCCCGAAGTGGTGAGCCATAAAACTAAAACGCTGTATCGGTATCCCCTGTATGTGTCGGAAACATCCATGCTCTGGGCGGCGAATCTTCTAAACCTGTTACAGGACAACCCCAGGGTTGTGCATGAACATTTTTGAAAGGACAAATGGCAAATGACCATGCCTTCATTTAACGAAAAAATCAGCGCGCAGTTTCAGGCGTTCATCGACAGTCAGGAAAAACGTTTCGATGGGGACTGCTTTCAGATGGACCTTCATTGTCACGATCGCAACAGCGACGTCCCGGATGAACTCATTGGCAGAATTCTGCGCAGCCGGGAGACCTGGCTGGACACTGATGTGCTTGTGGATAGACTGACCCAAAACGGTCAGAAGGTATTTACCATTACCAATCATAACAATGCCCGGTCGTGCTATGCGTTGCAAAATGCGGGGCACGATGTCCTTGTGGGCGCCGAATTCACATGCGCGGTGCCGCAATTCAATCATGTGTCTGTGCATGTGTTGACATATGGCTTTTCGCCTTCCGAAGAGCGCCGTCTCAATAGCCTGCGGTCGAACCTGATGGACTTTCTGTCGTTTTCAAAAGAGAGAAATTTGGCTACCGTTCTTGCGCATCCGCTGTTTTTTTATGATCCCAATAATAACAGCAGCGTCGAACTGATTGAGTTATTTACGTTGCTGTTTGAAAACTTCGAAGTGGTCAACGGGCAAAGGGATGTGCGTCAGGCATTATTGATGGCGAAGTGGCTTGATACGCTGACACCTGAAAAAATTGATATATTGGGTAAAAAGCATGGCATCAATCCCGGTATTTTTTCAGAACGTCCATACGTTAAAGCGATGACCGGCGGGTCCGACTGTCACATGGGGATGTTTGCAGGCACATGCGGAACGCGTTTTCACGTGCCTGATCTTGAAAACAGGTTGCGCACGGCGTCATACAGCGAATTGGCGCTACAGGCATTGCGGATGGGTAATGTGGCGCCATTTGGAAGCGTGGTGGGGGGAGAAAAAATGACAGCGGCATTTTTACATTTCTTTTGCCAGCTTACCATGTATCTCGATGATCCGGGCCTTCTGCGTCTGTTACTGCATAAGGGAACAGGTGCCGACAAAATGACCGCATTTATTATCCTTAATGCAATCATGGAACTGCGTCGTCACAAGTACACAAGTCGATTTCTTAGAACCCTTCACGATGCACTCAATGGAAAAAAACCGGGATTGATGATTCGCAGTATTACCAGCAAGGCCTATCGTGGCGTGTTGCAGGAACTGGATAAACTTGCCGACGCGCGGCGAAGCGATTCGGCGCGATTTGTAAGACAACTGGAGCAATCCATTCCCAATGTTATGGATCAGCTGCTGGAGGTGCTCTCAAAACGAGTGGAAAACAAAATGAAGCAGGCCGAAAAACAGCACGGCGATTCTGCTTCGCAGTGGCCATCGATAAAGAATATTGAAGCGCCGGTATATCTGCGCACGTGGTTTCAAAGTGTATCACCATCTTCGAATCCTGACGCAAAGCGTCTGGACGTGGCGTCCTGGTCCGACGGACTGCCTTTTCCCGCCCTTGCCGCCAGTTGCGTGCTTGGCGCCAAATTCACAAGTGCGCGGGTTCAACACGCCAATCGCGCTTTTCTAAATGAGTTTGCCAGACATGCGGGTGCAGAGTGCCCGTCTGACAGCATACTTTGGATTTCGGATACCTATTACGAAAAAAACGGGGTTGGAAATTCTCTGCGTCTGTTTTACGACGCAGCATTGCAGTATGACCTGCCAATTCATTTTGCGGTCAGTTCCCATCGTAATTATGAGGCGGAACAGTTTTCTGAATTTGCCGCACCGTTCATGTTCGAAGTGCCGTTTTATCGCGACCAGACACTGCGTTTCCCAAATGTGCTTGATTTGGAAAAGTCGTTTTTTGACAATTCCTGTACGCATATCGTGGTTTCCACCGAAGGTCCCATGGGACTTTGTGCACTGTATCTGAAAATGGCGTACAATGTGCCCGCATATTTTTATCTGCACACTGACTGGATTGAGTACGCAAAGCAAAGTCTGCAGTTTGAACCGGCTTCCATCGACAGACTCAGACGCATGCTGAGATGGTTCTATTCCCAGTTTGACGGTATCTTTGTTTTGAACTCTGAGCACGCGGAGTGGCTGAGTGGCAATGATATGGCAATTCCGCGCCAAAAGATTCACATCACCGCTCACTGGTGCAATCCCATGTTTTTTCCTCGTCCGGTGGATAGACAAACAGTGCTTCCCGGTTGCGTCAATGGGCCAACGCTGCTGTATGCAGGGCGGTTGAGCAAAGAAAAGGGGGTGCTTGATTTACCCCCTGTGTACAATGCCATTATTGAATCCCACCCCAATGCCCGCATGATTGTGGTGGGCAGCGGGCCGGAACAGGATGTGCTTAAACGCGATATGCCGCAGGCTGTGTTTATGGATTGGGTGCCCAAATCCGTTTTGGCCAACATATACGCCGCATGCGATATACTTTTATTCCCATCCACATTCGATACCTTTGGTAACGCGGTACTCGAAGCACTTGCCAGCGGTACACCGGCCATTGCCTATAATTGCAAAGGCCCCCGCGACATCATCATCGATGGCGAAAGTGGTTATCTGGTGGAGAATATGGAAGAAATGATCCACCGCATACGTCTGATACTGGACGATGAACCCCTGTTGCACAAATTGCGACTGGGCGCCCGCAGAAGGTCAATCGATTTTAAAAAGGAATCCATCATTCGTCAAATGATGCATGAGATGAATATCAGCCTACCCAAAATCGCGAAGCGCACACCGCCCCTTGATGCGCACCAGAGAAAGTCCGCGTAACGCCGATGATGAAAGCAGGAGTTAATCGGCAGTGAAAATCAAACAAATTGGCGGTCTGCTTTTAATTTGCGCCATCGTGTGTCAACAGTCCGATACAGCGCAGCGGTTTGCGGCGATTGACCGCAGAGATATCGTTGTGCCGGACACTCATGTTGCGCCCGCAAAAAGCATGTCTTCCTATATACCCCCATGGTCACCTGCTGATCGAATCCCAACACAGCCTGTTCATCGAATCTGTTTCCGGTTTTTAAGCGATGTTGCACCGGTGCTCCTGGCAGAAGTGATGACTCTGCTTGGCCATGTGCCGAATCTTGCTGTGGGTGGGGTATGTGACGGCGAAAATGATCTTAAAGTGGTGGTAGCCACCAGCGAGAGGTTTGAACCGGAAGAAATTCAAATCAATTGCCCGGCAGGGGATGGCATGCGCGTAGTACATGTGATGAGCGGTGTTGGACATGGGTCAATACGTCCCCTTGGCATTGCCGTGATGCGCTTGTTGTCGCTGCTGGGGTTTTCCTTTTTGCATCCATTGTCGCCCAATATACCGGGACAGGCATCGTTTCCAATTGCAGACGTAAATATTCACGAAACCCCTCATCTTGAAGTTCGCGGCATTCATCTGCATACCATGCACCCAGTCGAGTTCTCTGATTTTCTGAATGGTTGGGGCACAGGTGGCATTGATGATGCAGAAGGATTCGAGCAGTGGTTTGAGAAGTGGAAGACGTTTTTGCTATGGATGCTTGGCAACGGGTTGAACCGGGTTCAATGGGCGTTGCTTTGGAACGAAAAATGGGGCGAGTTTGGCGACTCGGAGCTGAGGCAAGACAGACTAAAGGAAATTGTGCAGCTGACCCATTTGTTCGGTATCGAAGCAGGCATTGATGCACCTGTCTCCCTCAAACAGCAGAATGCATTTCGTCTGGTGCGTCGTGAGGACAGTCCCGAAAACGAACATGCTCAGATTCGAACGCAGATAGATTACCTGATGAAAACGGATATTGATTTTCTGGCGCTGGAAATTGGCACGTCTGAATTTTCTCACGCGTCACCTTCACGTATGCTGTCGCGATTAAACTATATTGCGTCGTATCTTGACGACACCTACGCAAAACGCGCCACTGTCAAGGTGCATGTGTCAACAGGACAACACGTGGACGACCTGGTCGATCCCGTTGACGGCGGGGCACTCAATGTGAATTTTCTGCCATGGTACGCGGATAAGCGGTTGGGGGTGATGCCCCATTCCGTCGCCTACTATGGGCTGACCGATCCCGCGCCTGTTTACGGGAATTCAGATTTCACCCATATTGATCGGTACATACAGCGGGAAATCGGAAGACGGGAGGTGTTGTGGTACCCGGAATCCGCGTATTGGTGCAGTTTTGATGTGGACGTTCCACTTTTTCTGCCATTGTACGCCGAGCGAAGAATGAAAGATCTTCGCCATTTGGCACGTGAACAAAAACGACGCCCCGATGGCGCGGGCATCGATGGTCAGGTGATATTTTCCTCCGGCTGGGAATGGGGGTACTGGCTGGGGGATGTGGTGGCCGCCAGAGCGGCATGGAATCCACTTTTAAAAATAGAGGATGATGATGCCGCATTTGTCGCCATGCTCGAAAATGTGCTTTCCGTGTTTGAGGAAACAGCCTACCCGGTCGCCACACAACTCGCAAAGGTGGCATTTACCGAAAGACGCAGTCTGATAACCGGAATGAATACGGCCAACGTTGGATTCGACGAAACGCTGACCGGGCAGGCATATTTGCAGGGCGTTGAACCATTGGACGAAATGGTCGCTCATTTAACGCGTCTTCCAGGTGCATCGCTGACACCCACTCAGCCAAATCGAATATCGCTTCTGTTCGGTAACGATGCCCGCGTTCTTACCACCAAACGCGTTAATCAGGTGTCGCGTTTGCTGGCCCAAATGAAACGCGACTTTGCCTTGCATCACTATCGCTTCACACGTCTGGCCCCAGTAATTGATCGCGATGCGCTCGACATTTATCATGAGTTCGTGGATGCGATGGAAATAACCGCCCTTAGAGCAGCGCAGGTGGCAGCTCTCTACTCGTGGAAAGTGTCGGAATTAAACAGTGATACAGAACAGATGGCGCAACTGTCGACCCTGTCGAAAGAATTGACAGCAAGGGCGTCACGGGTTGTGCAAAACAGAGAGTTGTTCTATCGAACGCCCTCATCGGTGATAGCGGCCTGGAGAAACAATCCCACCGCATACGGATTTGGCTATCTGTGGACTGTTCATTCCCTCTATTTCTGGCGGCGGGATCATTTGCGAATAACGGGTGAAGACACCAACCCCTGCGCTGCCAACATATACGACCCGGTTTTGCTGGCTTTCGGTCAGCCCGCATCGGACAGTCGGATGGGTGTGGCTTTAAAGCTGCTGAGCAGCGTTACCACGCTTAACTGGCGTTCCTGTCTCGAAATCACCGTTCCCCCTGACTTGTAGGCAATCGCTTAAGCTACTGAACGAAATTCAGTTTTGGTCTGTGCCTTTGAGATCACCTGTAAAATTAAAATTCAAAATACAGCAGTGACAGCAGTTTTACCTGCTCGTCCAGGGTTTCCTGCAATGGATAGATCTCTGTGCGGTCAAAGGACGCTTTTTGACGAGATGGATTGTTGCTTCCCCAGTCCTCGGCAGATTGTGTACGGGTAATACACGACCTTTGACGCATCCCTTCAATGGAATTGATTGTGTCGGCAAATGAAAATTGCATTTGTCTTCCTTTCCCCCCGGTCTTTAATATACCAGTAATCTAAACGGTTACTTTGGCCATCATGTGACACAATGGGAACGTTTGGTTGAAAAATGGGCGTATCCGCAGGGAAAGGCAGGTGACGTGGTTCCGGTGGCGTGGTTGATGATTTCTTTTTTTAGCTTGTCGTGAAACACCGCATTGAGCGCATTGTTGACATTTGATTCATCCGCCCGCCCTTCATTGACCCGGTAGAGACCATGGTAGAGACCAGGATAGAAACCCCGGTAGAGATGCGGTTAGAGGCCAAACGACTTTTCGGAATGCCTGGTTTGCCCGAATGGCTTTGCCTGCAGCTGCTTGCTTTGCCATTATCCGGGCATTCCGGGTTTTTTGAAAATTGAATATCCGCAAACAACATTTTCGAGAAGGCGATTGAAGTCTGCCCCCCTTCCACGGTATTGTTGGTTGCATGAACTTATACCTTAATTTTTCACTATCGGAGGCACAAATGCAAAAACTGCCACTGTTGCGCTCCCATGCCGCGCAGCCCGCCGCTGGGCCCGGCACATGCATCATTTTAATCATTGCGTTAATCATCACGCTATTCCACACGCTTTCGGCCAGGGCTGCTGACTCCCAGACCCCAACGGCGTCGATGGTTTCCTTGCCAGCGGCTTCCAACGTACCTCCACCGCCGCCTCCCCCCGGCGTGGCGCCCGTCGCGCCTTCTGCCTCTGATAATAGTTCCGCTCCTGCTGAACTGTTGCAGGTTGAAGCGGTAGTGGGCGGGAATCTGAGCCGGGAATGGAAACGCTACCAGGCCCTGTCTGAATACCGTCCGGACTATGGCACGGGATTCGCCAATTTTCTGTACGACGAATACAGTCGTCGGCGTACCTCCGGAATCCTTATGGCCGGAGTTGGGGCGCCCCTGATTGCCGGTTTCACTGCCATGGGTATTGTGGCGTTGTATCGCAGAGGTCTTGATAACGGCGGATTCTGTAACCACAGGGAATACGATGAACAGACTGGCGGTTATGAGGAAACCTGCGAAGGCGACTATGGTCCGATGGCGGGGATTCTGCTTTTATCCATGGTGGGAGGCGCGGCCACCATGGGCCTGTTTATACCGGGTCTTATCAAATCGTCCAGGTACAACAAACGTCTTCGACGACTGGCTGTGCTGGTAACGACACAAAGAGAGGGTGACAGGCGCGTCGGACTCATCTACGCCATTGGTCCCCGATATGCGACGTTTGGCATTCAGTTTTGAACCTGTCACGCCGCTTCGGTTGCTCGTGTAAGGAGCCGCAATTCATAAAAAAATAGACGTATTTCGATTTCTGATCTGTTCGTAATAACGACAAAACTTACAGGAGAAAACGAAATGCGTGAGAACAAAATACTACACAATTTTTTTAAAAAATCATTACCAGAAAATGCATTCTTTTCGAAGAAATGCTGTTATTGCAAGCACGACTCCGCTTCTGACGGGTTACACGACTCCGCTTCTGACGGGTTAAATGTTAACGGTGACGTGAACCGTGGCTTAGAGCTACAAACATTTCACCAGACATTGAAAACGCTTCAAGTATCATACGCCTGTGCAGCAAACGAATGCAGATTGAATAGCACAACCGTTTTGGACAAGCTTTTTTCAGGTTCATTTGGCGCATGGCCCCGCCCAAAGTCGCTGAGAGTAATTTTGGGGGGGCTGTGCCGGACATTTGTAAATCCTCGCCTTGTCCCAAACGAGTTATCGGTTGACGTTAGCGGCACCATCATTTGAAACTACAAAATCTCAGAATTCCATCATTTGATGCGGCAGGAGAATGTCTTCCGGATCTCGGAGCAGGCGT
>JAFGWT010000184.1 GCA_016937015.1 Deltaproteobacteria bacterium | reverse complement strand
TGGGGCGATGACTGCATGGCGCTCGTCATCCCCCCGGCTGACGCTGCAGGTTGCGAAGGCGAAGGACCAAAACTGACAGACACCGAGCGAATGGCACTGCCGCTATCATCCCTGCCGCCTTTGCCGTGTCGCCCAGCTGCCACACCGCCCACTTTTCCTCCCGGGCCGGCTAGACGTCCTTTGCCACGTCGTTTCTCCTGCCCCGAAAGGCGTGTCCCGAAGTCACCATCCTCAATTTCCTCTATCAAATCATCACTGTTCGGTTCGAAATCGCTGTCGCTTAACCTGTCCGTATCATCAGAGGCATCGATGTCGCTGTTGTCGGCCAACTTCGTCGAATCTTTGGCAATCAGAGAAAAAGTCATCACTTCGGAAGCGGTCACCTGCACATCCTTGCTCATTACTTCGTATCCTGGTGCACTGATTTTAATCGAATGATACTCTTCGGACGGCTCAATATACACATACGGGGGATTGCCGGAAATCACCTCACCATCGACTTCCACGACCGCACCAACGACGTTCTGTGGCGCCAACTTAACTGTCAGCTTGAGTGAGCCGGAAGCGTCATCCTTAACCTCGAGCGTTTCCGCCTTCACGACTTCTTTGGTTTGGGCTGTGAGTTCCAGGTAAATGAGGCCAGAAAGCCCCACGAAAGTTAACGCCGCCAGGATATACATAATGGCATGCTGCGCCTTTTTACGGGAAGCAATGCGCTGTAATTCGGGCATGTCGATTATGACCGTCGGCAACTCCATCTCAGCGTAGTAATTTCTAAAAGCCATACGGCTCCTTCATATTAAAAAACACAAGCCACGCCCGCGAACCATCAAACGGCACGGTACAGATTCAGTACACTCGTTTTACAGGATATCCATTAACGGATTCAACTGTTATTGTCATATGGTATTTTTCGGCGCGCAACGGTTTTTCACGCACACTGACCGCCCTCCGCCACGCGCCGAATGACAGCGAGCATACCATGTTCCTTGCAGAAAAAAAATCTCTTCGCGACAATCGCTGCAATTTATTCATGCTGGACTTTTCAAATTTGTTGGACATGATTGTCCGGAAGGGAAGATATTCGTGAGCGACGCCATAAGAACATTTTTTGACAGTATTGAAACCATCGACGATGTCAGAAAACTCATAGAAGATGAAGAGCGCGAATCTGTCACTCTCGACTACAAGCAGGCGGATAAGCGCTGGAATCACATCGCCAAGGAAAAAATCGCCAAACATATATCCGCTTTCGCAAATTCTGAGGGGGGCATTCTGGTTTTCGGCGTCAGCTGTGATGAATTGGACAAAGATAAACCAGTTTTGATTACAGGGCTCCACCCCCTCAACGGTGTAGAGGATCTTGATCGCATTATCACTTCAGCTATCCGCCCGGAAATTGAAGGATGGGCCAGGAAAAAAATTGGTGATGGCGCGCTATCGGTTTTGCTGGTCTATATTCCCGCCAGCGATTCGGGGCCCCATCAATCCATGAAGCACAAGCAGTACTTCCACCGTTCCGGGGCTCAGTCCATTGCCATGGAACATTATCTGGTGCAACGGTACTTCGGTCGCCACTATCATCCCCTTCTCAGCATTAACGTCCGGGAGCCGGGAGGCATTCGCGCCACCTACCCGAAAAAGGACTGGACCCACTACTTTGCATTTCAATTTGTTATAGGCAATAGCGGGAAGGGAAACGCCAAAGGCTGCAGCGGCCAGATTGTACTGCCCACCCCTGAATATATCGTCACCAGTCATTCAGCATGTTACTTCAATTCCCAGGTTGAACAAACAAGAAGCTGGAAAGCGGAAGTCTCGGGGCCTCACTATTTTGTCATCGGTCGGGATATTCATCCGGGAGCGGACTACTGTTTTTTCGAACTGGCTGTAGCGTTTCACCGACAGAGTCTTGATATTTTCGCCCAAAAGCCGTTTCTACTTTGGGAGATTTTCTCTGAGGGAATGGTCCCTCAGAAGGGACAACACACACTTTCCAGCGAATTCATTTCGCTGCTAAACGACACATGATATGAGATAATGGATGGAATGGCATTGCATGATCACGAAATGACATTCCATGTCTATTCATTTGGGGGGACCGAATGAGGACACCATATGATAGTTTGTGCGATAATATTTACGAACAACAGTGCGCAGAAAATTGAAAACATTGTCCTGCGCGCCAGAGCGGCGCTGGAGCCTGACATTTATGTCATGGATGCCGCTTCAACAGATGATACTCTCGATGTTGCCAGGATAGCCGGCGCGGGTCTGCTGTCCAGAACCAGGTACACTGGTCCCCTGGTGATTCAGGCGCTGAAACAGGTCAGGGAACTGGGCTATACCCATGCCATTTTGCTCAATGCCAATAACGATACCCATCGCCCCGAAATGATCCCCATGTTTGTCAATGCATTCTGGCAGTCACCGCGCACCATTTTTGTCGCTGCGGGTAAGCAAAAGCCAAGGGCATCCGTTTCGAACGCACTACTCACGGCCAGCGCCATGTGCACAATCCGCGATGCCTGGAACGGTTTTCGAGGCTATCCGGTAAATGATGTTCTGCGATTGAAAGACATTGAAAATGCCAAGTACGTGGACGCCGAAATTCTGGTACGGGCTTCCTGGGCCGGACTGTGCACCCGTCATCTGGAACTCGACACATCCTGCCCTGACGAGTCGCGAATCGGTAACAGCCCAGAAGCCATCTGGTTCAGTCTGAAACTCTTCGGACGAGGAATGGTTCGATATCCTGCGTTGTTGCGTCGTCGCCTGGCATTATAGGCCGGCTCCTTTATATCCGGTCTGCCCTCTGGCACGCCCCAAACACGGAAGGCTTTCTGTGACATCAGGAATTCATGCAAATATCTCGCGCGCCGTTAACGCGAGACGACAACTTTTCGTCCCGCCTCACGATACCGCGTTCAGGCTGTTCAACGGGTTTGCCGAGGGCAATAAGAATTACATAATCGATGTGTTTGGCCGATCCGCTGTTATTAATGACTACAGCAGCGACACTGACACAGCCAAAGCAACTGCCATCGCGGAACAGGTACGCAACGAAACCGGATTTATCGATACTGCCATCCATAAAATTCGAAAAGCCCACGATGCCATTGACCGCAATGGCATACTGTT
>JAFGWT010000003.1 GCA_016937015.1 Deltaproteobacteria bacterium | reverse complement strand
GGGTGCCAGAATCTCAGCACGAACGCCGGTACCCAACTGCATGATTTCATCCACCAGCTGTTCGGGGGTAAGGGACGCTACTGCCTTGCCGCATTCATGACAATGCTGGGTCCCAACTCTGGCCCAGAGGACGCGCATATAATCATATACCTCTGTGATGGTGCCCACCGTCGACCGGGGATTGGCCGACGCCGCCTTCTGCTCGATGGCAATGGTGGGCGACAGACCGCGCAGTTTTTCGAAGTGGGGCTTTTCAAGCTGTCCCAGAAACTGTCTGGCATAGGAGGATAGCGATTCCACATAGCGGCGCTGTCCTTCCGCGTAGAGCGTATCAAACGCCAGAGATGATTTACCCGAACCGGACACGCCGGTGAACACAACCAGTTGGTCTTTGGGAATCTCAAGTTCTTCGATTTTAAGATTGTGTTCGGTGGCCCCTTTTACATAAATTACATTTTTTCTTGTACTCATAAATAATTTACAGGTCCTGCATTGTAAGTATCGCGCTGGACACAGCTTCGGATTCCAGCCGATCCCGGCCAATCAGCAGCAGCCTGAGCATCAGCCTGCGCAGGGGGTGACGTTCCTCCCCGGGCGACACTGCGCCTTCTGCCGGCACATTCAGTGGCAAGGTAAGCATTTTCAATGAAGACACAAGCATCTCTTCGACCGGCTGGTTCAAATAAGCGTTGCTGAAGTTTTTCGCATCCCGCAGGGGAACGGCATCCAGGGCCGGCGTGCCGTCGAGATATGCGTTGCAAAGCAGCGTGAGTACCATCCCCGATGGATGCACGGGACGTTGCGCCATCTCCTTTTTCCATCGCAGTTTGTCAAGCATTTCCACCAGTGCTTCCAGCTCATCCAGATAGCCGGCCGCCAGCGAAACCCGCCTCGGAGATACGATGAACTCCAGGTCTTCGGGCAGCGGTTCGACGATGGATGCAGAGGCATAATCGCCGTCGAGCGTCGGCCACCACTTGGGAATAAAGGAACTGAGACAGTCGAGCACCACCTGCCATGGGGTATCCAGTGCGGTGGCGGCCAAAGTGACATTTTTTTGAAGCTTTTGCGCCCGCTCCCTGAGTGGGAATACCAGTCCCAAACCCACCTGCAGGATTTCGCCTGGGCTCAGATATGCCAGCGCCGCAGCCCCCTGTCGGGGATCATCAGCGATGCTGAGGAGACCCAGCGTCAAAATGTCACGGGCCAGCGCCGTGCCTTTGGATATGGCATCCAAATCCGCGAGATCACAACGGATACCTGTGAGAAACAGACTGACCATGGCGCTCATTTCGGCCTGAAGCGTTTCGGCGCGCGCTTGCCACTTTGGGTCTTTGGCTTCAGCCAGCAAGGCGAAGGATTCGTCCAGCATCTGATTGCCACTGAGATTCTCCCTGTAAATGGCGGGCACAGCGCTATCCAGCGACAGCGCGTGGGGCATCTCTTTTTTGGCCAGTTTTTCCTTGACCGCTTTAACCGAGCGGGGAGAGAGCAGCGCCAGCCCTTCTTCGTAGGTGCCAAACCCAAGATCCGCCAGACGGGCATTGCGCCAGCGAAGGGCGTCTTCCGTGAGCTCATACTTCAATTCGTGGCGAATGGCTTCAAACTCCTTCTGGTATTCCTCGAACGGTTTGTAAATGATTGCCCGAACCAGCTCCCTGATGACATCGGGACACTCTTCCGCATTGACTATTTCAACACCGTAGTACCCGTCAGGCGTCGTGATGAAATCAGAAGAGTCGGGCACATCTGGAAAATCTTCGTCTTTTTCTTCCCGAAGGTGAATCACCAGTCGGTTCTTGAACATCAGGGTGCGGATGTCATCATCGAGTTTGTCCAGAATCCGGATGGCACCGCCAATCCCCGTATTGACCAGTGGCGCGATGAATTCCTCAACTTTTTCGAGCTGGGGCTCGTATCCCTCCCAGCAGGCAAAGTCCACCATTTGATCAAACTGTTCCTTGCTGGCGAGAATCATCAGATCCGCCCGCTGCTCGTCGTCGGCTTCAGACATGGCCAGCAGCAAATCATGGGCACCCAGTTCCTGGACCAGTGCCTGCGGCACATCGGCCTGATGGAGTTTTTTAAGAAACTGTTCTGCTCCGGCTTTGGAGCCGGGGACGTCGGGTAGAATAATCTTTTTCTTTTCCATGACGGGTTTATCGGCAAAGGTGTGGTTTTAGTCAAGGGGAGAGAATGGGAGAATGAAGAGGGGGGGCAATGGGCGGAATGGGATGCCAGGACGGTGGCCAGTGGGCTGAAATTTGCTTTGTGTGCTATGCGAGCAGGCGTGGGTGTTGTATAACGGGTGGCATGATATTAACGGGTTTGGATAATCTTCTGGCGAACCACGGGAAGCTGGTTCAGGACAGGAAAATTGGCATCGTGGCCCATCCGGCCAGCGTGACCGGGCGACTGGTTCATATACTCCCGGCATTGCTCGCAAAAGGCGCCCAGGTGGTCGCGCTTTTTGGTCCGGAACACGGTTTTGGCGGCGAAGCCCAGGACATGGAGCCGGTATCTGCTCCAATGGAAGGTCCGATGGGGATTGATTTATTCAGCCTGTACGGGGCAACAGCCGAGAGTCTGGCGCCGTCGCCGGAGGTGGTGTCACAATTGGATGTTCTTGTGGTGGATCTGATGGATGTTGGTGCGCGTTATTACACTTTTGTGTGGACCGCGGTGATGTGCCTTGAGGTCTGTCAAAAAAGCGGGACGCAGATGATCCTGCTGGACCGGCCCAATCCCCTGGGGGGCGAAGTGGTGGAGGGGGCGCCTCAGCAGGACGGTTTTCTGTCCTTTGTGGGATTGCGTCCGGTGGCGGTGCGTCACGGTATGACCGTTGGAGAAATCGTAAAGATGTCTGCAAAGGAAATTGGCGCCGACGATATCCTGACGGTTATCCCAATGAAAGGGTGGCAGCGGTACATGCATTTCGATGAGAGCGGCTTGCCCTGGGTGGCCCCATCGCCCAACATGCCGTCGCTCAATACTGCGCTGGTGTATCCGGGGCAGTGTCTGCTGGAGGCCACCTGGTGTTCGGAAGGGCGGGGGACCACCCTGCCATTTGAGTGCTTTGGCGCGCCGGGGATTTCCAGCACTCAACTGGTGACGCATCTTCAGGAACAGCTTCTGCCCGGTGTGCAGTTCAGGCCCATGTCGTTTAAGCCAATGTTTCAAAAGCACGCGGGACAGGTCTGCCATGGCGCTCAGTTGCATGTGACCGACCGCCATCGCTTTTTGCCGTTTAAAACCGGTGTCGCCATCATCCGCGCCCTGAAAACTATTGCCCCGGATCAGTTTCAGTGGCGGGAAGCGCCGTATGAGTTTGTGGCGGATATTCCGGCTATGGATCTTCTTTGCGGCAGTGACGCAATTCGCCAGGGAATCGACGCAGGGTGGTCGCTGGAAGCGCTGTGTGACTCGTGGCGCGAAGGGGAAACCCGGTTCAAGGGGTTGAAATCCCATTTTCATCTTTACTAATTCGTTGCGTGGTATAGCATTTGCGCGGCCAAAAAAAGAGTTAGGCCGACAAACCAATAACCACCGACAAGTTGAATCTATGAGCGATGAAAAAATACAGGTGCTTGTTGCCGATGATGAACGGAATTTACGGCGAATGCTTAAAGCGCAACTGGAGCGCTGGGGGTATGAGGTTCATCTGGCGGAGACCGGCACCGAGGCGCTGAAACTGCTGCACGAAAATCATATTGACATTGTGATTACAGACCTGCGAATGCCCGAAATGGATGGCATGGAACTGTTGTCCCAGATTCAGAAACGACATAAATCGTTGCCAGTAATAATGATTACCGCCCACGGCACGGTGGATACCGCGGTGGAAGCCATCAAACTGGGTGCCTTCGACTACATTACCAAACCCTATGATCGCAACGCGCTGAAGGATGTGGTCGCCAAGGCGGCCCGAACCCGGGAGCTGGATCAGAAGGAATACGGCGCGGAAAATGAACCGGATGGCCGGTTTAAAATTATCGGTAAAAGCGAACGGATGCTGGAAATATATGAGATGGTGGAACGGGTGGCGCCAACCCCCTCCACCATTCTCATCTCAGGAGACAGCGGGACCGGTAAGGAACTGATTGCCCGGGCGCTGTTTGATAATTCCAAACGCCACAACATGCCTTTTATTCGTGTAAATTGTGCGGCCATTCCGCCCACGCTGATTGAAAGCGAATTGTTCGGGTACGAAAAAGGCGCGTTTACAGGCGCGGAAACCTCCAAACCGGGCCGCTTTGAACTGGCGGATGGCGGGACGCTGTTTCTCGACGAAGTGGGTGAAATTTCCATGGAGATGCAGGTGAAGCTGCTTCGGGCCATTCAGGAGGGGGAGTTTGAGCGGGTGGGCGGCGTCAGCACCATCAAGGTGAATGTGCGGCTGATTACTGCGACCAATCAGGACCTGAAGCTGATGGTCAGCGAAGGCAGATTTCGCGATGATCTGTTTTATCGGCTTAATGTGGTTCACATCCCGTTGCCACGGCTGGCGGACCGCAGGGAAGATATTCCACTGCTCGCAAGGCACTTTCTGATCAAGTACAACGACCGGCTGGGCAAAGCAATCGTTGATTTCGAAGACGAGGCGCTGAATGCGCTGCTCAAATATGACTGGCCTGGGAATATTCGCGAGCTGGAGAACGTGGTGGAGCGTTGCACGCTGTTTTGCGATGATGATCGCATTAAGGTCAATCATTTGCCGCCGGATGTTTCCGGCAGGAACCAGCGTTCTTCGGCACCGGACATTTCCATTGCTGCAGAGTTTGATATTGAAAACGGTGGACTGAAGGATCAGGTCAGAGCCGCCACTGCCAATCTCGAAAAGCAGCTGATCATCAAAGCCCTTGAGCAGACGGATAAAAACGTGACCAGGGCCGCCCAGTTGCTGAAAATCAGCCGCAAATCCCTTCAGACAAAAATGAAGGACTTTGGACTTCGCGACGAGGGATAACGCCACACCAGCACTGTTTCACAATCGCCACATTGGTGTACTTTTCCAAATAATACCTTTCTATTAAAGGTGCTTGCGTTTAATACATGGTATGGTTAAAAACACTGTTTTAATGGAAAGTTACACGACTGGTTAATAAAGGAACGATCAATGACGTACCCTAAGTTTGCATGCCCGGGACTGTGCATCGGACTAATGCTGTGCCTGGCCGTACCGGCTCTGGGGCAGGATACCGATGTCATTTCAGATTCATCGCCAAGCCCCAAATTGGATTCTGACGCTGCTGCAGCGAATGTCTCTTCGGATAGTGATCCGTCGTCGAGTGATGACGCTGCGACAGCTGACGCGTCGGCAAGTGTGGACGAAGATAACGCCAATCAGGGCGTGGCGGACCAATCCGAGGTTGTGGCAACGGTACCTGAAAAGAAGAGGCCGGCTCCCAGACAACAGATAACTGTTGAACTGGCAGGGCCGTCAACGGCTGCCCCGCTGGATAATACGGCGGCACCGTTGGCAGCGGAATCCCCGTCAACCGCACTGCAGCCCCCAAAAGTGATGAATCCCTTTTTGGCGCTTGGGGACGAAATGTTCCTTGGCATGGCATTGCTTACGGCCTGGGGAATTCATTTTTGGGACTGGTTTGAGCAGGGATTCCATTTTAAGAAGGAACATGGATTCACTCAGGAATCCTCGACCGGTGGCGCTGACAAGACTGGCCATTTTTTCACCGCATACATCTTTGCCGATTTTCTCAACTGGCGGCTGCGCAGACAGGGCTGGCCCAGACTGCGCTCGGCCATTGTGGGTTCTTCGGTAGCCATGGGGCTGATGACCTGGATTGAAGTGGGGGATGGCACCAGTGCCTACGGATGGTCATGGGAAGACATGTTGGCGGATTTTATCGGCGTGGCCATCTCGGCGGGACTGGCAACATTTCCCGTGGCGGATGACCTTTTCGATTTCCGCATGGAATACTGGCCCACCTCTTCGTACCTCAAAGGCGGCGTCATGGCGGCAGACTATTCGGGAATGAAGTACCTGATGGCATTTCGCCTCAGCGGCATCAAACCGATTAAGCGAACCCCGTTTCGACTTATTGAACTGCATCTGGGCTATTACAGTCGCGGGTTCAGAAGTTTCGATAAAACCAAAGACACAAACCGCGTGGTCTATTGGGGTATTGGCCTCGATTTGAAGGAACTGTTCAACAAGATGATACCAAACAAAAAGGTAATGCGTCCCTTCGATGTGGCATTTACCTATTATCAGCCCCCGTATACCTCGTGGACAGTGCATAAATGGGAACACAAGTGGAGCGCGAATCCACCAGCCCAGACTGTCGCTGCCACCACCAGCGTCCCTGCGCCCTGAACAGGCACCTCACCGTCACCTTCGTAATCAGCGCAGTAGACGTGTGATCCGCCGGGTTTCAATTGAAAATGATGAGTCCCCGTGGGGGTTTCCGCTCGTGAGTGGGTAAGGTGACAGATGAACTGGCGCGTGGCAGTACTTTTTGTTGCTTTTCCTGCCGATGGTGCGGTGATGTGAACGGCTATGCCGTTACTGGCCCAGCCTGGCTTTGCAGGCGGCCAGTCCTTTTTGTGCAGCGCCGGCTTCGGGGGCATCGGGGGAGAGGTCAATTATCTTCTGAAACCAGGTGGCCGCTTCGGCGAAATCGCCTTTTCGGGCGAGGGCATTGCCGAGCAACAGTGCGGCTTTCGAAGACTCCGGCGAGACGTCCAGTGCATGTCTGTATATGGCGATGGCGTCGTCGGCTTTTCCCATTTTCGAAAGCATCAGACCGGCGCTGGCCAGCGTCTCCGCATCGGCGTCCATCTCGATGAGGGTCATCAGCTTCTTTGCGGCAGCAGGCTGTTTGTTTTGCGCAATCAGCAGCTGGGCGCCACTCAAAACGGCGACCGCGCTGCCGGTTCCCAGTGTTTCCGCTTTTTCAAATAACGCCATGGCTTCATCGTTGTTGCCGGCATCCTTTTCCATGTTGCCCAGTGCAATCAGCGGGTCGGGATCCTCGGGGTCGAGGGAAGCGGATTTTTCGTAGTGGACCCTGGCGTCGTCGGTCTTTCCGGCCGCAGCGAGCGCCATTCCCAGGTTGTATTGCACGTCAGAGGCCGCCGGTTCCGCTGCTTCGACAGTCTCAAATTCCGTGATAGCCGCTGTCAGGTTGCCCTGATGAAAGTAAACAAGGCCAAGATTGAGACGCGCATTGGTCAGACTCTGATTGAGGCTCAGGGCTTTTTGGTATGCGGCGATGGCGCCGTCCGCGTCTCCCATGTTGTCTTTGGAAAGGCCAAGGTAGTAGTGCAGCACCGGATCATTGGGCGTTTGAGCAATAAGCTGACTGAAGATGTCGGCTGCTTCGTCGAAGCGACCTTCTTCAATGGCCTGTTCCCCGTCGCTGAGGGTCACCAGCGTGACATTGGGAAGTGTGGACTGGGACGGCGCGCCGCCGCCGCAATACGGCAGAAAGACCGCAACAATTATAATTAATAAAACATTTAGGGACTGAACCCGGTTCATAGGTGGTACGCTCCTTTGGTCAATCATACTGTCCGTTGATTTGCTGTGATGCATCCTATCACGGGTCCCTGATTTATGAAGTGACAATTTGCCGATTCGACAAAATGAAATCCCAGGAAATGACAAATTGTCATTCGGATAAGGCAGCAAACATGGGAAGTCCATACACCGGTACGATGTACAGTTGGTTTGTTTCTTGCTATATGCAAGCGCATGATGAAACATGCATTTGTAATTATTATAATCATATGTTCAGTGCTGGGCGTGAACAGGGCGAATGCGGACGACGATACCGACACGAGCAGCACCGTCAATGCCGGAAACGGGGAATACACGTGGGATTTGATTACACGGAGTAAAAACAGTCTGGGATTGCTTCCTCCGTCGATGGATGGCAATGATCGGGACACAAAGTATAATAAACAGGACTGCATTGATAATCGCGAACTGGATTTTGAGTTTACTTTTACCGGCGCAGCGCTTCAGAGAGAGGGTGACGTTTATCTGATGCTCAGTCTCGGCGATGTGAACTGTGATGAAGACAACAGCATTGATCAGTGCGAGATTATCGCTAAAAAGTCATACTCACCGACCGCCGGCAATACCAGCGAGACAGTGCTTTTCACCAATCTTGAGCTGCACAGGGTGATGGGTATTCAGGACGAGGGAATCTGTTTGTCTGAAACCGAACGCTTGTCTGCCCGCATATGGATTGGCATTCTTCAGAGCGAAAACCAGTACGACAGCGAAAGTGATTTACTGGATCGAATCGATACCTTCATGCTGGATTTCACTGGCCCGGCGCAAACCACAGCAATTAAGAAGGTGCTGGTTGGCGAAGACAGTCTCGAAGTTCAATTCGCCAAACAGACCGCCGATGCGGTGAAGGGGTTTGTTGCGGTGGCAGTTCCCGTGACAACGACTGACTGCGCGGATGGACCACTGGTGGCAGGCGCCGAGCTGGACGCCGGTATCAGTGACATGAAGACAGAGTCATCGTATTCGTCAGATGAGACAAACATAAAAATCAGCGGTCTCGACAAAGACACCACATACCAGGTGGCCGTGGCCACGGTGGGAGAGTATGGCAATCCGTCAAAACTTTCCGCACCCCAATGCGCGTCCCCCCAGGAAAGCATTGGCATTGGTGACGCCATCGATAAGGACGGTGAGTACTGCTTCATCGCCACCGCGGCGTTTGGCGATTATGACCATCCCACTGTGCGCGTGCTACGCACCTTCAGAGATCGTTTTTTAAGAGACCTGCCTGCTGGAGAGGCCATCATCGCAGCCTATTATTCGATTGGCCCGTCTCTGGCCGGAATGATTCAGGATGACGCCGGGGCAAAAGACATGCTAAGGAATGCGCTTGGACTGTTTGCGCAAACCACGACTTTTCTGGTGGCGGTTGGGCCACTGGCGGTATTTTTCGCGGTTTGTGCCGCCATACTGATGGGATTGATTTTTGGATTGGCCGTACCTCGCGCCAGGGAGAAATAGATGAAACGGAATTCTGTTATTGCTGTGTGTGCTCTGTTTGCCGGGCTCGTCATGTGGTCGCAGTCGGCTGAGGCGTACATGCCGTCTCCAAGGCACGGAGCACTGGAAATCAAGTTCGGTCCCCACCGCCCGGACGGTCGTGCATTTCGGGTCAACAACACCAATTACGACTACGGTGATTTTTTTGGCAACAAGGAAAGCATGTTTCGGGCTGAGCTCGAACTGGACTGGCAGTTCGCCCGAGTAAACGAAGTGATGAGTTTTGCCATTGGTTTTGGCTGGGGATTCATGCGGGAGGAAGCCCGTGGTTTTGTGGAATCCACTACGGGCACGGGAACACTGGAAAGATCCGCAGACCAGACATCCATTAACGTGATGCCATTCTCTGTATTGGGTGTTATTCGAATCGATGTGCTGGCCGAGAAGCTGGGGGTACCGTTTGTGCCTTACTTTAAAACCGGCCCCAACTGGTATCTGTGGTGGACCAAAACCGGTGGCGACAGGGATAATTCCGGTGGGACGCTTGGGTGGCAAATGAATCCGGGCGTCGCCTTCCTGCTGGACTGGATTGACGAAACCACAGCCCGCACGTTTGACAACGAAGTAGGGGTTAACAACAGTTATCTGTTTGTGGAGCTGATGTACGCCAAAATCGATGGGTTTGGTGATAATGGCAAATTGGATTTGACACCCAACAATATTGGCGACAGTGCCACCTGGTTTGCCGGGCTGTGTCTCGAGTTCTGAGTCAACCGTTTCGTTTTTATTGAGATGCCCACCTATAAACTGACAATTGAATACAACGGCGCGGGATTCAGAGGCTGGCAGGCTCATGATAATGTTGTTAGCGTTCAGGGAAAACTGCTGGACGCGTTGAAGATAGCGCTTCGACTGGATGTATCCCTGCAGGGCGCCTCCCGCACAGATGCCGGTGTCCATGCGGTGGGGCAGGTCGCCAGTATTCGGTTGGATGAACCCATTAATGAACATCGACTCGCCAGATCGCTTTGCGCGCTGTGTAAACCCGATATTGCTGTGACGGGAGTGGCGCAGGTGGCCGACAGTTTCAATGCCCGGTTCGACGCCCGGGGCAAACATTACCTTTACCGGGTATTGAATCGCAGCGCCCCATCACCATTGTTGCAGCATCTCTGCTGGCATGTGGCGGCGCCTCTGGATTTGTCTTTGATGCGCAGGGGCGCGGGGGCACTCCTTGGCACTCATGACTTCAATGGGTTTCGGGCCAGCGACTGCGAGCGCGATAACACAGAGCGAACCATCACCGCCATCGACATTCTGGAAAACGGACCGGTGGTGGAAATACATGTGCGGGGCACCGCATTTTTAAAAAACATGGTGCGGATTATTGCTGGAACTCTGGTGGATATTGCTCGGGGGGCGTTGCCGCCAAATACAGTTGACACAATGCTTCGATTGGGAAATCGGTCATTGGGGGGGCGCACCGCACCGGCCCATGGACTTACGCTGGTTGAGGTGTTTTACGATAACCTCTGAAATTTAAAAATCCCAGACCCTAAGGAAATTAATGAACATTTGGCGGTCGTCTTCATCCCATGCGGACATGGCGAGCAGCAGGTCGAATCTTTCGGTGGTGTCATAGCCTGCCAGCTGCAGCATTAGCAATCCGGTCTGAAACACTGCGATGTCGCTACTTTGTGAAATCCAGTCATACAGAATTTCAGGCGCAAATGGACTGACACCGTGCGCATTTTTCAGTGTTGAAAACCGCCTGGCCAGTGAAGTGAGACGCTCTTCCAAAGGCAGGTTTTTTTGTTCATACGCTCTTATGGGTACTGTTGGCATAATCACTGTTACCTTTACCTTTAATTTGACGAATTTTCATTTCGCATTTTAAGCAGCTGTAATTCCTTTTTGGTCCGCTCCAGTTCGGACTGGGTCTTTTCAAGGGCAGACTGCAGTTTGCTTTGGTCGTTTCCTGACGCTGCGGTTGGGCTTCTCATTCCAATCGCCATGGTTTTAAAGCGGGACCCGCTCTCGGTGGTATCCTGTCCGGTGTCTGTTGAAAATTGCAGTGCCGCCAGTTTTTTTACCTGCTCCAGCTCCCGCCTGGTTTTTGTCAATTCCTCGCTGAGTTGCTCACGGGAGTTTTGAACCTGGGTCAGATCCTCCCGCACCAGTTGATGGGCCACCTTTTCCATATCCAGCTCTGCCTGGAGTTCATCAAGCGCTTCACTCTCCGAATGGGGTTTGGATTCGCGCTTCTGTGGTTTGGGCAGCGAGGTGGGCTTTTCAGTGGGGCGATTTTTGGAGAGCTTTTCCTGGGCGATTTCAAGTTCCTCTTTGGCGGTATCCAGCTCAAATAGTGCTTTGTCCAATGCGCCTTCGAGTCGGGTGATTTCAGATGTCAGTCGAGCGACTTCGGTATCCACATCGCGTGCAGCAGCGGCGGATGGCGTTGTTTTCGATGGTGGTGCGAGTGGCGGCGCGGCCGCATTTTTGTGTTCCTTGAGTTTTTCCTGAAGCTCCCGGTTTTTTTTCTGTTCACCTTCGAGATGTCTCTGAAGACTCTGCACATTGCCAAGGGATTCGGACATCGCTGCGCCGGTAAGGGCCTGTCCGGAATAATATCCTGACAACCAGAGCAGCACGGTTCCAAAGAGAATGCCGGCGGCGACTGCGATAAACAGGTAAATCATCTGGCACCTCCAAGGATACTGATAATCACCCGAACGTCTGTCATGCCGGTTTTCTGTTCAACTGCAACTTCGACGCGTTCGGACGGTATTCGCGCATCTTTTATGATTGTGCCCGCGATACGATTAGCGCCAATCTGAGCCAGTTTGCTCATTCGGTTTATATTGTTTGTGCCAAGCACGCGAATTCGCAGCGACGGGTTTTTTTTCATTTGTTGAATTACAGCCTCAAGTGCAGGTTTGGATGCATCGTTCGGCTCGTATTTGTTCGTCAGGACAATTTCCCATGAACTGCCATCCTTTGCGTCTCCGGAAGGGGGCGTGTTGCCGGCAGGTGCATAAGTTGGCACCGATGCCGCCTTTGCTGATGTTGATTCCGATCTGGTCAGCCCGGTGTTGGCGGATTTTTCTGCAGATGCATTTGCGGGGGCAGCGCCTTTGGGGTCATTCGGATGAGATTCGGCTGAACGGGAATCGGCGTTTTGAGCTGCGTCACTCGACGTGTTGGGAGTCGCTGCCGCTGGTCCCAGTGCAGTGGTGGCTGCTGATTTTTCCTTTAATCGGATGCTTTTCACTTTCTCATCCACCAGTTTGGGGACAAGAACCAATGCACCACCAATCATGGCAAATCCTATAACAGCCAGTGCAATTCCCAGATTTGTTTGTTTTTTTATTTGATCGTTCATAACGTGATGGAATGACTGCTTTCTTCGCCGGCGTGAAACATGACGCCGGGCTAATATCATTCAAACTCAAACCTGAAGCGGATACATCGCCTCTGCCAATTGTGGATACTCAGAGATTATGGCATGAAATGCAGTTCGACTCAATTTGAGTGATACAGTATTTTCGTTTGCGCGCAGCACTCTGGGTACTGACCCCGCCGCCGTCCACCTCTGGAGGTCAATCCAGTCTCCCCGCCGGTACACTGGCCCGCTGTCCGTCCGAATCAAGCCGGACGCCGACGGCACATCGTCTGTTTCAGCAATACTGCCGGAAAAAACAAGCAAGCAGCCGGATTCGCCGGCAACGCAATTGGCTGCAGATGAATGAACAGCGGTGCCGCTCTCGTACAATTCGGGGTCCATCTGTCGCAATATGTTGGGACGGCGACGCAAGTCAATCTCCTGCAAACCGTGATTATGGCGTAACAGTGCAAAGACAATGCGTTGCTGGTAGGCCATGACCATCGCCCGGGCCATATTCGCGTCATGTTGCGCCATTGAATTCAGTGTCGTCTCCGGGATTTGAAGCAGAGTACAGGGTTCGTTGGCAATGAAGGTTGTGGTTTCGGCATTGCCTGTCACTATCGACTCTTCGCCCAGAATGCCACCGTCGATAACCGTACAGGGGGCACTGCTGCCCTTGCCGATTGCCATTTCCCCAGAGGCTGATCCCGCAACCATTATCTGCAGTGCAATGGTGCGTGATCCCTGCTTAACAAGTGTATCGCCCCTGTTCGCATGACACACTTTAAGGGCGCTGATGAGCTGTCTGAAGGTATCCGGGCTCGCACTGGAAAATATAGGTAAATAGCTTATTTTGGGATTGCCCGCCAGCTGCTCGAGCGATTGCCCCCATGCCACCGCGCACAGACTGTCAGCCATATGGTTGAGTTCGTCCCGGGACAGCCCGTCATTCCATTGCGCCACATTCTGTTGCGGTGATGAATGCCGCGAAATACAGGGCGCCATCAGGTCAGTGAGCCCTCCAGTGGGGTTGCCTGAGGCATACTGCGCAATCAGATTTTCAATCAGCTGTTGATAACGGCTTTGGGGGACAAGGTCGTCCTGCAAGGCTACCAGCGCCCAAAGTGGTTTCCCGCCCTGTGTCAGTGAAAAAAGTGCGTGAGAGAAATTGGTTATTGCGCCCTCACTTTTAGTGAGATGGGCTGAGGCGCATGCCACTTGATACCATGCCGTCAGATTGTCCGGATTTGTTTCAAGCCTGGGACCGGCGATTTTCAGCGCCTGCTCGTAGGCGCCCTGATTCAGCAGCGACTGGATTACTGCTGAATTTTGCGCACCGTCCATGATGGCAACCTCGCTGTTCAGTGAATTATTGGGATTTGACACAGTACCGGTAATTATAGGCCCGTATTGGTGGCGGGCCAGAGGCCATCATCGAAAGAAAACACAATTTTTCTCTGTATTGATGGTTTAGGGGTCAGGCGTCGAACTGCTCCAGCAACTTACGCTGGGCATCCGTTATTTCCGTGGGCAGATTAACTTTGAACATGACGTGCAAATCGCCGCGATGGGAGGTCCCGATATGGGGCATCCCTTTGCCTTCGATGGTAATCACATCTCCAGGCTGGATGGCTTTGGGGATTTCCAGTTCAAGGCGTTCGTCCACCAGTGGAACTTCAACGATACCGCCTAGAATCGCGTCAATAAAAGAGATCTCGGCTTCAAAATGAAGATCATCCTGATTTCTGATCAGCACGGGATGTTCGTCTACGTGTATGAACACATATAAATCCCCCGGATCACCAATGTCGGGCTTTTCGCCTTCTCCGGCAAGGCGAAGTCGCATGCCAGTATCCACACCGGCTGGAACGGTGGCGGTGACGCTGCGATTGAAGGGCTCCTTACCGGTGCCGTCGCATTTTTCGCAGGGGGTTGTTATCATTGTTCCTTTGCCACCGCAATCGGGGCAGGGCGTTACCATAGTCATAAATCCCGTTCGCTGCACCACTTGACCATGTCCCTGACAGGTACCGCAGGTTTCGGGAAAACTACCGCGGGCAGATCCGGTTCCGTCGCATTCGCTGCATTTTTTTCGTTGGGTCAGTTCAATTTTTTTCCGCGTGCCACGATACGCTTCTTCAAAGGTGACGTCCATTTGCACCTTTAAATCCGCGCCGCGGGGCGGGCGTGGCGGACGGGTGGAACGACGGTTTCCAAAAATATCGCCGCCGAAGAAATCTGAAAAAATGTCGCCAAAATGTGAAAAGATGTCGTCCATGCCGGAAAACCCGGACGACTGTCCAGAGAGTCCCGCATGTCCGTATCGGTCATACACTTTACGTTTTTCGGCATTGCCAAGGACGTCGTAGGCCTCCGCGGCTTCCTTGAATTTTTCTTCAGCGTCCTTGTTGCCGGGATTTTTATCCGGGTGGTATTTTAAAGCCAGACGGCGATAAGCCTGCTTTATCGTTTTGGCGTCTGCTGATTTGTCTACATCCAGAACTTCGTAATAGTCTCGTTTTTCCATTTTTCTGTGGCTTCCCGCAAATACACCGATAACAATGAAATCGAAAAAGTCAACGCAGTGCGCAAGGGTGAGCTTTACTCCGAGGTTGGCGTTCAGACAAGAAAAAATCAATAATTTACGCGGATAAGCCAGATTGGCAAACCCATGCCGAGGCGGCGGTGTGCGGTCCGGGAATACTGGTTGACAGACGATCTGTCAGTGTGTTTTGTGTTGTCTTAGTTGTGTCAAGTCTGTAAAACGCAGCTCAATCGGAATTGCCCCATGGAACAAAACTGGACAATTAAGCGGGTCCTGGACTGGACCACCAATGATTTTAACGAACGACAAATGCCGTCTGCCCGTCTCGAGGCCGAATTGCTGCTATGTCATTTGCTCGATGTGGAACGTCTGTACCTGTACACCCATTTCGACCGTCCACTGCATCAGGACGAGTTGACGCAGTTTCGGGCGCTGGTGGCCAGACGACGTAGGGGGGAGTGCAACGCGCATATCACTGGCATTAAAGAGTTCTGGTCACTTTCTTTTGAAGTCAATCCCCTTGTACTGGTGCCAAGACCCGATACAGAAACACTTGTTCAGGCCGCGGTGGATGTGTGCCAGGATGGCATGACGGTGCTGGATTTGTGCACTGGATCCGGTTGTGTGGCTGTGGCTGTGGCATCCGAGTGTCCGGGAGTGACAGTACACGCCACAGATATCAGCCCGGAGGCTTTGGCTGTGGCTGCTCGGAATGTGGCGAAACACGATTTAAGCCAACGCATCACCCTGTTTGAGGGCGACCTGTTTGAGGCGCTGCCCCCTCAGAACCGATACGATGTGATTGTGGCCAATCCGCCATATGTGCGGGCAACGGAATTGCCCGAGTTGTCGATTGAGGTGCAGCAGGAACCCCAGCTGGCTCTGCTCGGCGGCGGCGCAGATGGACTGGATATCACACGACGGCTGCTTGGTCAGGTGAAGACGTTTGCCAACAAAGGCGCCTCGATATTTATTGAACTTGACGATACGCAGACGGTGAGGGTGGCCACCGAACTGGGACCTGAGCTGCTGGGACGTCAGGGCACGACCATCGCCGATTTGGCCGGTAAAAATCGCGTTGTGGCTTTTGTTGACCTGTAGTGCGGCAGCAGCAGCGTTAATCCTTGAACGCCCTTTTGATTTCGCTTTTCAGTTTTTTAAATGGATTGGCGCGTTTTTTACTGCTGTTGGTGCGGGGTTTCGCCGTTCCTGTGGGTTTCGTCTGTGGTTTCTTTTTCTGGCTGGTTTTGGTGCTTTTTTGCGAACTGCTTTTGGTTGCGGTCTTCTTTTTGACCGATGCTTTTTGGGGACTGGCGGCACCTGATGACTTGGCGGTGCCGGCGCTATGGGACGGTTCGGTCGGATTTTTAGTGTCTGTTCGTCGCGTTGTGGGACCAGCCTGGGTTGAACGGGCAGTGACAGAGGGCGCAGTTGCTTTTTTTTGCGTCCCCTGGGACGGTTCGATTATGGACGGACCATTTTCATCCTTTAAAATTTGGGCAGAGGTTTCACCTGCCACATACTGAATGCGCATATCCCGATTGGGTTTCACGACGAATCGCATGCGGGTTCGGTTGCCGAGATCAACGCGAATCGGCGTCCATTTGTGCTGAATGGTTACCCGAAAGGGATTCACCGCCATGGGTTTGTTGTCATAGAAAATCTGAGCGCGGGGCGGGGCATCGACAATTTCGATTTGTACAATGTCGTCGCTGGCTTCGTCTGCTTCTTCGCCCATTTCAACATAGACGTATGCCAGACCGGCCAACAATGCCAGTGCTGTGAAGAGCACAGCACCGAAGCCCTTTTTTTTCTTGCGGCCTGGGCGCGCGGCCGGTTCATTTCGAATTGTGGCAGAGGTGTTGCGAAGCTTACCTTGCAACACCGCCGACGGCCCGGTTCTGCCAATGGGAACGTCTTCGGTAGCGGCCCTTGAGCCAGTGCGGCGATGGGATATCGCCGGCGTTTCAGTTGAGCTGCTCGAATGCAGGATGGTTTCGGCTGTGGCCTCGGCATTCAGTGGCGACTGTTTTGCCAATCGCCTGTGATCGGTTTTCGACCCATTTGCCCCGCCATTGGCGATAAACCCATCGGCCAGCGCAAGGTGAGGGGGGATGCTTTTGTCGCTGTTGGCCAGCAAAATTGCCGCCGGCAGTGCGGCCAGCCCATTGATACGGTCCACTTCTTCAGTCAGTTTGAGTACCGCCGAAAGCATCTCCTCGGCACTTTGATATCGGTTGGCGGGATCCTTGGAAATTGCTTTTTGAATGACCGGCCATGCAGCCATGGGAAACTTTTTATTCACGGTCTGAGGATGCCTGGGCTCCGAGGTCAGAATATTGGCCAGCAGCGCGGCATACTGCTTTCCTTCAAATGGGGTATCGCCACTGAGCATTTCGTAAAAGATGATGCCGGCCGCATAAATGTCGGTCAGATGATTCATCTCCATGGCGCCCCGAACCTGTTCGGGGGACATGTACGCCGGGGTCCCCAGCGTTGTCCCTTCCTGGGTCAGTTTGGTGACGTCCTGATCCTGTATTTTCGATATGCCAAAATCGATTAACTTTATTTCCAGCGTGTCTTCGTCCGGGCAATTGATGAAAATGTTTTCAGGTTTTAAGTCCCGGTGCACCACGCCTTTGTCATGCGCAGCGCTGATGGCGTGGAGAGTCTGTGCCATGACTGCGCATGCGGTGGGCAAATCGAGCTGTTTTTGGGCCGTAATGATTTCGTCGAGTCCGGCGCCGATGAGATATTCCATGACCATATAGGGCTCACCGGAGGGCAGTGCCCCCAAATCCAGCACATCGATAACATTCTTATGATTGATGGCAACTTCCGCCTGTGCTTCTCTAATGAACCGATGCACCAGTTCCTCGTTGGAAATCAGTTCTGAGTGAAGAATTTTTACGGCAACCATTCTGCCGGTGGCGACATGTTGGCCTGCATATACGGCTCCCATTCCCCCTTCTCCAAGTTTTTTCGAGAGCAGGTATTTTCCGTCCAGCAGTTGCCCTGCGAAATCGGCGTCTGTCATGGCGGCGATAATAGCGGTTAACCCGAGCCATTGAAACTGTTGTAAAAATGTTTTTTCAAAAAGGCGGGTTTCACCAGGGTATGATGTTGAATTAACACGGTTATTTTATTTGCATGCCGGATTTTGGGTTATTGCGTTGCAAAGATGACCAGGCCCAATTACAATCCGGTTTAAATTCGGTTTCGAACTGGTCAACGATACAGTTATACAGGTCGTTGGTGCCGCTTCTTTTAATTAATCAGATGGAGGAGTCCTATGAAACAGTGGTTAGTGTTTTTAATGATTTGTGGTTTGCTTGTGTCGTGCAGAGACAATTCCCCCTGCCCGGATGGTACGCGAAGAGTTGGTGACCCACCGCCCGCGGACCGGGAGCAGTGGTGCGTGAAAAACGGGTCGACCAGGGTTGGCCCTTATTTCGCTTGGCATGCCAATGGCGATATGAAAGAAGAGGGGTCGTTCAAAGAGGGGAAAAAGGATGGCAAATGGGTAAAATATCACAAGAACGGCAAGAAAAAGGAAGTTATTCATTACGACATGGGCGATAAGTCTGGCGAATGGCAAAAATGGAATGATAAGGGGCAGTTGCGGGAACAGGGCACGTATGAAAAAGGGGCACGGCAAGGGGAGTGGCTGCAGTGGCACAATAATGGCAAAATGCGCGCTCAGGGCAGGTGGAAAAATGGCCGGAAAGAAGGGTTGTGGACATACTGGTACGACAACGGAAAAAAGAAAACCGAAGCGAACATGAAACTCGGGAAAAAGCACGGCCGGTACACTGATTGGCATCGCAACGGACAGAAAAAAATGGAAGGTGAAAGGAACAGAGGGAAATTTGTGGGAACCTGGACGGCATGGCATGACAACGGCAAAATCAAGGACGTGGGCGAGTGGAAAAATGGAAAGACGGACGGCGAGTGGAAATGGTACCGGAAAAATGGCAACCTGCGTCAAGTGGGCACATACGTCAAGGGGAAGCGAAATGGCGAGTGGACTGAAATGGACAATGACGGCAATCCTAAAAAGCGGACGATATACGACAACGGAAATGTTGTTAAGGAGGAAGTACTGACCGGTGATGCTTCGGTCGGCGTTGGGGACACTGATGCATCTTCCGATAACGCTGCGCCTGCAGCGGAAAAATAAGCCTTCGATATATCTGTCAAAGTCTGATTGGCACAGGGAGCGCCGGCAATTATCGTTCCTGACTGGCGATGATTCTCTGGCGCAGGACATCTGTGCGGGCGGTGTCATCGGTCAGTCGATTGAGTTGACGGGTCAGTGTGGCCATGCGCTCCACCTCCGTCTCCATGCGTTCCACTAGCCTGATGGCATCTGCACATTCGCCCGCCATACGTCTTTTAAAGAGGGAAAACAGACCCAGTAACGATGTGAGTGGTTGGTTGAGATCATTAATGGACGCGGCTGTCGCTTCAATCAGGACCGCTGACTCATCCGAACAATCGTCTGGAAAGTAAATATTCTTTTTTGGAAAGCCACTCATGGGTGTCTACTCCTCTTTCATCCCGCTGGAGCGTTGCGGGCATTTTTTGAGTATGTTTGGTTCGCTCGGCAGGTCCGTGAAAATGTACCGCTCGATATTTGGACCATCTCCGATTATAACGGCTTTTTGCTGTCTCGTAACAAAAAATTTTAATAAAATTTACAATTTCCAGTATTTATATATTCGCGGCGTCACGCAAAAAAAAACAACTATTTGAACTTACGAGTAAAACAGTGAGAAATCAGAGGTCAGGGGGCAAGATCCGGGAAGGCATCCGCCACGTTGTGCAGTGTGATCCGCCCGGCGTGCATGTTCAGCGATTTCCGGTGTCCGGTGGATTTTCGCAGGAAAGCGTCCAGTCCCAATTGGGCCAGCTCCCGGCAATAGGGCAGCGTGGCGTGGCAAAGTGCCTGGGCACTGGTTCGGCTGACCGCACCAGGAATGTTGGCCACACAGTAATGCACCACATCATCGATGATGTAGGTGGGGTCACCGTGGGTGGTCGGTCGGCTGGTTTCAAAACAGCCGCCCTGATCAATGGCCACATCCACGAGAACCGCTCCCCGTTTCATTGTTCGCAACAATTCCCGGTCAATCAGTCTGGGCGCTTTTCCCCCGGGAATGAGCACGGATCCGATGATCAGATCAGCGTACCGGGAATGATATGCGATGGCGTGCGGGTCTGAAAACACGGTTGTCACATTGGCGGGCATGACGTCCTCAAGGTAGCGAAGTCTTTCGAGACTGATGTCCATAACGATGACAGCGGCGCCCATTCCTGCCGCTATCCACGCAGCATTGGTGCCCACTACGCCACCGCCCAGAATCAGTACGTTTGCCGGTTTCACCCCGGCCACCCCGCCCAGCAGAATGCCGCGGCCCTTGCGATGTTTTTCCAGACACCGAGCGCCTTCCTGCACGCTCATTTTTCCTGCCACTTCGCTCATGGGCGTTAATAGTGGGAGCTGGCCGTTGCTGTCTTCGAGGGTTTCGTAGGCCACCGCACTTATTTTCGATTTCAGACACGCCTCGGTCAGTTCCCGACTGCTGGCAAAATGGAAGTAGGTAAAAAGGATCTGTTCTTCGCGCAGCAATGCAAACTCGCTTTGCTGCGGTTCCTTAACTTTAATAATCAGTTCCGCCTCGCCATAGATCTCCCTGGGTGTGTCAACGATGCGCACCCCTTCGCGAATGTAATCCGCGTCCGGGTACCCGCTTTCGAGTCCGGCGTTTTTTTCGAGGATAACCTTGTGGCCATCCTTTATGAGCAGTTGCGCGCCCACCGGCAACAGGCCAACGCGATATTCATCTGGTTTCACTTCCTTTGGTACCCCGATTATCATTGCAGCTCTCCTTTTGTGTTTTGTTCAGGACAACCCTGGGGTCAGTATGTCGCGATTTGGCGGCGAGGACAATTTTCGTGACATCGTTTGTGAGAGGTGCGTCGGTGATGTTTGTTTTACGCGGTTCACGGATGCGATTCGCCGGTTCACCGATTTACCGGTTGTACCGGCCGCATGATGATTGTTCCCTCCCGATTGCCCGGTTAGATTTTTTGTCAGCACAGGCAAGACCAATGAATAAACGGATGTCATGCCAAAGGAAGGGAAACCCATGTCAGTCAATCCCGCATTTAATACAGTATCAGAGTTCACCATTTCACAGCCTGCCGCTGATGCGCGGTGGGCGGTTCTTGATAAAAGCGTGCGTCACGCGCTGGAGACCTGCGCCAATGTGCATCGCGGCAGTGGCCACGCGTCAGTGGCGATGACGAGCCTGTTCGAAGCGGCCCGCAAGATTGTTTGCCATCATCTGGGGGTTTCCCCAAAGCAGTATGAGGTAATTTTCTGTACTTCAGGGCGCGCCAGGCGATTGGCTCAATTGCTTCCAGTGGGAACGTATCGCATCGTATCAAGTGATGATGCAGGCCTCTCACTTGGGGTCCATGTCATAGCGGTTCGCAAAAGTGCATTGCCCAAAGGTAAACCGGCGGAGACCGGTGGCGGCACCACACGCCTTATTGGCAAAGACTGGACCATCTGGGCACCGTTTCCGGATCGGTATGAACCAGGAACGCCGGCAATCATAAATATTGTTGCCTTTGCCCGCGCGCTGGCGTTGAGTGGCACATCTGACATAACACCGTATGCCCCTGATACCCCAATGACGCCCCGGGAAATCATGTATGGAGATAATCTGTCTCATCTGCGTGGCGAATCTCTGCTGAATACGCTGCTGCAAACCCGTATTGGTAAGGATGACGCAGTGCCCAGCACCGGTGGCGACGTCCGGTATATTCATCTGGACCACAGCGCCGGTACACCCACGTTTGAGCCGGTGTATGATGTATTTCGATACACGCTCAAACAACCTGCCGATGTTCAGGATACCCTGGTTGACTATACCAGACAAATCCTTGCGCGGGTGTTTGGGGCACCGGTGGAGGAATATCAGTCCTTTTTTACGGGCGGCACCACTGAGGCGGTCTATCTGGCAGCACAGCATCTTCGGGCCACAGTTGAAGATGATGTGTCACCAGTGGTGGTGAACACGCTGATGGAGCATTCATCAAATGATTTGCCGTGGCGATACATTCCGGGGTGTCGGGTGATTCATCTGGATGTTGACGATGAAGGGATCATCGATACGGATCGGTTGCAGGGGCTCTTATCTGACTACAATACCGCGCGGATTCATGGCAATGAGCGGATTGTGCTGGTATCGGTGAGCGGTGCATCCAATGTACTGGGGACGTGCAATGATTTGTCATGCATTTCAGCCCTGACGCATAAAGCGGGCGCCAGTCTGTTTGTGGATGCGGCACAGTTGGCGGCCCACCGGACTGTATCCATGTCCGACCTCGATATTGACTATCTGGCTTTCTCAGGACACAAGATGTACGCACCGTTCGGCAGCGGCGCGCTGATTGTGCGCAAACGGCTGATTGCCCATAATGACACGATTAGGCAATTGACGCAGGGCACGCAGACGCAAAACGCGGCGGGCATTGCCGCCATGGGCAAAGCGTTGCTGTTGCTCGACAGTATTGGATTGAATGTTATCGCTAAAAGGGAAGCCGCATTGGTGCGATACGCGTTGCAATCACTGGGGGACATACCCGGGATTCGACTGTACGGCATTACCGACCCCAATTCACCAAAGCAAACCGCAAGAGTGGGTGTTATCCCATTTGATATAAAAAACAACATGCCTGCGTCAACGGCAAGGGACTTAATGCTGCGCGGCGGCATCGGGGTGCGCTACGGCTGCCATTGCGCCCATATGCTGGTTAAACAAATTCTGCATATCGGTCCCACACTCCAAACCTTTCAGCGCGTGCTCCAGCATATCATTCCACCATTAAAATTTCAGGGCGTCATCCGCATCAGCTTTGGTCTTGAAAACACCCGTGAAGATGTGGACAGACTCGTCGCTGTGCTGCGTGCGCACGTTGACAAATCCGAATCACTCGTGAACGAATCCGAATCCATCCAAATAACCAAACAAAAAACAAAAGCGTTTGTAAATAAGCGACATGCTTTGGTGTACGGAATTTAAAACGAAACCAAAAATCAACACCCCACGTAAAAATCAAAACCCTAATACTGCTTTGAACGATAGATGCATAAATGTAGACTCACTTTATATGCAAAACGGAGCATAACCGAAAATTCGCTGTCGTCATGGTGGCGCGGGAAAACTATTGCCTAATCATGGATTACACTTTTCGCATGACAGGGAGGAACTTATGAGAGTTATCAAAAGAGCCGCATCCAAATGTATTTCCAAAGTTTGATGCCATACGTTTGAAATGAGCAGGAGGGCGCTAAAGTGCTTCGTCTGCGCCCACATCGGGGGTCGCATCTCGCGGGTCACCGTCGATGTCCGATTTGGGGAGGTTTGAGGCGGTCGTGATGCCGGCATTGATAGCAGCAGCGGTTGTATTCAGATGCAAATCGCCGGATGCGGCATCAGCAAATTGAGACAGGGATGCGTTGTCAATATTACCTGCAAGGGTCGCTGTTGCGCCATCCCGTTCGCGCATGGGGTGTGTGGCCAGATTGTTGGTCACCGTGGCGCTGCTGCTCTGAAATCGCCACTCAATCGATGAGAACAACGCGCCAGTGGATACTATCGTGTTGTGGGCGACGTTCACACCGCAGGCCGACCACAGGCAGACGCCGCAATCGAATCCATCTTCGGATGCCAACAGGTCTGGATCGCTCGCATGAATAAAGTTGTTTTGAATCACCCCGTTGACGTGACCCACATAGGCGGTGGCGTTAAGACCACAGGGGGTGTCACTGTAGGTGCGGGCATCGCCCTCAGTTGCCATGCCAAATCCCACACCGCGCGCGTTATTGGTGAGAATATTTCTCTCCACGACCGTATCTCGGCAACCACGCCAGAAATGCACTGCATGCTCAGCGAGACCATTGGGGCACCAGAATCCTGAAATCGTGTTGTCCTGTATAATCCAGCCCCGCGCCTGATGGGCGTCAATTCCGCCGGTGTAGCATGGGGTTGCCGACATGTTGACGTGGGGGCGCCCCGCATCGGTCAGTTGAATACTGGAACAAGCCACTTCGCCGTTGTCTGCAAATGTGGCCGATTCACTGCTATGGGTGTTTATCTTAATTGCCTGTTCACCCGGGTCGATAATGGTCATTCTGTAAATTTTGGTATTCAGCGTGTCTCCCGCTTCGCTGGTGGTGACGTGGATGGGGTGCGTGGCGGCGCGCTGAATGGTCATTTCGGCAATGGTGCAGTTGGATGCGGCCACTGTGACAATTTCGGTGGTCTGATAGTTGCCGTCCAGTATGACATCCTCGGGATTTCCACTGGCGCTGCGCAGGGTAACGCCCGGAGTTGAAATCCATATATAATCGCCATTCAGGCTGTATGTGCCGCTCTCAAAAATGAAGACATCGCCTGGTTGTGCTCCGGCAACGATTGTGCTTAAGCGGCCCACATCATCGGGCGTTATCCGAATGGACTGACCGCTGGGTTGGGATAATGGCTGACAGGATTGTCCCCCAGTGGATATTGCGGCACCACTGTCGCTGTCGCTGTCGCTGTCGCTGTCGCCCGGGGGTGTACCTGTGTCGTCATTGGGAAGGTCACTTGTTGAGTCATTCTCCCACCTGGAATCAGTTTCCTCCGAAACGTCTTTTTCTTTTGCACTGTTATCTTTGCAGCCGGCAACCGCAAATACGGTGGCGATTATCGCGGTGATGGTTACTGCCCAATGGACATCTGGGGGTTTAAATCCGGTTCGGTGACTTGTCATTTGTGGCGCCTCCGATTGCGCAGCCAAACATCAGGGTAATCGTAATGTTCAATACAATATATGTGATATGGGGGTGAGTTCCAGAATCAATTTGAGTTTTGGAAAATGGCGGCAGATTTATATCCGGATGCGGCGGCAGTGGCGTCGTCTTAAAATGGGTTTGGAATTTAACGTTTAGTGATTACCTTGCCGCCATGAATGAAGATGTACAGACACAAACACCAAAGAATCCCAGTGATTGGGTCAGACAGATACTGACGGAAGCACAGGCGAAAATTCAGCCCAATCCATGGGCCATGATTCTGGCTACCGCCGATAAAGAGGGGAAACCGTCCAGTCGAACGGTGCTGCTCAAGCAGTTTGACGAAGCCGGGTTCGTTTTTTTTACCAACAGTCAGAGCAGAAAGGGGCGGCACCTTGCCGACAATCCCTTTGCCAGTTTAACCTTTTATCTGCCAACAATTAAAAAGCAGATACAGGTGGAAGGAAAAGTGGCGATGATTTCCCCTTCGGAGTCGGATGACTACTGGCAAACCCGTCCCCGTGAAAGTCAGATTGGCGCCTGGGCGTCCGCGCAGTCACGGAAAATCCCGGATGATGAAGAATTTGAGGAGCGATATGGGGGTTTTGAAAAAAGATTCGCGGACAGTGAATCCATTCCAAGGCCTGCCCACTGGAACGGCTACCGGTTGGTGCCCACTCAAATCGAAATCTGGATGGAAGGTGTCCATCGGCTTCATAGGCGCTACAGCTATTTGCGAAAAAATGGGTCGTGGTGCGTTTCGAGGCTTTTTCCGTGATGTTTTTTCGCTCAGCCAAAGTGTTTTTGTTTTTTTAAAATAACGACGCTGTGTGCTGTTTTTTCCGGTTTGACAACCCACAGCCGGTGATTAGCTTTGGTCCAGGACAAACCGTTTTCTGTTTAAAATTTACAGTCCGTGTTGTCAGAAAAAACACTCGCTCAAAGATGCGGCCCTTGATTGGCGCCACTGGGGGTGTTTCGAGGGTGTCCTTTGGGCAACGGAAAGGAATGGAAAACAGATGGAAAATTTTGAAAAACATGAAGCGCAACAGAGTGCAGAGAAAAATATTGTTGTTAAAACCGTTGTCTCGGTCATTGCGGCCGGTGCCATTGCAGCGTTGTCCCTTGTGACAGCTTACTCAGTGGTAACCGCGTTTCAACCGGCGACAGGGGCCACTTTAACCGCTGCAGCCTGCGGCGACAAGGATGGCAACGACCCCAAAGTGTTTGAAAACACCTGCGGTGAAGACAAGGATGATGGAGGTGGCAAAACCATCGATGCATAATCCCATCATCAACTCGGACACCTTTCGCGGATGAGCCTTCGTAATTCATTCATGTTCTCTGACCATCGTTTTTCAACGCTGATTTGAAATATCAGAAGCACCTTTGTGCATTTCGGTATACCAACGGGTACATGGGTGTAATTGCCTGATTGCGACCGTACCGTCTGACAGTTTTGATTTGTGGTATCGTGCTTTAAATCTTCAGTTTTTTCAGTGTTAGCGATTGACTGTCAGTGAAAGGTGCGCTGTCGACAGCCTGTTTGGCCACGGCGTTCAAAAGCGAACCCCAACATATATATTCGCATCTTAAAATATGGAATGTATGAAAACACAGGTATTTTACTGTATTTTGATGATATTTTTAAAATAATTTATATTGATTGTAAAATATTCATAGGGTTAATATCAATTAATCGAGCAATCGAGAAATTGTTCAGCATCGAAGTTTGCTGGCTTTGAAAAAGACTGGGATGACCACTGTGGATGGATTTGGTGCAAATATTCGGATTGACGGACAGTTTAATATCGCATTTGTGTCGGTGTCGGGCACGCTGGGGGTAGGGGGCTTGCCGGTGCTGCTTAAAGAGCTGCTGCAGACAAGAGGCTTCAAACGCAGCATGAATTCGGTGGTCGATTTGCGTAACGCCAGATTGGGAAATGATATATCCAGTCTGCCGCGATTGAGTGAACTGTATCTTTCCAGTCAGATAGAACGCGGTCACAGTTTTCGGACGGCATTTGTGTGTAATGATGATTTCACATTTGGTATTTGCCGAATGGTGGCTGTCGAGTTGGAGCAGGTGCCCATTTGGGTCAAAGTTGTCCGGAATATGGATGATGCACTGGCGTGGGTTGGAGGGGACCAAGAGTGGATTTCCGAAGCGGATATGGGATAGACCCCATCGGACGTTAGTTCGTCATTTCATCTTTCTGTTCATCACTCTGTTCATCACTCTTCGTCCTGCCGATTCCCGTCATGTTCTGTCTGTAAACTCAATCAGGCATCATTCAAATCGGTCCAGAAAGCGAACCAGGGCACGTCCGATTTTGTTCAGATTTTATGGCCTTTTTCTTTTTTTGAATTCATGTACCGCTCGTTGTACCTGCCAATGCCTATTACGTGTCGCACGCCTTTGAGGATGGGTTGTCCGGCTTCTTCCAGCTGTCTGAATTTAATTGGGTTGTTGCTCATAAGCTGGATGGGTTTTCCTTTCAGCATGTATTTCAGAACAATGGCGGCGTCGCTGAAATCCCGTGAATCCTCGGGCAGCCCAAGGGAAACGTTGGCCTGATATGTGTCCTGTCCCTCATCCTGCAGGAGATATGTGATGGCTTTGGCCCACAGTCCAATGCCGCGTCCCTCATGACTTGACATGTATACAATGGCGCCGCCGGATTTGGCAATTTGCTCAAATGCGAGCGTCAGTTGCGGACCACATTCACATCTCATGGACCCAAAGACATCCCCGGTCATGCAACACGAATGGATCCGTACCAGTGGGGATGGCTGCTGTGCAAAATCTGCGGTTGTGAGTATGGAGTTGACGCTCATGCTTTCCTGCAGCAGCAGTCGAAGCGCTTCCTTACTGCCTTGCTGGACCTGTTTTCCTGCCTCCAGCACATGGCGTAATTCAACCCGTCGTACAAACGGGAACCAGTTGAGTTGCAATTCCTGGCCATTTACGGCGACAGGCATTGGAATGGGGCCTAGCAGTGAAATGACCGGCGTGCCGTCGTGGTCTTCGCTGACCTGTTCGCCGTCCTGATTCAGATAGATGAGTTTATCTCCGCTTCTGAGCTGTTCTCTGATTTTCAGATCCACGTAACTGAACATATTATCGCTCCCAGGGCGGCGTCGAGTGAATGCCGCGTAAAAATAAAGGCAGGTCATACACGATATTGAGCATTTTAAACAGATTTGTGTGTCACTTTATCAGGCACGTGGCACTTCAGCCTCGTCATCGGGGCTAGGCTGAATTGGCAGAGACAGCAAAAAGCGGGCACCGTTTTCCCAATTGTCCGCGTGTATGGTGCCACCGTGGGCGGTGATGATCTCTTTGCAGATGGAAAGCCCCAGACTGGTTCCGGACTCCTCGGGTTTGGTGGTGAAAAAGGGTTCCCAGATGGAATCCAGTGTCTCTTCAGGAATTCCGGGGCCTGTATCGGAAACGACAACTTTAAGCAAATCTTCCTCGATTTGAGTTGAAATTGAGATCGCGCCCTGGTTCTCCATGGCCTGGGCCGCGTTGTAAAACAGATTGACGAAAACCTGTTCAATCTTTTGCCGTTGCAGTGGCAGACGCAGGCCATGGGTGTTAAAATTTCGATCAATCTCGATACCGTATTTCAGCAGATTGCGGCAAAGCATTAACGCGTTTTCGACACATTCTTCGATGGCGACGGTTGAAAACCCGGTGTTTCCCTGCCTTGAAAATGTCTTCAGACCGTTGGTGATATCAGTGATCCTGTCTATACCGTTGAATATATCTGTAAATATGCCTGGGGTTTCTTTTATGTAATAAGAAATGTCGTCGTCGGATAAGCGATTTTGGCAGTCCGCAAGCAGCCCGGATATTTCCTCCCACTGCTGAGACAGTGCGCGGACGTTGTCGGATATAAACGACAGCGGGCCTCGAATTTCATGGGCAATGCCGGCAGACATGGTGCCAATCGCTGCCAGCCGATCCTGATGAATGAGCTGTCGGGCGCGGGATTCCGCCAGTCGTTCCATTTCCATGGCGTATCGATTAAGTGCCAATTGGGCCTTTTTTTGCTGAATGGTGTATTGTAATGTGCGACTGAGCAGGGAGCCCTGCTGAACCTCTTTTTTCAGAAGATAATCATCCGCGCCAAGATGCATGGCTGCCATTGAAAGAGTATCATCGTCGCTTCCCGTGAAAACGACAATGGGGATGTCTGGCTCAATGGCCCTTACTTTGCTCACTGTTTCAACGCCGGTACTCTCGGGCAGAGAAAGGTCCAGAACGACAATGTCAAAATCATCATGCCGCAACCTGGCGATGCCCGTGGTCAAATCTTCGCAGTCATGGATTTCAAAATCACATGATGTGACACCTTTCAGCATTTTGCGGACCATGCGGCGGATAATTATGCTGTCTTCGATGAGCAGGACCCTGATTATATCTTTTTTCAACATATGCCCCCCAAATGCGAGTGAACCATACCGCGATGCCGGGGTGAAATACCTCGACAGAGCTCTTTTGGAATCGGCGACTGCCCGATGACTGCCCAAAGAATGGACACTACTGCTAAGAACGGTATTTTTTCATGCGACTTAACAGGCGTTGGACATATGTGCGACAGAATTTATAAAACGTGAATTATGCGGTAAAATGTGAGATACGCTTGAAACGGGGTGGGGGGTGATTACATCTTTATTGAAACCTTTGAAAAAGGATAAAACTTACTCATGAATCTGTCCTGGAAAATATTCACCGCTTTCGGCATTCCCGTGCGATTGCATATCAGTATGCTGCTCATTCCGATTCTGGCCTATTCCTTCGCAGGGGATACCGGGGCGCTTGGATGGCTGCTGGTGCTGGCCCTGGCGGTTTTGCTTTTTGGATCCATTCTGCTGCACGAGTTGGGACATGCATTGACGGGGAGACGATACGGGGTTCATACAGAGGATATTGTTCTTACGCCGATTGGCGGTATGGCTCGGATGAGAAGTATTCCACAGCGCCCGAAACCCGAGATAGTCATTGCCCTTGCAGGGCCACTCGTCTCGTTCGCCTTGATGGGGGCATTTCATGGCATGGCCATTGGCGCCAATTCAGTCCCGTCTCTGGGATTGCTGACCGGTTTGTTTGTATTTTTATCAGAGATAAATTTTATGCTTGGGGCGTTTAACCTGATTCCCGCGCTGCCCATGGATGGTGGACGCGTATTTCGCGGCTTGCTGGCGATGAAGTACTCGCACTTGAAAGCAACAAAAATTGCGGCCAGCGTCGGTAAGTACCTGGCCATTGCGGGCATTGCCTGGGGACTGATTCGGGGCCCGTGGACCCTTGTGGCAGTGGGGGTGTTTATTTTCTTTTCAGCGGGTATGGAGGAGCGTGTTGCGGCGATGCAGGACGCATACCGTCGGGCGCATGATGCGGGTTCCCCATTTGGCCGGTCACCGTTTGGGGGCTTTCCGTTTGGTGGACGTCCACAGTCCGGTGGTCGTGGCTACTATGTATATCAGGAATCCCGCCGTTCGCCATCCGGGACCGCTGGGGATGATTGGAAAGATGGCGCAACGGCGAATGACGCCAGGGTCGTCGAAGGGGTTAAGGTTGAAATTCTGTCACGGAAGGATCCGGATTGAACGAACAGAAAGTTCAGGACTCGATCTGCTCTCCCGAAATGCTATCCGATCAGGGCGATGGCCATGGCTGGCAGTTGGTTTGCCTGTGCCAGCACAGATGTGCCCGCCTGATTAAGAATCTGATTTTTCGCCAGATCAGCGGTTTCCTGCGCAACATCAACATCGGCGATGCGGCTGTTGGCTGACGCGATGTTTTCCCGTTCCACTGCAAGATTGGTCATGGTGCTGGTGAGGGTATTTTGTTTGGCCCCCAGTTCGCCTCGGACCGTTGAAATCTGGTTCATCGCGCCATCCAGCGCATCAAGGGCAGCCATTGCGTCCTGTTGCGTCAGGACGTTCGTATCCGCTACTGTCGTTTTCTCGTCCCCAAGTGTCGCAGTGTTCAGGGCGCCAATCTTTATGCCTGTGGTCTGATCGTCGCCACTGCGCGCGCCCACCTGAATCCGGACATCCGCCGAGCCATCGAGCAGCTTTTGACCGTTAAACTCGGTGGTGGCAGCGGTACGGTCAATCTCGCTCCGAATGGCGCTGTATTCTTCCATAATCATTGCGCGGTCGCTGTCGGAGAGGGTGCCGTTGGCCGCCTGGACGGCCAGTTCCCGCATTCTTGCAATGCCATCAGTCATTTCACCTGTGGCGCCATCTGCAGTCTGAATCATTGAGATGCCGTCCATGGTATTTCGCTGCGCCTGATTGAGACTGCGGAGCTGCGCCATCAGCTTTTCGGAGATGGCCAGCTCAGCAGCACCATCTTTTGCAGTGACAAGCCGCTTGCCGGAAGACAGTTTGGCAAGATTACTGGCCAGCAGGCTGTTGGATTTCTCCAGGGTGCCCTGCGCGTTAATGGCAGGAATGTTTGTGTTGATTTTGATCGCCATGGCTTTACCTAACCTTCCGTAGTTAAAATTCGCCGTGTACCTATATTTGCAAATCCTGTGCCTCGAATTTCCTGCTAAAGAAATCCTGATAAGATTCGATAATACCAGTTGAATACGGCGTTTGCCATAATATTAGCATATAAACATGGGGTGTCTTTTTTTACCTCCTGACAAAATATCGGTCTGTTTCTGACCCTGTTTTTTAAGCCTGAGACTTTTCTGTTTACTAAGTGCCGCTCTGTTTGTACCGTGTCTGCCATTATGGGAATCTTAGCCGCCAAAAGTGTGTCGCTGGCCGGACTTTGGCTGCAGCTGGGAATGACGCTGCTTATTCTGTTGCTGTTTGCCGGTCTTGCATTTCTTGCTGTGAGGTATCTGAAGCCTGGCTTGAAAATGGCAGGCAATACATCCCGCATGCGCATTGTGTCCCGGTTGCCCCTTTCGCCCAGAGCTCAGATTTTTTTGGTACAGCTGGATGAACGGGAGCTGATTGTGGGGGTGACCGATAACCAAATGACACTGCTTGTTGAACGCGATGCACCACAGGTGAACGTCGATGAGTGATAATGGCTGGATGGCACATTTCGGTGTGGTGATGCTGCTGGCGGTGATACCGTTTGCGGTGATCGCCTGTACATCCTTTGCAAAAGTCGCGGTGGTGCTGGGGATTGCCAAAAACGCCATTGGCGGCCAGGGCATCATTCCTGTCGGGGTGGTGACGGCACTGGCGATGGTGGTGACCTTATTTATTATGGGACCGGTTATCGATGAGATGCTGGATACCCCGCTGCCGGCATTCACCAGTCACGCCAGGGCCAAAGGGAGCGCCGATGCAGAAGCCGAGACTGAGCATGAACAGCTGTTCGACAGGGCGAGAGCCGTGTACAGTGCCATGTCTCCACCGCTGATAAAATTTTTAAGGAAAAACACCCCCGAGGATGAACTGACATTTTTCGGGAATCTCGACAAATCGAAATCGGCCACAGCAACCGATACATCGGTGTCGGTGCGAGTGCTGCTGGTGGCGTATGCATCGAATGAGCTGGTGGAGGCGTTTGTCCTTGGTGTGATGATACTGATTCCGTTTCTGGTGGTGGACTTCATTGTGGCCAACACCCTGACGGCGCTTGGACTGTCGACCATGCCTGCCATGACAGTGGCGTTACCGATGAAATTATTGCTCTTTATTGCAGCTGATGGCTGGCATCTCCTGATAAATGCGTTAATCCTGTCTTATAACACAGCGTAAACTTGACATTTACGTCATCGGAAATTCAAATAGGCATTAGTACACTGAAAACGTTAGAAGTTCGGCAGGGGGGACCCCGCCATATAACGAATGCAGCATTATTTGGAGACAGCCGAAATGAGCGAAAAAGACAACAGAACCATACTTCTTGATGATGACGGCAACCCAGTTACCCTTCCGGATAGCGAGCGAAGCAGTGATTCGACCGAGATTCAGCCGGACAGACATCGTCCATCGACACTTATCGTGGTTCCTCTGAACGACAACATCCTGTTTCCTGGCATGACCATTCCGATGGTGCTGGAATCGTCAAGTTCTCAGAATGCGGTGGAATTTGCCATGACCCAGGGACCGTATATCGCATTGATTCCCCGGATTGATCCGCTGCCCAACGAAGTGGAGGAAATACCCACTCCAGAGCCAAGGGACGTCGCCACGTTTGGGGTCATTGGCCGCGCGCTGAAAATGCTGAATCTGCCTGACGGCAATCGGTCTGTGGTGGTGGAGTGCATGGCGCGGGTGCGACTTACCCGATATATTCGGACCAAACCATTTTTAATCGCCAAAGTGGAATATCCCACCGACACCTATCGGGATACCAAGGCCAATAAGGCGCTGTGGCGGGCCGCCCGCATGTCGTTGCAGGAACTGTTCAAGGAAATCCCTGGGTTGCCCGAGGGCTTTAATGTCGCTGCGGCCAATCTGGATGGGCCGGCGCAACTGACTGATTTTGTGGCGGCGCATATCGACCTGCCCAGGGAGGAACGATTTGGCCTGCTGACTGAGCTTCGGGTGGAAAAGCGACTGGCCATCGTTGCTGAGGCGCTTACCCGGGAACTGGAGCTGGCGCGGCTGGCCGGTCGCATTCGGGACGATATTCGCGAAAAGGTGGAGAAGACCCAGCGAGAGTATTACTTGCGCGAACAGCTGAAAGCCATCCGACGGGAACTGGGTGAGGAGGTCGACCAGAAAGATCTGCTGACCCGGGAACTCGAAGAGAAAATTGAACAGGAAGGCATTCCCGAAGAAGCGGCCAAACGGGCGCGCAAGGAACTCAAGCGGCTGGAGGTGCTGAATCCTGAGTCGCCCGAATACAACGTGATTCACACTTACCTGGACTGGATTATTTCTCTGCCCTGGTCATCGGAAACCATGGATTCGGGCGATTTGCAGCTGGCGCGCAACATTCTCGATGAGGACCACTACGGTCTCAAGGAAGTGAAGGAGCGCATCATTGAGTTTCTGGCTGTGAAAAAGCTGAAACCGGAGCGCAAGGGCGCATTGCTCTGTTTTGCGGGACCGCCCGGCGTGGGCAAAACGAGTCTGGGGCAATCGATTGCGCGATGTCTGGGGCGGAAATTTTATCGTTTCAGTCTGGGCGGTATGCGTGATGAAGCCGAAATCAAAGGGCATCGACGCACTTATATCGGCGCCATGCCGGGTAAGATATTGCAGGGACTGAAATCCGTCGAGGTGCGCAATCCCATTTTTATGCTCGATGAAATCGACAAACTGGGCAGCAATTCCATTAGCGGCGATCCGTCAAGTGCCATGCTGGAGGTATTGGATCCGGCACAGAATCATGCGTTTCTGGATCACTATCTGGATATTCCGTTTGATTTATCACACGTGATGTTTATTTGCACTGCCAATGTCAAGGCCAATATTCCGGGGCCATTGCTGGACCGCATGGAGGTGGTCGACATACCCGGCTACATTATGGACGAAAAAGTGTCCATCGCGGAGCGGCATCTGGTGCCAAGGCAGATTGATGCAAATGGGTTGAAACCGTCGCAAATTGCGTTTGGGCGTCCGGTGTTGCATTCCATTGTTGAGGGGTGGACTGCCGAAGCGGGCGTACGAAACCTCGAGCGTGCGGTGGGTCGGGTGTGCCGAAAGGTGGCTGCACGGGTCGCATCCGGAGAAGTGAAACGAAAAGTCGTGGTGACCCACAAGTCTCTGCCGGACTATCTGGGGGGGCGGCGCGTCAATAAGGAATCTTTACGCAGTCCAAAGGTGGGGACAGCGGTGGGCCTGGCGTGGACACCGGTGGGGGGCGACATTTTGCGTATCGAGACCACGCGCATGCCGGGCAAGGGCCGGTTTCAGGTGACGGGCCATCTGGGGGAGGTGATGCGGGAATCCGTTGACATCGCGGCATCGTACATTCGGGCGAACCACAAAATGCTGAATGTTGATTACCACATTTTTGAAAAAGAGGATTTACATGTGCACTTTCCCGCTGGCGCGGTCCCCAAGGATGGTCCATCGGCGGGGGTGACCATTACAAGTGCGCTGGTATCGCTGCTTGCCGGCAAACGCGGGGTGAAGCCCAAAGGCCGAATCGCGATGACCGGGGAAATGACGCTCTCGGGGGATGTGTTGCCTGTGGGGGGGATTCGGGACAAGGTGCTGGCTGCCCAGGCAGCCGGTGTACAGACCGTGATTGTGCCCTACGACAATCGCAAGGACGTGGCGGAAATTCCGGCTCATACCATTAAAGGGCTCAAATTCGTTTACGCCAAAACCTACGCTGATGTGCTTGGAGAAGCGCTTAAGCTTTGAGACCTTCCGGAACGGCGACCGGTTCGACTCCTTGCTGCAACCGCAGTAATTCGGCAGCTTTGTGCTTTCGTCCTCAGTCCCTCGGTCGATGTAGCTAAGGCTACACCTCGGTCGGGCCTTGCGGGCGCGCAGCAAAGCAGCTCGTATTCCCGCAATTTCGCTGATGTACCCAAACCGAACGCCGCTCTAGAGCGGCGATCAGTTTAAACCACACGAAATCATTGGAAATTTCAAGTCAGAAGATCGACATTTCGTTCAATTTGTGAT
>JAFGWT010000183.1 GCA_016937015.1 Deltaproteobacteria bacterium | reverse complement strand
CCCAATGAAAAATTTATTCCTTATTTTTGTACTGCTGTTGCTGATTGGCATTGTCAATGCCTGCAATGTGGGGCCAATCCCCCCGCCACCCAATGAACGGGATACCGAAGGGCATACCGATTCGGATTCGGACAGCGATTCGGATGCGGACAGCGACGCGGATGGAGACAGTGATTCGGATAGCGATAGCGACAGCGATTCCGACAGTGATTCCGACAGCGATTCCGACAGCGATTCCGATTCCGACAGTGATTCCGACAGCGACACTGAGACATCTGTCGACACGGATACCTCTGACACCGATACGAGTTCAACCGACAGTGACACCGATACCGATTCTGACAGTGATTCGGACAGCGACAGTGACTCGGATACCGACACCGATTCGGATGCGGATACTGATACCGACACCGATACCGATTCGGATTCAGACTCTGACACTGACACCGATACCGACACCGACACCGATAGCGACACGGATACCGACACCGATAGCGATAGCGATACCAGCACAGAGACCGATACCGAAACAGATACAGACACGGACACGGAAACCGAAACGGATACAGACACAGAAACCGATACCAATACCGATACCGATACCGATACCGATTACTGTCAGTACGACTGTACGTCACGGTGTCGATCTTTGGGGGGCATTCTTCGGACCGGTTTTTGCGACGAGGCACTTTTGTGCTGTGATTTTGGGAACGACACGGACTCAGACAGCGAAACCGAAAACGGCACAGATACGAACATGTCCTCCCAGTAAATAAACGGACGCGCCACTCTTTTTTCGAACTCACTGAAAATCAACAAAAAGCACCAAATGGGAAATCAAGGCTTTTCTCGATTGTTTTAGACCTGTAAATACATCAGGTGATCGAATCAACGCTCATCGTCCAACCGAAACAACGGGCTTTTCCGGCTGTCTGATTCAATCAACTTTGCATTGTTTCGGTATAGTGCATAAACTGTCCAGACGACATTTTGACGCGAGGAGTCTTATGAATCGAAGAGAATTTATTGTCAACGGCGCCGCAATGAGCGCGATAACCGCGATGGGCGTCCCCCTGTTCACGTCGTGTGCCCATTCCGATTCGGCGGGCAAACCCCCTCTAAAGAAAAATCTGGCAGCGGTAACCGGCGGCGGGGGTTATTTTGAATCCAATTTTGGCATCGACGAAGACCTGGTGCGAAAAGTGCTGCGCGCAGCCACCAGTCTGGGTGGGGATTTCGCTGATATCTATTTTCAGCACAAGGTGTCTGACCATGTCGGTTTCGAAGATGGCCAGGTGAACCGCGCTTATGCGCAGGTGGATTTGGGCGCGGGCATTCGCGTTCTGAAAGGCGAACAAACCGGCTACGCCTTTACCGAAGAACTGACCCCTCCTGCGCTGATTAAGGCGGCACAGACTGCAGCGTCCATCGCATCCGCCGCACCGGTTAAGCCGGTGGACACATTCCACAGTGTAAAAATTCCCAGGCTGTATGCGGATAAGGCGGTGTGGATTGATGTGCCTGCGTCGGACAAAATAGCCCTCGCCAAAAAAATCGGCGACAAAATGCTGTCTTTGAATCCGGCGGTTATCAAAGCCAGCACCTGGTTTGGTGATTCCGATGAGGCGGTGCTCATCGCCAACACCGAAGGCGTCTGGGTGGAGGATATTCGCCCCATGACCATTCTGTACGCCAACTGTGCGGCGCAAAAGGATGGCCGAATTGAGTCAAATGGATTTTCGCGCAGTGCGCGAAGGGGCATGGAGATGTATTCGGATGCGCTGGTGGATGAAATTGCCACGCAGGCAGTGGAGCGAACAATGCTGCTGTTTGACGCCACTGTTCCCCCCGCCGGTGAAATGCCCGTGGTGCTCGCCCCCGCCACATCGGGCATTCTGCTGCACGAAGCGATGGGACACGGATTTGAAGCGGACTTTAACCGCAAGGAAATATCGATATTTTCAACCATGATGAATAAAAAAATTGCCGAAGATTTTGTCACCATTGTGGATACGGCACTGGAGCCCGAAGCGCGCGGCGCGGTAAATGTGGACGACGAGGGTTGCCCCGGACAGCACACCACGCTGGTGGAAAACGGCAAACTGGTATCCTACCTTCACGACCGAATCAGTGCCCGTTTTTACAATGTTAAACAAACCGGAAACGGCAGGCGCGAAAGCTTTCGCTCAATTCCCATGCCGCGTATGCGGGTCACCACCATGGAGAACGGCCCCCATTCGCCGGAAGAAATTATCCGCTCCGTCAAAAAAGGACTTTACGCCGTCGACTTTGCCAATGGTGAAGTGGCCATCGGCGCCGGGGACTACAGCTTTTACGTAAAAACGGGCTATCTCATCGAAGATGGAAAACTGACCGCACCGGTGAAAGACGTGAATCTGATTGGCAACGGACCGGACAGCCTGAGAAAAATCACCATGGTTGGCAATGATAAAGCCATCGACTGGGGCACATGGACCTGTGGCAAAGACGGTCAGTCGGTGCCAGTCGGGCTGGGCCTGCCAACTGTGAAAGTATCTTCGATTACCGTGGGTGGGGTGAATTCATGACAGTTAAAACAGAAATCAGCATCGCGCAAATGGCTCAAATGATATTGGACGGCGCTAAAAAGCGCGGCATCAAAGATGTTAAAGTTGTGGCCTCCCAGTCCCGCAATGTATCGACGGTGTTCCGCAAGGGGATAGTGGACAAAGTGCAGGAATCCACACGCCGGGATGTCAGTGTGCATCTGTACGAAAACGGCCGCTACAGCGCCAGCACCTCAAACGATTTTCGTCCGGAGGCAATGGACCGTTTTCTGGACAGCGCCGTGACTCTCACCCGCGCGATGGAAAAAGACCCGTATCGGGAGCTCACTGACCCGTCTCTGTACAAGGGCCGAAAAGAGATGGACCTCAAACTGTACGACAAGGCAGTGGCCGTATTTTCCCCGCAGCAGCGAAACGACCTCGCCAAAGAGGCTGAAGCGGCCGCCATGATCGCCGCCGGAGATCTGGCCATTTCGGCGGAAGCCAGCATGGAGACCCAAACGGCCAGCGCGGTCCAGCTGCACTCCAACGGCTTTGAAGGACGGGAGTCCGGTACCCAGGCATGGCTGTTTGCTGAAATTTCCCTGAAGGACGAAGGCGACCGACGCCCCAGCGGCTGGGAAGTGCTCGGTTCAAGGTTTGCAGCAGACATCATCAATCCGTCCGCCATTGGCAGGCAGGCTGTGGACCGGGCGTTGCTGAAGTTAAAAAGCAAAAAAATAGAAACCCAAAAATGCCCGATGATTGTTGAGAACCGTGCGGTCAGCCGCCTGCTGGGCGGACTGTTGTCTGCCACCAGCGGCCGCTCACTGCAGCAGAAACGCTCATTTCTGGAAACCTTTGAAGGCAAGCAAATCGCATCACCCGCATTTTCGGTCATCGACAACCCGTTTATAGAAAGCGGTTTTGGGTCGCGCCTGTTCGATTCAGAAGGCATCGCCGCCAAAGAAATGCCGATAATTGAAAATGGTGTTTTTAAAAACTTTTTCATCGACACCTATTATGGCAAAAAACTTGGTCGCCGGCCCACCACAGGCGGCAGCTCCAATCTGTTGATTTCGCCCGGCACAAAATCGCTTTCAGAACTGGTGGCTGATGTGTCGAACGGCATACTGGTCCGGGGGTTCATCGGCGGTAATTCCAACAGCACCACTGGCGATTTTTCACTGGGCGTTTACGGCACACGCATCGAAAACGGGCAGCTCACCGACGCGGTTTCCGAGCTGAATATTTCCGGCAATCACAAGGACATATGGCAGAAGCTGTCACAGGTGGGCAGTGATCCCTGGAAATACAGTGCCACCCTCGCTCCCAGCCTGCTGTTCGACGAAATCCAGTTCAGCGGCAACTGATCCCATGTCAAACAATTACGCCACCCCCACCGCCGCCACCACTGCACTCTTTGGTATCTTGGCACTGTTATGGGGATGTCACAGCACCGACGCGTTTCAACTGGATGGCCATGTAACTGACGAAGCAGGGTGTGCCAATGCCATTCCCGTTGTCTGGAACGACAACGTTTTTCAACACGATGGCACAGTCGATGGATTGACCGACGCCGCATTCTTCAATGTGCCAGTCATGTCTGCCGGCAGCTGGCTGCTGGTCGATACCTTCAATGACCAGATTGTCGGGCCCACATTTGACCCGGTGGTTTCCATCCTGAACGCGACCGGCACCCAACGACTGGCAATGGTGGATCGCGTGGCGCTATGGCAATCTGAAGATCCGCACTTCCACTACCATTTGGCCGACACCCAATCGCTCTGCATAAAAATTGAAAGCTTTTCGAGGTGGACCCATTCATACGCCGCCGCCCAAATGCCAGACGCCCCTCTGGCGTATTCGTTTCAGCTGTCGCTCAATCCGGATAAGGACACCATCTACGAGCCCGAAACGGACGTCGTTGCCGAAAATCCGTTCACTGACAGCACCCCACTGACACTTTCTGCAAGTGAGGATAACCCAGACGCCGGTTACCACTGGCTGCACGGGGTGCTCAACACGGCGCAGGACGCAGACGTTTACTCGTTTACATCGCTGAATATGGAGACGATCACCGATATTTTCGTCAACGGCGAAACCGGCATCGGAGACCCTTATGGCGGCGTTTCCGGCATCGGCACCACTGCACAAATCACATTGCAGCTCATCGACGCCGACGAAACCATTGTGGCTGAATTATCGCCAGACCGAATAAAACCAGTCTTGTCAGCCGTGCTTGCGCCAAATTCCCGCTACTACATCCGTGTTACCGGTGCGCCGGACTGGATGCCGGGCCAAAACAACTTTTACAACCTGTATCTCGCCAGCGAATCGGTTCAGAACTTTGACATGGAAACCGCCTCTGACAACAATACGCTGGACAATGCAACCAAGGTGAATCTGACTGCCGGCGAAAGTGGCAGCTACAGCGGCATCGTGATTGGAACGCTGGAAACCGAGACCGACGTGGACGTATTTCAAATCGCTCTCACCCCAGGGCAAATGTTCATGCTGCAGTGCCTCGGCGCATCATCGGGCAGCGGTTTGCAAAATCTGACGGTGGGCACGTTTGAAGCAAACGGTACGCGGGTGCGGGCTGATATTGAAAAAAATACCCCCATCGAATGGTCAACCGGCCCCAACAGCACTCGCGGTCCGCTGTGGGCGGACGACTACGAAGACCTGTATCTGCGTATCTCCGGGGACTACAGGCGTTCCCCCCTCAGTCGATTCTATCAGTGCTACATTCTCGTCATGGATGAGGCATATTAAACAATAACGCATTGAAGATGCACCAATACGTTCCACAATCAAAAGCCAGGACACCGTCATTACCGCGAAAGCGGGTGTCGCGAAAAGCTGTTTTCGATCCCTGAAAATCAGAAAACGTCGTCCCCGCGAAAGAGGGTGTCGCGAAAAGCTGTTTTCGAT
>JAFGWT010000182.1 GCA_016937015.1 Deltaproteobacteria bacterium | reverse complement strand
CACCTGTGTCTTTGAGGCCCAGCCGTTCCCGAATATCTGCCTCACTTACCCCCTCTTCCCGCAGCGCAGCGATTTTTGCCCGCTGCACTCTGGCGCGCTGCCATTCGTAAAGCCGTTTGGCCTCCGCCAAAGACGGGGGCAGATAGGGCCAGTCGTTGGCCAGCTTTCGGAATATGGCGCGGTAGGCGTTGGGTTTGCGTTCCTCGTCTGGGGTGCTGCGTTCCGAAAACAGGAACGGCGTCCAGTAGTTGCTTAAATCGATGATGGTCAGTCCCGCATCCTTTGCCTGGCTTTCGACCAGCTTTTCCATTTTGCCATCGCGGTAGGCCAGCACTGTGCGACCCTCGGGGGGCGCTTCCGGCTCGTCGTCACCCTTTTGGCCTTCACTGGCGGTATCCGGCTCCGGTTTCGGCTGAGATGTCCTGGCGGTTGACTGCGAGTCCTTTTTGGGGGCCGCCGGCTTGTCACCGCCGCAGGCCGGCACCAAAAAAGCGATTGAAATGATTACAAACAATATGACGTAGTTATATCTCATGGTTGCCTTTCACATACTCCACTGGATTACCTATCAGTATTTTCGGTGAAATCTCAAGTTTCTGCGCCGAAAATGCCGGGAGCGTTTGGTCCTGCGTACTGAACGCGCAAAAAAATAAAATCATTTCTGTGATGTGGATTCATTTTCAATGACACTGAATTAGGAATCACTTCGCTCGTGGATTATGAATTTTCCCTGTGATATAAACTCTCGATTTTTTGTTATTTTCAGCCTGAAACCATGCCGCATTCAGAGAGGAACACATGAGATTTTTGAAAACCGGGATTACATTTTTGCTGCAGAACAGCCTCTTCCTCATTGCCGGCACCGTTATCGCGGTGCTGGCGGCAAATGTTGCTCGCGAGAGCTATCATCATTTCATTCACAACGATTTGGGATTGCTGCATCTCGAAGGTCATCATTTTAATTTACACTTCATCATTGATGATATTCTGATGTGCTTTTTCTTTGGTCTGGCCGCAAAGGAAATCTGGGAAGCGCTGCTGCCGGGGGGCGCATTATCATCGGCAAAAAAGGCGGCCACACCATTGCTGGCCACCGCAGGCGGCGTGGCCGGTCCGGCTTTGCTTTACGTTGTCGGCGCCCTTGCTTTGGGCCAGAGCGAACTGATTCGCGGCTGGGCCATTCCCTGCGCCACGGATATTGCCTTTTCGTACCTTGTGGCCCGCCTGGTGTTTGGCATCGGCCATCCGGCGATTCCATTTTTACTGCTGCTGGCGATTGCCGATGACGCCGCGGGACTCATCATTCTTGCGGTGGCCTATCCCCAGGGCGAAATGAATCTGACTGTCTTTTTTGCCTGTGTGGTGGGGGCGATTCTCTTCAATGTGTTTGTGCTGAAAAAGGCGTTGAAGGTCAACAGCTTCTGGCCGTATCTGCTGATTGCGGGACCGGTCTCCTGGTACGGATTCTTTGAAGGGGGCATTCACGCGGCCCTGGCCCTGGTGCCCATTATTCCCACGCTTCCCCACAGGCGGCTGGGCGAGCATCGCAGGGATGAATTCTTCGAAGGCACCATGGCACCCGCCCCTGGGCGTCAGCACGATGCGCTGAATGCGTTCGAGCACTGGTGGAAGAACCCGGTGGAATTTATTCTCATGCTCTTTGGATTTGCCAATGCGGGGGTGGCGTTTGCCGCCATGGGTACCACCACCTGGCTGGTATCGGCCGGCCTGCTCATGGGCAAACCCATCGGGATTGTGCTGCTGACCCTGCTGGCCACCAAAGTGTTCAAACTGGAGCTGCCTGTGGGGATGAACATGCGGGATCTGGTGGTGCTTGGGTTCATGGCCGGTATCGGATTCACCGTGGCGCTCTTTGTGGCCACCGTGGCATTTCCGGCCGGTGAGGTGCTCGACGGGGCTAAAATGGGCGCTCTGTTCAGCTTTGCCGCATCCATTCTTGCCTTCATCATGGCCAAATTGCTAAGAGTTGGGCGCTACAGCACAAAGGCCGCGTAACATGGGGGGGATGGGAGTGCCACCCCCATGGCTCAAATGCCTTCCCTGTCAACGCTTTTTTATTCGAAAATCCTTTTCTGGAAGCGAATCCACCGCATCTATCAGAAAATGCACTATGTGATTTTCCGGCACCCAGTGCCGCAAATCAGGCGGAAACAATAGTCTCGTATTTCTATCAAGTGTTTTCAGTCGGCACGCCATTTCTCTCTCCAACGCTTTTATGTTGAAACCACCTTACATCGCAGCGTCAGGCCCCAAAGCGATCGCCCTGTAACCACAAACACATAGGCTATCATAAAGCCCTTCCCTCCTGTATCCATTGAAGATGCACTGGCAGAACTGCGTGAGCAGGTAATTTCAGGCTTTTTGACTGAAGAACAAACCCGGCTAAGAGCGAAGTTTTGCTGGATGAAATGGAAAAGCGGATATGTATAAAGCAAAAGCCTGGCGACAAAAACGACTCTCAACATCAAGTATCCAATATTGACTGAAGAAAAAGCAGTGTGTATAAATACACATGATAAGTAGTCGAGATGTTATCAAATTATTAAAACAGAACGGCTGGCAGGAAGTTGCCAAAGTCGGCTCACATAGTCAGTTTCGACATCCATCCAGAAAGGGGCGCGTTACCGTTCCGCATCCCAAAAAAGACATCCCGACAGGCACTTTAAAGAGTATTGAGCGCCAATCAGGTATAAAATTTGTTTGAGGTGTTAATATGACCAGCTATATCGCAATACTACACAAAGAGTCGAACAGTGATTTTGGCGTATCTTTCCCCGATTTTCCAGGATGTATCACCGCAGGGGAAAGCATCGACGAAGCGAAAGATATGGCCAAAGAAGCTCTTGGTTTACATATCAATGGAATGATCGAAGACAACGAGCCGTTGCCAGTGCCCATGAAGCTGGAGACTATCATGCAGAGTACTGAATTCGCAGGCGCTGCGGCCTACCTGGTGGTTGATGTCCCCGATGAAAAACCCCGCTGTGTCAGGGTGAACATCACCATCCCGGAATTGACGTTAAAAGAAATTGACACAGCGGCAAAAAAGCATGGCATGTCGCGGTCTTCCTTCATGGTCCAGGCCGCCCAAAGTGCCATTCATCCCCAATAATTAAGAATTCCAGAATCCCGCACATCAAAATCCCTGACCCTGGTTGGCATTTATGTAAAAAATTCACAGGATTTTTTTAGCGTGCCGCTGGGATTCGAGCTGGGGGAAATTGAAAATTGTTCTTGGAAAGCGCGATGTCTTTTCAGTTGATCACGGGAATGTTGCCGCATTTTCGGTCTCATGGCGCAGGTGTGCGTCATGCGGCAGCATTTTTAGGGAAGTCATTGGTGGCCAACGTGTCTGGGTTATCCAGGCGCAACATTGACGCCCAGAGACGCCCAGACGCACTCTCACCCTCTCTGAGAGAGATCCAGACCCTTGCTTTGGGGTCTGGAACGCTCTGAGAGCTCGGGTTAAGAGGAAATACTGTTCGTCATACCCGCGAAGGCCTCAAGATTCTACACAAGTAATGCTTGACTTCCTGGGCGCACCGTCATT
>JAFGWT010000181.1 GCA_016937015.1 Deltaproteobacteria bacterium | reverse complement strand
GGCGTTTGGTCACACCCTGGCGCCAGGCCGTTATCCGGTGGGATTTATCGCAGTGCAGGTTCCCCCGCATGCGTTTGATGTGAATGTTCATCCCCAAAAAACTGAAGTTCGCTTTGCCAATCCGCAGGCGGTGTTTCGGGCGGTTGCCCATGTGGTGGGGGCGATGGCAGCCCGATCGCCCTGGTCTCATGCAGCCGCGTTTGAGATAGACTACAGTGACTCCCGGACCACCAATGATTCAACGCTGAACGACGCTGGGGTCGCGTATCGAAATACAGCGCAGATTTCATTTCCCGCGCCCCCTGCGAGTGGATTGTTGGGCTATACGCCAGGGAAACGGTCTGCTGAGCGTGTTGAAAAGGAGGCCTTAAACATCCCCGTTTCGGGGGGTGAAAGACCGGAAAATTTCGTCACCCCTGCGAAGGCAGGGGGCCAGAGAGACCTGGAGTCGCAACGATTTCTGGATTCCCGCCTGCGCGGGAATGACCGCCTGGCCCGTCATGAAACAATCACAGGGGCTGGGGGGATTTCGACATCTGCAGATTCCGGACAGGAGTCTTCATTTTCAGCCCTGCGCTTCGTTGGTCAGGTAAGAAACATGTTTCTGATTATGGAAGATGTGGATGACCTGGTGATTATCGATCAGCATGCGGCCCACGAGCGGGTGACCTACGAAAAACTGCGCAAACAGCTGGCCGGTGGTCGCATTGCGTCGCAGCGGTTGCTCACCCCTCATATGATCGATTTGGGTCCCGCCGAAACGGAACGTATCATGGAAAAACAGAGTGAGCTCGCCCGGCTGGGTCTGGAAGTGGAGCAGGCCGGGGCGGATCGCATTGCGGTGTATGGGGTGCCCCCCGAAATTTCGGCATCACCGGAGCGATTGCTGGCCGAACTGGTCATTGCGCTCGAACAGGGCCGTGAAGGCACCAAAGGTGATTTGGAAGACAAGGCGGTGGCCACCCTGGCGTGCCACAGCTCCATTCGTGCGGGGCGAACGGTTCTCGAAAAGGAAGTCGTCGCGTTATTGGCACAGATGGACAACGTGGATTTTGCCGGCCATTGTCCCCATGGCAGACCGGTGCTGGCGCGGATTCCGTTTTCTGAGATTCGAAGACGGGTGCACAGGGAGTAGACATGGACGAGATGGCTTTTGGTGGCGCGGGCATTCTTGCGGCGTTGGCGGGTGGGGAGTCTAACACGCCTGAGTTTGATATCCCGCTGCTGGTGATAACGGGTCCGACCGCGTCCGGTAAAACGGGGCTTGCCATATCACTGGCGCGAAAATTTGGATTTGAGCTGGTGGGTGCGGATTCCATGCAGGTGTACCGTGGCATGGATATTGGCACCGACACGCCGACCGCAGCTCAGCTGAATGGCGTGGTTCATCATTTAATTGATGTGGTGAATCCCAACGAGGAATTTGATGCCGCACTTTTTGCCACAATGGCTGATGCGGTCATTGCGGATATTCACAAACGCGGCAAACGCGCCCTTGTGGTCGGGGGCACCGGGCTGTACTTGCGGGTATTGCTAAAGGGGTTGCAATCGGGGCCGCCGCCCAATCCGGAATTGCGCGCTGAACTGAATGAAAAAGCCAAACGGGACGGATGGCCGTCGTTACATGCACAGCTAAAGATAATGGACCCTGATGCATTTGAACGACTGCATCCCAACGATGGGGTGCGCATCGTGCGTGCCATGGAGGTGTATCTGCAGACCGGCACGCCGCTGAGTGAATGGCAGCAGCAGCACGGGTTTTCGAAGAAGCGGTATCCGCATTTGGTGATAGGCATTCAGCGCCCTAAGGAAGAATTGAACATGCGCATCAATGCACGGGTGGAGGAGATGTTTAAAGAGGGTCTGGTTGATGAAGTGCGTGCACTGTTACAGCAGGGATACGACAGCTCTTTTAAACCCATGCAGGCGCTGGGATATAAGCCGGTGAATGAATTTCTGGAGGAAACCATCTCTTTGGAAGAAGCCATCGAAACCACCAAAACCACCACCCGCCGTTTTGCCAAACGCCAACGCACCTGGTTTAAAAAAGAAGAAGACATCATCTGGATTCCCCCAAACGAAGAGGCCCTCATCGAAGCCGCCATCGACTGGCTGCCGCGGTAATTGTGTTGGATAGCGGCATGCATACTTTCCAATCGACTTTTTTCTTTTTGATGACAAATTTTAATCATATGAAAGAACCCGGACAAAAGGATGAAATCCATGAGAGCAGGTGGAACTGATTTAATGGCAAAGGTGCGCGCGTTCATCGCGATTGTACTTCTGTGCGGCTGTGCCGGGCGGGCGCCGGCGACGGATGGGGGCGGCGCCACAATTGAACCGTACGTATTGCCGGATGCGGGAAATGGGACATCGTCCGGGACTGTCAAACCGACGCCATCGCCCGATGCGGTTGTTGCCATTGCCGAACCTCTGAATCCGTTGATGGAATTTGATGTTTATGTGATGTCAAAATGCCCCTATGGGGTGCGGGCCATGGAAAATTTGACGGCAGTGGTGGCAGCGTTTCGCGGTGAGGTGGGATTGAATATTGATTATATCGGCAGAGTAAATCCGGATGGGGATTTGTCGAGCATGCACGGGGACGATGAGGTGCAGGGCGACATCGATCAGATATGCGCCCGGATGGCCGCTCCTGCGGAAGACAGGTTCTGGACGTTTTTGTCATGCGTGAACCAGTCGTGGCGCGAGATTCCCGGAAACGATGAGGACTGTGCCATTGAGGCGGGGATTGACATGGGACAGTACAGGCGCTGCCGTAAGGGTGATCTGGGAAGAAAGCTTTTGACCTCAAGCTTTAATCGGGCGTCTGATAAACATATTACCGGCAGCCCATCCATGGTGATTGCCGGCGAACGCTACACGGGAAGTCGTGCTGTGAATGCGTTGACGCGACATATCTGCAACGTGTATACCGGGGATGCGCCGCTGCAGCTGTGTACAGAATTACAACCTGCGCCGGAAATAGAATTGTTTGCATTGACCGATGAACGCTGTGGTGATGATTGCAATGTGGACAGGATGATTGATAGTCTGAGTGGTATTTATACAGGATTGAAGCCAACGGTGCTGGATTGGTCGGATCCCCTGGCCAAAGAGATTTTCGCGAAAGCAGAACTCAATACGCTTCCCGCGTTGCTGTTTACCGAGTCTGTAAAAAGTGATGAGGACGGATATGGACAGATGGAACGCTGGCTGTCACAGGCAGGACCGTATTATAGCGTTAAAGTAAAAGGCAGTTTCGATCCGCGGGCGGAAATTTGCGACAACGGGGTGGATGATACGGGCAACGGCAAGGTGGATTGCGCGGATAAGACCTGTCAAGGCACGCTCGCTTGCAGAAAAGAAAAAAAGAAGCATCTGGAAGTGTTTGTGATGAGCCAGTGTCCTTTTGGCGCGATGGCATTGCTGGCCATGCCGGAAGTAAAGGAAGCGTTTCCAAAGAAAGATATGCGATTCGAAATTCATTTTGTTGCCGATGAACGGGATGGTGAGGTAGCGTCGATGCACGGAGACGCTGAAGTCGATGAGGATATGCGCTGGTTGTGCGCCAGGGAATATTTTCCACGGGATTACCTGGATTACGTTTTTTGTCGCGCCGAAGACTATCGCAATACCGAGTGGCGAAACTGTGCCAAAGGAAAAATAAAAGCAAAAGTCATTCAGAAATGCATCGACAGTGGCGAGGGCAAATCGCTCCTTAAAAAAGATATTCAGTTGGCAAAACAACTGGATATTGGCGCCAGCCCAACCTGGATAGCCAATGGTCGACATAAATTCAGCGGTGTAACTGCCAATGCGATTAAGAGCGGATATTGCAAAATGAATGACCGTCTCAAAGGTTGCACAAAAGAGCTGTCCGACGAACGCGCCTTAACCGCTCCTGAGGGGGCCTGCGGAAACTGACATATCGTTGCAGGGACAGGTCGCGATTCGCGCCTGCCATCCGCGTCTTTTTTTCTGACCATAACCTTAAATAATTTGGCAGGACGTCGTTGAGATAAAGTGACATTCTGAATATGTTGACAGCACAGAGGAGGTAATGAATGGCCAAAAAGGTACTCGTCGTCGATGACTCACAGAGTGTGCGGCAACAGGTGGGGCTGGCGTTGGAACAGGCGGGATATGATGTTGTTGAAGCGGTGGATGGTGAGGACGGCGCTTCAAAAATAATGTCTCTGCCGGATTTGTCCATGGTTATTTCGGATGTGAATATGCCCAGACTGAACGGCCTCGAGATGCTGGAAAAGGTGTCAGCTAAGCTAAAAGAGGGGTTGCCGGTTGTGATGTTGACCACAGAGGGGCAGCCGGCGTTGATTAAGCGCGCGAAGGAAGCGGGCGCAAAAGGCTGGGTGGTGAAGCCGTTCAAGGCTGCCCAGCTGGTTGCCACCGTTGATAAACTGGCACGATAGCCAAACAAAAAGCTGGAACAATGACTGAACTAAACCAAAGCGAAGCCGCTGGCCTCAGGGAATTGCTTTCAAAGGTGGAAACCGTTAGAAAAGCGATAATTGAGCGTATTTCGGATGCAGAACGTCAGACCACACCTGAGGTTATCGCCGCCGGAGACCAGGTGAATCAGATTGTCAGGATTGTTAAGGCGCACGAAGAAGGTCGGGAAGGATTTGTTCAACAGAGTTTTGACGAACTGATTTCGGTGATGGCGGATTACTCAAAATCAGCAGAAAAGACCTTGAAAGAGCAGTCCAAAAGTATCGGTGTCGCCACGTCGATGACCAGGGATATTGTTCATGCGGGTGCGAATATTGAGTCACTGGCAGCATCCGCCAGGCTGTTGACCATTAATGCGAAGATTCTTGCCGCATCAATGAAATCACAGGGACAGGAAGTAAGCACCCTTGCCGGTGAGATGAAAGCACTTAGCGACGAAATCGTAAACAATAACAAACAGATTAGACAATTGACATCCACCTTGCTGGCCACCTTGCCGCAAATTGACCAGACATCGTCGAAGATTAGCGAAGATGTAAAAGAGACGTTGCAGAAGATGAATGCGCTGGAGCGGGACGCAAATGAGTCCTACGCAAGTATGCTGGATGAATCGCGCAGTACCCTGGACCGAATAACGGCAGCGGCTTATGAAGCGCTGTCGCATCTGCAGTTTCATGATCCGGTTGTGCAGCGGCTGAAATCCATCGATACGTTTGTCTACAATTTGCTTTCCGAAGTGGCATCCGATGCCGGAATCGAAAAAGTATTTGAGGCACCCATGCTTGGACTGGATTACGTCGGCACAATGACAACACTTGAAATTGACGAAGAAAATGAGAATGTGGCTGAGGCGGGTGAACCGATTTTATTTTAGGAAGGAATTATAATGGAACATAGTCAAAGACAGCAGGAACGGGAAATTTTGATTAGTTTTCCAGTTGGGATTCAATTGACCGACACTGCGTTTATTGAAACGCAGATTTACGACTGCACCATACACGGCGCGTTTGTGAGCTGTGACAAGGAAAATCTGCCGCCAGTGGGCAGGATGGTTTTGCTGAGAGGCAGCTATCGTCGCATTCCCTACAGTATCGAAGCGATGGTGAAATGGGTGGGGACGAGTGTCGAACACAATTGTTCGGGATTTGGCATTGAATTCATGCATGAGCCCACAGCGTTTAAACGCATGGCTCAGGCGCCCAGCATGATTCCTTCGGCACCGGCCCCAATGCCCCATCAGTAGTAGTCAGTAATTCACAACTCCTTTTAAAAATATGTTCATTATGGCAGGAACGCGGGAACCTGCGATCTTATGATGACGGTGTAAATGGAAAATGACAAAACGTAAGGATGGGTAGCCTCACTGACCCGCTCGTGCGTGGGACTGGGCGACGCCATTGCGATTGGCGCGGACCAGTTCCGCTGAGTGAGACGCGGGATTTACTATGAGTGGGGGAATTCAAATCGCCAGGTGGTACCGGCACCTTTCTGACTTTCCACGAAGACATTTCCATTGTGTGAAGCGACGTTGTGCTTTACGACGGATAGTCCAACGCCTCGACCTGATGTTGCTGTTGCGCTGTCTCTGGTGGTGAAGCCATCCGCGAACAGCACTGCAACGAGGTCGTCACGGGTTTTGTGAGGTAACCCCATTTCGGCAGCTTTTGCCTTTACCTTATCCCAGTCAATACCATTGCCATTGTCAGCAATCGAGATGGCAATCTTTCCATTTTCATCAACGCTCTTCAATGTAAGTACGCCATGGCTATCACCCTGTAAATCATCTGGAATACCATGGTCAACCGCGTTGCGTACGATGTGAGAGAGAGAAGACCAGAATTCTGTCCATTTGTTGGGGTCAAGACGTACCCCATTGTCTTCTTTAATCACTTCAATTTCGCCTTTTCCCAGTCTTGCCGCCAAAGCCTTGGCCTGCTCTTCTATTCTGTCAAACTGACGACTTACAGGCTCAAGGAGCCATTGCCTGACCTGCCGTAAAACCTGCTCGGCCGGCACGGGTTGTTCAAGAGAAACCAGCAGCTGTTTGTAGTCAGTCATGGCTATCTCAAGAGATTCTTTTGAACTGGATGTAAATACCTCAGTATTGGCCAGTAGTCGGTCAAATACTTCGCGTACTTTGTTCAGTCGTTCCGGGGTCGGTGCGATTCCGGAGTCAGCCATTTCGTCTTCCAGTTGATGACAAATTTCCGCCAGAGACCCAATTCCAAACAATGCGCTGTTTCCCTTGAGGGTATGAATTTGCCGTTTTAAAAGAATCAAATCATTTGCCGCGTCTTCTGCACATATGTAATTGACCAGTTTGCGGGCATCTTCCTGATAGGCGATATATCCGGACTTATCCTGGGATACACGTCTGAATACCGCGAGAATTTCCCGCTGCTCTGCTTCTTTTCGCTCGTATTCCAGCTGTTCCGTAATATCAGCGATAACAACCAGAAGCCCCATTATTTCATCATGGTCATCGAGAATCGCCGAGTATGAGAATTGGAGGTCTCTGTTTCGCATGTTCATGGCCATTGGCATCTGGTCAAGTATGACTTCCATGGGCATGACGCCTTCCAGCAAATCCTCCCACGCCAGTTCAAACCACTCTGCAAAGTTATTATCAACCTTACGCGTAAATTCAGTGAATGTGGTGCCGTCCGCATACGGGTCAAACCATTGATCCACTATGGCGGAATGTTCAGGAGACATAACACCGTCGCGGCGGACAGTGATAAATCCCTGATTTACATTTTCAAGTACCATTCGCATATCGCGGTTGCGCACGGATAACTCTGCAGTGCGTTCCTCCACTTTCTGTTCGAGGTTTTTGTTCATATCCTCCAGTGAAGCGTATGATTCATTTAAATCCGAAACCATTTGGTTGAACGATTTTCCAAGAACCTCAATTTCGTCTCCACTTTCGATGGAGACTTTGACCTCTCGATTACCTGATGCAATCGTATTGGCGGCCTGAGTCAGATTCCTCAGAGGGCTGGTTATTTTTGAAGCGACTCGTGCGGATAAAAGGATACCAATAAATGTGATAAGCAGAACAACCCCCCCAAGCATATAGAGATTTTTCTTTAACGCCGCTTTTGATTCCTCTCTGGCGTTATTAATTGATACGTGAATCCGATGAAGAGAAAGACCATATCGAATCGTGCCAAGAAGCTCGTCTTCATCGAATACCGGCATGGCGACTTCGTAAATTTCAGTTCCGAAAAGACGTACATCCCTTGTGGCGGGCTTCTTAAGTGTGATTTGGTCCTCCGTGAGTTTCAACCTTTTCCAGTTGTCCCTTTGTTTTTGATCCTTTGTATCGGGAGACGCATACACCCACGGCATACCATTTCCATCCAAAAACAGCCCGTACAATACGTCCTCATCCTCCTGAACTGCCCGTGTAACAAGCTTGGTCACGTCACCGTATGCATTGTCCAGTGCCAGACCCTTAAGCGCAAGGGAGTGGTTTTCAATTAGCACTTTTCCCTTGCTGACGATGCTTTCCCGAATGTGGTGTTCAAGCTTTTGAATGTTTTTTTGAGAGGTCTGGTACTGAATCCATGTGATGGAACCAAGGGTCACTGCACCAATAAGCGACATGGTGATTAGCATTGTGAGTATGAGTTTTGTACGCAGACTGCGTTTCATCTGTTTTTCCGTCACGGTTACCTCCAGGGAACGTCGTAAATGACCTTTTTTTGTATTCGGTCAGCTGCGCAATTATTTAATGCTTTCGGTGACGCTATGTTGTTTTTCATGGGTTGGGACGGTCTGTGGGCTTTTTCTTACGACTGAGCGGTTGCACTTCGGTGGCTGGTGATTTCATTGATGAAAAGCAGGCTTTGTTGAATATATAAAAAAACCATATTTTTTTAACCTTCTGGCCCAGAATCCCTCAATTTTGGTTGGCGATTCATCTTTTTCGTAAGCGGCACGTCTATTGCAAACATTACGCTGTGAATGTGTTTTAAAAAAAGGGGAACACTATGGAAGATATTAAAAAGCGATGGATGGAATATCAGCTGGAAACGGCATTGCAATTAATTGAACTGGATAACGCGGATCCCAACGATGCACGGATTGACGAACTAAACCGACGGATTCGAAAGGAGCAACTGCTGACCCCATTCATGTATGATATGAATGTTTCAGCAGGAAAACCCGAAGCATAAAATGCTGGTCCGTTATTTTGTGATTCATTTGCGTTGCCAACGCCTGCCGGGTTTCCTTTCCCATGGATGACAGTTTTGCCGGAGAGTAATTCAGGCTAATTTCCGGCTGAGACACAAAGCATAATCGAGACATACCGTTTGAGACGCTTTCACACCGGAAATGGGCGGATTTTCTGTTCGCGGCAGGGGCTGTTGCGGGATTACCGATGCGTCGCCCGGCTACAAAACCGGATGGGACCATGTTTCCGGCACCACATGAAATGTTTTTTCAGCAACCACGTTCCCGTCGAGTTTGACCCACATCCGCCAATCACCGATTTTGTCCTCCGGTGGCGCCCAAATGGTGTCTCCCAGAAAAAATTTCCAATCGGAACCGGTGATTCGCATCGTGCCTCGAAATGGCGCCAGTGGCTTTCCGTCGTCGCCTGGAATATTGGGGTGCTCAATGCACCAGTCAATGCAGTTTCCTTTGGCCTGTCTGATATTTATTATCATCCCAAATTCCATATCCAGCCGGGCGGGCACCTCGTCGCAAAAGCGAACGATTTTGGGCAAATCCCGGCTGGCAGGATTCCATCCGCTGTAAATGCCGTGGCTGACAATTTTGACGAACGTTTTGCTTTTGACCAATGTTTTGTTTTTAGCCATATCACCTCCCCTTACGGCAACCAGGCCCCTCCAGACGACTGATACCACCGCTGACCGGCATGACCTGAATGCGACAGGATATGCGTTCTCGAAGAGCGGGCACATGGGAAATAATCCCAATCAGTTTGCCTTCCTGATGCAGACGACTCAGGGTATCGAGCGCTGTATCGAGCGCTTCGTCATCCAGTGTGCCGAATCCTTCATCCAGAAAAAGCGAATCAATCTGTACATCTTTGCTGGACATTCGGGCGAGCCCCAGCGCCAGCGCCAGACTGACAATGAAGCTTTCTCCCCCCGACAGATTTTTCGTGCTTCTAAATTCACCGGCCTGGTAGTTGTCCATCACACTGAATGCCAATGCATCGTGTTCATCAGGGTGCAGGAGATACCGGTCCGTCATTTTGGAGAGTTGCTGGTTGGCCTGATGGATGAGCCTGTTAAATGTGAGACTCTGAGCAAAGTTTCGATATTTTTTGCCGTCGGCTGAGCCGATTAGTTCGTGAAGCCGCTGCCACCTGAGTAACGTCCGCCGCTGGTCGTCAATTTGGGTTTGAACGGCGCTCGCCTTTTTTCGACGGGTATCATCGTCACTCAGGATCTGCTTGATGGCCCCCAGGGTTTCCTGCCTGCCGGTCGCCACATCCCTGATGCGACCCAGTTCCGCTTGCAGCACCGCAGTGCTCTCCTGTGTCACTGCCTGCTGCAGTGCAGTTGTCAGTCGTTGGTTCAGATTGGCCAGCAGGGTATGGCAGGATTTTTCCTGGTCATCCAGTGTCAAAGCCTCGTTTTCCAGCGCCCGCAACGCAGTCGGTGTCATTTGAGCTGCAACATAGGCGGTTTCATCGGGAAATCCAAGGGACGTGCAACGACTCTGAAACTCGGCAGCAACTGCATCACATTCGCTGCGATACACCGCCATTTTTTCGGTCAGGTCCTCGGTCGCGGCGTCCAGACGGGTCTTTTCCGTTTGAACAGCTGCCAGTTTTATCTGTTCCTGCCGGCAGGCCATCTCCGCCTCCTGCATCCGCTTTCGCCAGAGGGCCGTTTCCTCATCCGGGGATTTAACGCCGTACAGCCGGCGCCGGTTTTCAGCCAGACTCTGGCGTTCCCGTTCCATTCTTGAAATTTCGTTCCAATTGCCTGAGATGACTGTCTCCACTTCGGCAATGGTGGTTTTCAATTCTTTTTGTTCCAGCTGCAGTTGCTGTTCTTTTTGGGCCGCAGCGTCAATGGTTTGCCGGGCATCCCGAATGAGGGCGTCGCGCTGTCGCAGCTGTTGGACTGCGTCGGTCAGGTCGCCAGTTGTCGCGGCATTGTCAATGAACGGCGCAATCTGTTGACGCAGTTCATTTATCGCGGCGTTGTGCTGTGTCTGCAGTTTTGTGATTTCCCCTGTGATGTCAATTTGCTGCGTGCGGAGATCTGCGGCGCGATGGGATGTCTGCGCGACTTCAAATTCCTGTTGCTTCAGGGCGTTCTGTTGCTTTGTCAGGGCGTCTGTGCATTCAGCCAGCGCTGCTTCCTCAAGTTCGATTCGGGCAATGAACTGGGCGCTCGTTTCAATTTGCACATCCACCTCCTGGAGCTGTGGGTGCTGCCCCTTTGCATAGGGGTGTTCCGTCGCGCCGCAAAGCGGACAGGGCATCCCATCCTCCAGGCGCTGACGTTCGTCTTCAAGCTGCACGATGCGATCGGTAAGATGTCGCTTCTCGATGAGCCCCATGTGCAACTCCCGGCGCGCCTTTAAAGACACCCCGGCCAGTTGTGCCTCTATGTCATTTCGGCGCTGTTCCATGTCCGCTTGCAGTTTGGCAACGCGGCGGTGCATATCTTCGATGGCGGCGTGGCGCCTGCGATTCTCTTTTTCCAGACTGTCTATTTGCGATTTAATGGTGCCTTGTGCCGTCTGTTTGTCGCTTAGATTTTCATTCAGTATCTGTATATGGCGGAGATGGGCGTCCATGACGCCAATGAGTGGCGCCAGTTGCTCGTCGCCGGCATGATTATTGAGATACTCGCGCGCTTGAGCGGTGGCCGTTCCAAGCTGACACAACCCCTCGTGAATTCGCTCGCTTTTTCGCCGGGTGTCAGCGACCCTGTGCTGGTGCCGCTCTGTGCTTTTCCGGGCGTCAGCCATGCTCGCATCCAGATGAGTGATTTGCGTGTCGAGTTGCCGAACCACCTGCTGCGCATCAGAATCCGCCTGCTGTGCGGCTTTGATGTCCAGAAGTTGCTGCTCAAGCGCTGTTTGTGCATCACGTCTCTGTGCCGCTTCAGCGGCCACAAGAGTCCGTTTTTTCTGCAGGGTTGCCAGCATCTGCTTAGCGTCAGCCAGCTGCCCGCGCTTCAATGACATTTCCCTGAATATGGCATCCAGCGTGGCCGCTTTTTGGGCCCATTTTAACCGCTGTCGTTTGGGGTGGAACGCCTGCTGCTGTTGAGTGATTTCCTTTTGTTTAAGGGTCAGTTCGGTGATTTCGTTTTCGAGGGATTCAATGGATTGTCTCCAGGCGATGGCCGTTTGAATTGAATCTGCCTGCTTCTGCAGTTCGCATAGTTCAGTCTGCATGGCGTTCAACGTGGACACATGTTCGGCGCGTACGGCATTTTCCAATACCTGCAGCTGTTCACTGCTGCCCAGCAGCGTTTTCAGCGTCGCCTCTTCGATGCGCACACGCTCATGAACCGCTTTGGAGATGTCACTGTATATCGCCGTACCTGTAATTTGTTCCAGAATGGGACCGCGCGCATCGGCACCGGCCTCCAGAAAGGCACTGAATCGTCCCTGCGCCAGCATCACCGAACGGGTGAATCGTTCAAACGACAACCCGGTTTTCTTTTCGACAATATCAGCAACTTCACTTATTTTTTTTGACAGAATCCGGCCTGATGCGTCACTGATTTCATGTGATGCTATCTGCAGCGTGCCGTCTGGGGATTTTCGTGACCGATGCTGGTGCCATTTGCAGGTGTAAATGCCGCTGCTGCAACTGAATGTGACCTCCGCATCGCATTCCCCGGTTTGACGCGACATCGCTTCGTTCTCTCTGGGTGTGATTTTGCCAAGACGGGGTGTCTGCCCATAGAGGGCGAGACAAATGGCATCCAGCAGTGTGGATTTTCCAGCCCCGGTAGGTCCGGTAATGGCAAATATGCCAGAGGATGCAAAAGCGGGGTCGCTTAGATCAATGGTCCAGACGCCCACCAGGGAATTTAGATTCTGCAGTGTAACGGATAGAATTTTCATCCCGGTTCTACTCCGCCTTCCTGTCTGCTTCATGGAACAGGCGGCGTATCTCGTCGTGGCAGCATAAAAGTTCATCGTGCTGCTCTGCCGGTATTTTTGCGGCCTGCAGCAATCGTCGAAAAACGTCGGTAACGTCCAATTCGGCGAGGTCTTCGCTTTTTTCAACGGACCTGAGCACCTGGTTGAATACGCGCGCATTGTGAATGCGCAGCACTTCGAGCGGTGTGTTCTCCACCATGGTGCTGATTTGCTTTTTCAGATCCGGGATGAGCGCATCGCCTGTGTAGTCCACTTCAAGCCATATGGATTCCCCTGTCGTAGCCAGTTGCCGTAGCTGGGCGTCGATGGCTGGCATGTCCCCTTTGACGCGTGCAAGGCGCTGAAAACAGGGAATTGGGATGGCGGTCAGGGTGATGGCGCCGTTTTGCCACTTCGCTTCAACCACTTCTTTTTGCTGAGTGGCTTCGCCAAACCCCATGGGCAAAGGCGATCCACTGTAACGCACATTGGGGCGTCCACCGGCGATTTGCGGCACGTGCAAATGCCCCAGGGCAACATAGTCAAAACGGTCAGAGAATGCGCTGGCGTTCAGGTGCGCCAGTGTGCCCACGTACAGATCACGAACGCCATCTCCATCGATACACCGTGCACCGGCTGTAAACAGGTGTCCTGTGGCGACAATGGGAACCGACGTACGTGTGCCCGCCGCTTTTTGCGCGGCAATTTTTTGCGCGGCAATAAGGACGTCGTTGTAATGAGCGGCAAGTCCTTCTGTGGCGTTGCGCTGTCTCATCTCTTCCGATTCTCCTGTTTCCGCCCGGCGAAGGTCGCGATCGCGCAGATGGGGAACTGCGCAAATCACCAGTTCCGGTGCGCCGGTTACATCTCTGATGACTACCACTTCATCCTCAATGGACTCGGGCATTGTGCCCACAACGTGAACGTGCATGCTTTGAAGCAGTGGCTTGGGGGCGTCCAGAAATGAAGGGGAATCATGATTGCCGGCAATAACAACAATATGACGGCATCCCGCATCTCTGGCGTCGAGAAGAAACCGGTAGTACTGCTGCTGGGCCCGATTGCCCGGTGTGGTGGTATCAAACACATCACCGGCAATAATCAGCACATCGATTTGATTTTCGGCAATGGTGTCCAGAAGCCAGTTGAGAAACAGATCAAATTCCCGATACCGTTTTTTTCCGTACAGCGTCCGTCCCAGATGCCAGTCCGATGTGTGCAGCAGTTTCATTTGATGGCGTGTCCCTTTCAACAGGATGATTTAGCAAAGCAGGGAGCATTTGTCGACCGAAAGGGGGGGGACCGCAGGGGAATCGCAAAGTCAGCACTTATCTGTTCCGCGCCTTCGAGACCTCTCCGTTCACAAGTGCATTTGCCGGCACAACGGACGGCCTGCGGCCTGCGCATGACATTGGAACAACCAGACTCTGAGCCGCTATCCTGATAAGCCAAACGTCCATTTGAGGCATCTCGAAGGGGAAGACATCGACTTTGGGATTGCCCTGGGGAGCACAGGGGGTCTGGAACGCTCTCAGAGCTCGGTTAAGAGGAAATACTGTTCGTCATACCCGCGAAGGCCTCAAGATTCTACACAAGTAATGCTTGACTTCCTGGGCGCACCGTCATT
>JAFGWT010000180.1 GCA_016937015.1 Deltaproteobacteria bacterium | reverse complement strand
TCCGCGGGAACGACGAATCATGGCTATATCACGCAGATATATGTCAACAAAAACTTGTGTAGAATCATGAGGCGCAGGCGGAGATCCTGTCTTGTGCTATCTGGATTACCGCGTGAATGACTGTGTCCTGTTTTTTTGTTGTTTTTTTCGTAATGACACATATTTGTGCATCTTCAATGCGTTCCTGAATGCGTTCCTGTTCAGTACTGGCAAATCAATTCCCCAATATATCTGCAGAATCTGCATTCAGCGAATGCAAAATTTGCATCTCATCTCCGCAGATAACAAACAAAACTTCATCATTTCAGATGGTTACTAAAATGGCACAGGGTTTGAGATGCCCATGGGGTGTGACGCAACAACGGGAAAAACACCCGATTAATAACAAGGAGACATCGGCATGACAAAAATCAATAAAACAAAAAAAATGAGCATCGCTTTCTTTTCGGCTTTCATTTCAGCGCTCATGGTCAGCACCATGGTATTCGCCGCCAACGCCGGTGAACGAAACGGCAAAGGGCGAGGGGTTAAAGGGGGTGAGCGCGGCTTTCCCATGCTGGCGCAACTGAATCTGACAGAGGCGCAGCAAAAGAAAGTGGACGCTCTGGTCAAAACAGAAAATGACGAAATTGAAAAAAACCGCACTGAGATTGACAAACTGAGAGCGCAGATGCGGGCGCTGTGGGAAAAAGACCCCGTTGATAAAAACAAGGTAAAGTCATTGCACAAAAAAATGCAGTCACTGCACGCCAAAATCGCCGACGCACACCTCAGTTTCAGACTGGGTGTGTATGACGTGCTGACGCCGGAACAACGCCAGAAAGCGACTGCTGAACGCAAGGCGAGGCACGATCGCAGAGCAGCACGTCGTGGCGGCCAGGGTGGCCAGGGTAATGACGGTTACTGGAACGAACGTCCGCGCAGGGATGGGCGCGGCTGCGGCAACGGCAAAGGTCGCGGACAAGGTCGCGGCGACGGCCGGGGTCCTGGATTTGGCCCGGGCGAAGGCATGGGCCCCATGTGGTAGTCGCCACTTTAAAACCCGTTTTACTCCTTGTTACCAAAGGGGTATACTTTCCGCGAAAACAAGCCAGCCATGAATACCCCAATTAAAAACAGTTCATTTAAAAACACCCCCCATACGGGCGACAATATGGCATCGGTCAAGCGGACACGCATCTTTCGCATTGGTCTTTTGGGGAGCGCCATTTTGCTGGGCGTATTTCTGGTATCCCTTGGGGTGTTTGAATACCGGGATGCCAGGGCCAACGGATATCGCATCACCCAGGCCCAGGCGCTGCACATGATGTTGGGTTTTCAACAGCAGATGCGACACAGACAGGCCCCTTCCGCCGAGGATATCCGAGCGTTATTCGATATGCTGCGGGAACAGGGCGTCAACCGGATTGCCGTATACGAAAATGGAACGCTGATTGACGAATTGGGGGCTGGTGAACATCCCCTGACCCCTGCTGAGTTCGACAATGACGAACCACCGGAACCGGTGACCATACGGTTTATCACGGACGCGGTGGTCCATGCCCGGATTCTGCTTCCCAAAGGGCCGCCCGGCGGCGGACGCATGGGACGATTGGGGCGGGAGCGACGCGTCCCTTTGTTCCCACACAAGGGACGTGAAGTCCTGCTGGAGATGAGACCTGGTCAGGCGATTGCCATGCGGGAGCGGGCATTCCAGATTATGGTGGTGGACATTATTGCCGCCATTTTGCTGATGGGCGCGGCCATTGTATTCTGGCGTCTGTCAGTTCGGCAGGAACACCTGATGCAGCAGCTCGAAAAGGACAGACAGCTCAAACTGCTGGGGCAGATGTCGGCGGTGCTGGGCCACGAACTGAAAAACACCATTGCATCCGTAAAAGGACACGCGCAGTTGCTGGTTGAAAAGCTGGCAGGCGCCCCACATGAATCAAACGCCAGAATCATTGAAAGAGACGCGGTTTACCTGCAAAACCTCACAGAGCAGATGCTGGCGTTCGCCCGCACCGGCGCCATGCACATGGAAAAAGTGTATCTGGATGATTTGGCGGAAGCAGCGGTGACATTCTCAGACGCGACGGATGTGGCGGTAAAAATCAGCGGCACCGAGCCGACTTTTTTTCTGGATCGTCACAAAATGCAGCAGGTGCTCACCAACCTGATTAACAATGCCCACCAGTCCGGCGCCACTCATATCGCGTTAAATATCTCTTTAGACGGAAAGCTGACCATTGACGTGTCGGATAATGGAGAGGGCATGGACGAAACGCAGCAGAATAAAATCTTTGATCCGTTTTTCACCTCTCGCGCCAAAGGCACGGGCCTGGGACTGGCGCTGGCCAGAAGAATTGTCGAAGCCCACAACGGGACCATCGAGGTCAGCAGTGTCAGGGGCCGCGGCACGACGTTCACTGTGGTTGTCCCCCAGATGGCGTCGGCGCAGATGAAAAAGGCGGGCGTATGAGCATCCGAATTCTCACCGTCGATGACAGGGAAGGCATTCGCGCTTTCATTAAAGATGTGCTGGAATCCGACGGCTATGGGGTGGATGTGGCAACGGACGGCAAAGATGCACTTTTACAGCTGACCAAAGCCGAATACAGTCTGATGATCACCGATCTCAGAATGCCGCGCATGGACGGTATGGCGCTATTGAAGGAATCCCGAACAAGATACCCAAATATGCCGGTAATTGTGCTGACCGCCCACGGCACCATTCACAACGCGGTGGACGCCATGAAAATGGGCGCGGTGGATTATCTGACCAAACCACTGGAATCACCGGCCGTTTTGCGGGACATTGTTCGGTCTCACTTGCCGAATCCCGGTTTGACAGCCGCCGCTGCCCGCGTTGATAAGGACGCACTGGTTGCCACGTCGAAATCGATGGTATCTGTGCTGGCCATGCTCGATAAAGTGGCACCCACCGATGCCACCGTGCTGCTCACCGGTCAAAGCGGCACGGGCAAGGAAGTGGCTGCGGCGCGGATTCATGCCAAAAGCAATCGTGCGGGGCAACCGTTTGTGGCGGTCAACTGCGCCGCCATCTCTCCTTCTCTGATGGAGAGCGAAATGTTCGGCCACGAAAGAGGCGCTTTCACTGGCGCCACGGAACAGAAACCCGGCCGGTTTGAACTGGCGCACAATGGCACCCTCTTTCTGGATGAAGTGGGAGAACTGCCGCTGGAGATGCAGGCCAAACTGTTGCGCGTGCTGCAGGAACAGAAATTCGAGCGCGTGGGAGGCAACGCATCCATTGAAGTGAATGTTCGTATTGTCGCGGCCACCAACCGGGATCTGCAACAGGAAATCGCCAATGGCGCCTTTCGCGAGGATCTTTATCACCGCGTATCGGTGTTTCCTGTACATCTGCCCCCCTTAAAAGATCGCAAAGAGGACATTCTGCCGTTGACCCGACATTTTCTTGTCGGCATCTCAAAAAAACAAAACCGGCTGCTGACACTGACAAGGGACGCAGAAAACGCACTGCTCTCCCATCACTGGCCAGGCAACATTCGAGAGTTGTCAAACACCATCGAACGGGCGGCCATTCTGTGTACCCCACCCCGCATCGATGCCGCGGATCTGGTTTTCGCCACTCAGACAAAATCGTCAGCGCCATCCGCGCACGGGGGTACGGAAGCCGTTTCTCTAAAAGACATGGAAAAAGAAGCCATTTTGAACGCGCTAAAGGACACCGATGGTCACCGCAAAAACGCCGCCCGGAAACTCGGCATCAGCCTGCGCTCGCTCTACAACAAACTCAAAGAGTACGGGATTGATTAAGCGTCAAAGTATTGGTCCAATCAAAACGCCTGATCCACGGGAAGGTCGAGCTGGCTTTTAGGCAGTCCGGTCCACCAGGCGACAGACAGGCCTGCAAACACTGAATACACCGAGGTGACTTCTCCTGGTCCAAGGTGAACGCCAGCCACTGGCGTGATGGCCAGTCCGCCGCTTTTATACGGATCCCGTTTGCCCCCGGGAAAGAAATCATATGCAACCGTAAAGCCGTAGGTGGCGCCAAAGCGACCAATGACCTCATCCATTCCTTTTTGCAGTCTGGTAAAGTCCGCAAACCCCATCCCCGCCTGAAATCCCAGCGCCAGAAAGCGCGTGGGTTTGAACGTGGCATCCATGGCAAAGTGACCATGTACCAGCTGCAGACTATCGCCTCTGGCATAGGAGGCACCACCGGAAATGCCAAGGTCAATCCAGTGATTCAGCGCTTCACCCATGCGCAGTTGTCCCCCAAAAGATCCCCAGGGGCCAAAATTTTCTTTCGAATCCACAAACACCAGTTCCCCCACGGGAATGAGTGCAAAATAGTAGCCCTGTTTGAGACTCGGTTTAACGAGGTCATCGGCTCGGGAAAGGGCGGGGATGACAGATATACACAGCATCATCAGGCTCACAACCACTGGCGCGAATACGTTGGATCTTTTAAATGAAAATGTCCGCATCATCAGAATTCTCCTTTCACGCCAATTACCGGCAGAATCGGCAAGCCCTGTCGGGGACGCCGTCTGGAAGAATCGTAATTATACTGATACCCGGTCACATTTGGGCTGTTGTAAATGTTCTGCACATCAAGGTATGCGGTCAGCATCCAGCGATCGTAAATCCAGCGTTTGTCGAGGCGAAGATCTGCCTGATGAAACGTGGGCAATCGCTCTGAATTGGGCTTTCCGAACACCGGCTCATAAAATCCGTCATCCACTGAGTATACGGCGCCAATTCTGGGGGTTGACGGGGAACCGGTCACGATGCGCCAGCGAAATCCAATGGTCCAGTTGCGGGGCAGGCTGTACGAACCGAGCATGGTAAAAATATGTGTCTGATCGAAGTCAAATCGACGCCATTCGGTTTCCCCCACATCCTTTCTGAGGGCTCTGGACAGGGTATAGCTAATCCACCCGTTAAAGTTGTTTGCAAAATCGTGCTTGAGCATCAGCTCCATGCCATACACGCGCCCCTCGCCCCCATTGACAAAATTAAGCGGCGAGACTTCTCCGTTCAGTGACACCGTTTCGCTGGTGCGACTGACCAAATCATCCATTTCCTTGAAAAAGCCTGTCACATCAAGGGTCAGGTACTCAAGTGGCGCCCATTCAAAACCCGCTGAATAGTGCATGGCCTTTTCGAGCCCAAGGTTTGGATTGCCAAACACATTGGAGGTTTCATCAAAGGCCGGTTCCTGATGATATACGCCAACCCCGCCTTTGATAGTCCATTTGTCGGTCAAGGCAAACCGGGTGTTAAATCTCGGGGCCAGCGACGACTGCCCCACTCTCGAAAAGTAATCGAATCGAACACCGGGAACAACTGTCCAGCGCTTAAGCAGCCGACTCTCCAGTTGTACAAAAACACCGACAGAGTTGTTGGACTCATCCGTTGATTCCACATACTTAATCGAGCTCAGATCCGGCCTGCCGCCGGGCTCCCCTTCCTTGGCCACATCCGGGAACTTGATTCGCGCATCGGCCACGCTGTAGAGGTAATCAATGCCCGCCGCGATACGAACCGAATCACTCAACCCAACCGAAAATCTGTCGTATATCTGCGCCACATACGTGTTTAAGTCCAGGTACACCTGATCCCCCAGGCCCACGAATATTTTGTTTCTGCCCGCGGATGTTTTAAACACATTTTCAAATCGGCTGTTGGGCATGTACCGATGCTGCAGCACCGTGCGGTAAAATGAAGTTGAAGTACTGCCACTGGTGGCGGTCAAATCCGGACTGAAATCCGCCGGGTTTTCGAACAGCAGTTTCAGTTCGTCATCAGACCCAAAGAAAAATCCGGTGAACTCGTGGTCATCATTGGGACGAAAACTGCCCAACCACTGGTAGTCATAGTAGCGGGGGGCGGTGATCAGATTTACAGACGCATCGTCCGGCACTGTGGCGTTGATGATGCCATCAATGTAGCTGCGCCGAAAGGCCGCCGCCATGGCGCTCTTCTTTCCGAGCGGGGTTTCGAGGTATACCCCCGAGTCCGCCAGGTTCACATCCACATAGCCGCCAAACTTTTCTGGCTTCAGGAGCTTGAGACGCACGTCCACCACACCGCCGGTGGCCCGACCAAATTCCGAGCTGAAGTTGCCAGGATAAAAATCCAGTCCGTCCAGCATCCCCAGGGGGATAACGCTGCGCAATCCGCCAAAATGATAAATGATGGGCACCTCCACGCCGTCGACAAACACCTGTGTGTCTTCGGGAGATGACCCGCGCACCACAATATTCCCCGCCGTTGCACCGGTGCGGGCCACCCCTGGCAGATTCTTTACCACTGTCAGTACATCGCCAAAAGTGCCGGGCACCCGCTCAATGACATCGGTTTTAAGCGACTTTCTGGAGATTTCCTTTTTTACCGTTTCTCCCTCCACCAGCACGTCGTATGGATTGTAGTCGCTGCGCTCCACAAAATATGTGGCTTCGGTTCGCTCGTTTTCTCGTACCTCATCGCGGGTTCGCAGGGGAAAGTAACCTTCAGGTTCGGCCAGAAGCATCCAGGTGCCCGGGGCGAGGTTGTAAAATTCGAACTGGCCATCCGCATCAGTCACGTCCTCATACCCCACCGCCAGATTGCCATCTCCGGTAAAGATGGTCACTGTGACACCCGCCAGAGGCAACCGGGTGCCCCGTTCCTTCAGCGTCCCTTTAAAATTCAGTATTCTGGCTGTATCAGCCGCAGGCGCGCCGTCATCCGCACCAGGTTCATTGACTGCTGCGTCAGAGACGGATGAGACTGAGTCGGATTTTGTTTCAATGGCGTCCGGTTCCTGCGCCAGCCGGAACACGGTCCGATAGGTTATCCGAACAGGAATGGGGATGCCCCCCTGAACCGCTGGTTCAAATTCGAACAGGTTCGCCGCATCCACCGCTGCCTCATCAAACCCGTAACCGGTGGGCTGTGCAGGAACCGCCACCTGAACCCCTTCCACCATGCCGGTTTCATCGATGTCAATCTCAAGTATCACCTCGGCCTCCACCCGTTGGGCCAACGCCTGCTCGGGATAGACCGCGGCCACTTCATTTCTCAGTACCGGCGGTATTACGATGTCGGTGTCCGTATCCGTCTCATCCACCCGGGGTGTATTTTCATCCGCGTGCGCCTTGTCGTTGAGAGCTGTTGCGACCAACGCGGCGAACAGCCATGGGGCCCAATACCGGTTCAACTTTTTCGTTATGATTCTCTTTGTGCGCATATTAATCCTCCAGCCGAACGCTTCTCTGAATCCACGATACGCCGCCCCTATCGTCCTGTAGCACCACGTACAGCGTCGCCTGCCCCCCTGACTCTTCTGCAGAGGGGAGGTACCAGGTGTTCTCCATCAGTCTGGCGAAAGGGGTTTCTCCCGCAATGTAACTGGTCCTGCCGTATTCCGTCTCCCCGCCGGTGATAAACCAGGTCATAAACAGATTCTCAAAATCAACTTCTGTCGCGCCGGTCTCCACCGAAATATTTTCGAACTGTTCTGATGACGCGTCATTCACTGCGACGCGCAGGTGCAATGTCTCAGCACCGGAAAAGGTGCGGGTAATCAGCTCAGCGGGGGGTACATCACTCTCACTGGTCCTGCCGTAAACGTCTCCCAGTAAAGGATTGGCATTGGGTACCGCATCCGGGTTCAATAAAAGGTTCAGTTCCTTCACTGCGGTCACCGTCCTGTCACCGGCGCGAACATCCAGACGAATCGTTGTGGCGAATCGACTGTCACAATCCAGCACAATGGGAATCTGGTCGCCAAACCGCGCCATGACCTGATTGCAGGCCAGTTGCAATACGCCGGCATCGATAACGTAAGGAAAAGCCGCGCTCTCGCCATTGCCCAAATCAAACAGAGACCCGTTGGGCACTTCAAATCCAGTCTGTCCGGCACCGTCTGCAATCAATTGTACCAGCATCTCATCGGTGACTGGACATTCATGCCCAGTGAGTGCCGTTGTCGGTACCGGACACCAGCGCCATTGATAGGTCACAGGCTCATTTGCTGGTGCGGCCACCAGAGCGGAAATATTGCCGGTATCCCCGGGGGTAAGCTCGGCCGGGTCCACCTGAATGGCCAAAACCCGCAGGTTGGTCACGTCGGTGAACTTTTCAAAGTCCTCGCTGCAGGACAGTAATAATGCGCCCGACAACAGCACCATCGCCAGTGCCGCCTTTAAGCCTGAGGCCGTTCCTTTGCTCGCTTTTTCAAATTTTTTCAGTCCATATCTGTTTTTACGAAGCGTCATCACATGCTCCTTTCAACGGCCACTGTTACGCGCCTTTCATTCTGAATCGATATGTGTACTTGAGGTTGTACTCCACCGCCTTGCCGTCCTTTACCGCCGGGCTGTACACCTCTTCCCTGGCGGCTTTCAACGCGGCCTCATCAAATTCCCGATACCCCGAACTTTTCAGGATGCGCACTTTCTGAACCACCCCTTTTTCGTCAATGACGATAAGCACCATCACGTTTCCCTCGATGCCTTTGGACTTTAACTCCTGCGGATACGGCAGCGCCACTTCAGACAGTCGCTTTGGGCGGCTGAAATTGCTGGACACAGTGGGGATAAACGTCGCTGGCCTGTTGATGGCAGGCGCCTGCGGCTCGCTCTCACCACCAGCACCGGAGACGCGTCCTTTACCAAGCACCTCAATTTTTTCTGCCGACTGAACCTGAGCGGTTGTCCCCATTCGCGTGTTCCCCACCGCATATGCCGGTCCGCTGCCCCCCGTCACTGTGGACGACATGGTAATCCCCACCATCGCCCTTCTGCCTGGCGCCGCTTCCGGTTGCTGGTTGGTCATATTGACAGG
>JAFGWT010000179.1 GCA_016937015.1 Deltaproteobacteria bacterium | reverse complement strand
TCGGACAAGCATACCTTCATAATTGCGAACCACTACCGCGTCATCCGATTGAGACAGGACATAGTTCGGCAAAATCGGTATTTTTCCGGCACCGCCAGGGGGATCGATGGCGTAGGTGGGGATGGCGTATCCGCGGATGTGCCCAATCAGAGATTCCATTATCTCAATTCCGCGTGACAGCCGGGTTCTGAAATGGCCGACCCCCTGCGCGAGGTCACATTGAAAGAGATAATAAGGACGAACACGGTTTTCGACCAGCTTCAGACACAGTTCCCGGATAATCTGAGGGCAATCATTGACGCCTCTGAGCAGCACGGACTGATTGCCCAGCGGAATGCCTGCATCCGCCAGCCTGGCCAGCGCCCCCATGCTTTCCGGCGTCAGCTCCCGGGGATGATTGAAATGGGTGTTCAGCCACAGCGGATGCGCCTTTTTAAGGACCGCCACCAGGGAATCCGTAATCCGGGAAGGCAACACCACCGGCGCTCTTGTACCAATCCGTATTGTGCGCACATGCGGTATTTTTCGCAACGCCTTGAGAATCCAGTCCAGTTTCTCCGTCGCGCAAAAAAGCGGGTCGCCGCCGGATATGAGCACATCTTCAATTTCCGGCACTGTTGCGATGAATCTCAGTCCGGCCTCTATGTCGCCGTCGCTGATTGCATATCGCGCATCTCCCACTTTCCGTCGCCGATTACAGTGACGGCAATACATGAAGCAACTGTTGGTTACCAGCAGCAGCGCCCGATCCGGATACCGTCGTGTAATGCATTTTACAGGAGAGTCCAGCTCCTCACCCAACGGGTCGACCAGCTCCCCGGGGTGCACCACCCCTTCCCGAACATCCGGAATCGCCTGTCTTCGGATGGGACACGCCGGATTCGCTTTGTCCATCAAAGAGGCGTAGTACTCGGGTATTGCCATGGCGAATCCCTGCCGCGCCGCTTCTATCCCCAGGACCTCGTCAGAACTCAGCTCAATATGGTTCTTCAGTTGATCTGCAGTCACAATTCTGTTTTTAAGCTCGCTCTTCCAGGTCATCGCAGCCCCTTTCGGGGGTCCTTATAACACGCATTGCACGCCATTTTTCAATTCCCTTTTCGATATTAATCAAAAAAGGGGTATTGAAATTTTCGTTCCATCCAGGGTAGTGTCGGGCCACCAATAATGTAAATTCAGGAAAGCAGACAAGTAAATAAATGGACAGCAACAGCACAGCATCCCCGCCGGAGAGCAGCAACACCCCAAACGGGGAACCTTTCGCCACGTCCAAATCCGGCATGTTGCATAAAATAATCATAACGGTGCTGGGAGTTGCATCGTTTGCCATCGGTTTTTTGCTCGTTCATTTCGTTATCCCCGGCGTCACCGCACCAGAGAGCGAAGCGGGATGTGACATCCCCGCAACCACCGTCGTCGCAGATGGCACCACGGCTGAAAGCGATTCCATTGACGAAAACGAGGCGACTCAATCGGCGGACGACCTGGAGGACGCATCAGACGAGGCCTTGTCCCCGGACGCGCCGGGCGGTCTCCCTGAGGTGCCCCCTTGGGCCACTCCCGATGGCATTCGGCTCGATGGTGCGCCGCTGTATTTCAAATGCTGGGTGCGCGCTGACGACACCGGCAGTTCAAAGGAATGTGACCGGTTGCGGGTACTCGAAAAGCGAATGGCCACCCGGCTCTACGTCGTGGATGAATGTCGCAAAATCCATGGCAGTGAGACTGATTTGGGCCTGTTGAGTCTTGGCGCCAATCTCAACTTTGCTGACAACACCATCAGCTTTTGGAGTGGCCCATCATCGACCATCGCCGGCGCACAAAAGATCGGCAACTGCGTTCGCGGAAAGCTGGCCGGCCTACCCCTTTCAAATATTGCGCACAAACACGAAAAATATCGAATCTTCTTTTCCGTCGATTTCTTTGACATCAAACAGCGGGAGCAGATGCTGACCCGACTGCGCAGTAAAGGCCGGGAAGTTCAGGTCACCATGGATAAGGTGAACGTTCGGGAAGAACCCGTGGATGGCGCCTCGCTGGGACGCATCAGCTCGGATTCAAAAGTAATCTTTCTCAAGAAAAACGAAACCAAAGACTGGTGTCAGATCCTCACCCCCGGCAATCGCATTGGCTGGATGATCTGCGACGCGCTGAAACTGTAGCTGTCAGGGCAACCCCGATATTACCAAATAAATTATCGGTCAGAGGACGCATTGGACAACGTCAGGTGATGCTGATGGGCGCATATGTTCCTGTCCTGCAGACAGCGACTGATTTTCATGCGCAAATCATGTTTGAGCTCCCAGGCGTCGGCGGGATTGGCGGCCCACGCGGTGACCCAGCAATGCACCGCATCCTTTTGCAAATCATTCACCCAGAAATGTGGCGCTTCATTGTTGGCGATTTTGTTGCCCGTTCTGGCGACTTGCAGCACTTCTTTTTCAACCTCCGCCAGGTCTGCCTGGGGCGTTACCCAGAAATCCACTTTGGCCCACTGAAAAGCGTCGAACAGGGACAGGTTCAAAAAATCCGTGCTCAATACGCGGGCGTTCGGCACCACATAGCGACGCCAGTCCCACAGCTTAATCACCATGTGCGTCGCGGTAATGTCTTCTATTGTGCCGTACTGGTCATTAATGAGCACCGTATCGGCAACATTCACCACTCTCGAAAGGGTCAGCATCAATCCGGCAACCAGATTTTCCAAAACAGGTTTGGCCACGATGCCGATAATAATGCCAAACATTGCCAGAAGTGCCGACAACATGGTGGCAGGAACCGTTCCCAGCAATGGGAATGCCGCTCCCAGCAATACAAATAACAGCACCGTGGCCAATGCCATGTGCCGGATTACCGTGTACCGTACCCGAATACTTTTTAACGCCTTGTTTTTAACATTCTGCGCCTGGTCACCATGCAGCGAGACGGCTTCAATTGGAATTGATGTTTCGGTCCGCTTAACGCGGCTGCGATGGGTGGATTCCGCACGACGAATCATCAACAGAACACCCGCAATCACCAGCGACAGCGTCGCTGCCCCCAAAAGAAAATAAATCCAGTTTTCAAAAAAATAATTTATCATTTGCGGTTCATACTAACAAGAATCCCATCTTTGTCCAGAACCGCCACGGCTGCTGGGTTAAAACCCCATATTTTTAAGCTCCGCGACAATTTTCACATACTCTTCCGCCATATTGAATCCATCGTAATCCTGCCGCACCAAATCAATGAGATCCCCATGGGATATGCCCCGCACGGTGGTGCTTTGCAGCGCCCCTCGGTAATTTCCCCACTTTGCGGAGTCAATCGTCACCAGTCCATCATTGTGTGTCGACACCGATTTCATAATCGCATACGGCGCCAACAGAAGCGAGCTGCTCAGAGGGGATTTCATCTGAGCCCCGTAGCTCTGGTAATACACCTCAGGCGCGTCCGGATTATCCTCATTGAATTTGCGCAAAAAATCGGGATGAAGCTGTCGGCTTGCGGCATACGCGTCCGGCGCATGGTCTCCAACTGCACCAAAGTAGGCATTCAATCCGCCACACACCTTGAGATAAATCCGCATCGGCAGCTTATCAAGCACCTGCAGCAGCTCAGAGCCGTGGTGAGGGGTTGACATGGTCGTCAGTGAGGCCACATACGGCCCCATCCGGAGCGATGAAATCAGATATCGTGCATCCAGCCCACCTTTGGAATGGGCAATAATGTTCACCTTATCGGCGCCGGTCTCTGCCAGAATGCCGCGCAACGCCGATTGAATTTCAACCGCATTGTCCTCGATTGTGCCCCATGCCTGCTGATGACCATAGAACACGGTCGCGCCGTTCTTCTTCAACAGCGCGGGAATACGCCCCCAGTAGTTCAGAAAATCGTAGTCTCTAAAACCAACCCCGTGCAGCAACAACAGCGGATAACGCGTGGCGCAGATTTCGGACGACTGTCGTTCCGCCTGCAACTCTGTCTGCAGATAATCGTGAACAAACTCTTTTTTTGCAATAACGCAAAACCATATGCCAAGCCCGATATTTACCAGCGGCACCCACGCAAACAGAATCAGCAGCAGCCGTCTTGCAACGCCCAGGCGCCGGGAAGTGAAAAAAATGCGTAGCGCGCCAACGTACGCGCAAAGGGCAATAATGCTGTATGTCACGACAAAATCCCAGATAATGGTTTCGTTCGGCAGGTCAATCACCTGTGCGCGAAATGCAGGCTGAAGCAGCAGCCCACACAGTGGCACATTAACCAGTCCCGCCAGAAGCGACACCAGAAAAATACGCCGCCCGCCCATCATGATTCGAATTCGCCTGGACAGCTTTAAAGGATATTGCGGCATGTGCAGCAGGAACAGCGCGACAAAAACCATGGTGGACAGCACCAGTGCAACCGAAAATGGCGTGGCGTACGCTGGAAGGTATTGACGTAAAAGACCATGGACGGCAACGCCGTGGGGCAGCAGACTCAGCCATATGAGGGACAGCCAAAAGCGGTGCGCCACTTTCGTTAGCAACATCAGAAGCGACATTGCCCACACCGCGCCCAGTGCCAACAGCCATGTCATTGCGGTCTCTCAGCGATTTTTGTTAACCCATCTGTCATTGTCACCATGTATTTGCAAGGGCACAGCAACGCGCCAGGGCAGCCATCGCGACCGGTGTAATGGCCGCCTGATTTGCTGTCACAAACGAATTCACTGATGCCAGACTGTTTTCAATGGCAATCAACTCGTCGTGTTCGTCATCGTGCCGCGCCTTGCCCGACTGAACCCGCATTCGCAGCGCAGCGGCATCAGGCGAAACATGAACCTCGAAAATCATCTCTGGCTGAAGAATCGTTCGGTCACGCACCATCCCAAGACACCACTGCGCTGTTATCTCTGAATCCGTCAGCCCCAGCTCCTCATACAATTCTCTTCGCACAACCTGAAAAAGAGACACATCGCCACCGTCATCCACATCGCCCATGACAGCCATACCCCCAAAAGTATGCCAGTATCCCGAATACAAAAATGTCCCCTTGCCCCTTTTACCGAGCATCAGTTTCGAATCACTGCTGACAATTACGGCCGACAGTCCAAGCGGATTGGCCAGATGCGCATGGGGAATCTCAAAATCACAGGATGAAAGGGCCAGATTCGTCCCAACAAACGTTTTGTATTGCGTTCGACTCAGGCGCACATCCAAAAAACGGGCACCATCGTCCGACTGTCGCATCAGGACAGAATCCATCCGCAGCATCTCACCGTCAAACAGCGAATTGCCGCTGGATTGCGCCAATCGCAACTGCTGCTGCCACCGCGCCGTCACGCCCGGCACCAACTCCGGCGGCAGCGTTTGAATCCGGTCAGTCAGCCGCGCAGAAATCTGCCCCGAATCAAATCGTCCGATAATCAACGACTCAAATGCGCCCTTAACCTTTTCATTTTGCCGCTGATTTGGAAGAATGAAATTCATCCGCCGAGGTTAAACTTTTATGCGCCGGAAGGCGAGAAATTTCCTCGAACGCCAAGGTGCCGTTCACAGATACTCATCCTCATGATGCAGAGGCGGCACCACAGGAGCGCCATCCGGTCTCAAGGCTTGCGGCTGCAGAACCTCATGATACGCCGCTTCAGCGCTTTTCTGGTCATACCATCCCAGACTCTCCCTGTGCCATTTCAGAATATCCTCCGCCGACAGAAAGCCATTGTCCACGCCCGCCGTTCTGTGGTTAAAAAGCGTTTCCTGCGTCGCGTCTGGCATTTGGGCAAAGCGCGCCTCGGCGTCACTTTCCTTTTTTGCATCTAACAGACGCTGAATCGAATCCACCATGTCTTTCAGGATTTCCGCAATGCGCGCCGCACTGGTCTCCTGCGTCAGGTGATGCTGCGCATCGGCAATGACATTCTGCATCAGCGTCAGTTGCGCCTGCTCCGCGTCAATGGCCGACTGCTTTGGGTCAGTACTGTCCTGCCACGGCGCCGACTCTGTTGTCTGCGCAGGGGCAGCAACGGTTTCTCCAGCATCACTTCCCGATTGCGTGATTTCGATTTGACGGTCGGGTTCCATTTCCCTCTGGGCGTGCTTCTCCTTAAAGAACGGTAATCCGCGCCGCGACTGGAGCAAATCCTGACGATTATCAAGCCGAAATACCGGCGGGATAAAAAAAATGTTGTCGATATTTTCAATTGGCATGTCTTCTCTCCTCACCTACAAACATCCATGTACACATAGATGAGCTACTGTAAATATATTCACTCAATTCCAGTAATCGAACCGAAATTGCCCTTTCGCCCATAAAAGACTTGATTTTTATTAATGAGACGGTGTGACATCTGACTTCAGTGTCATTTTCGACACCGCAACATACGCGAGCAAGGATGCTGCGATACCAAACACGTTGGCGTCCAGCTTCAAAGGCGAGATGTCCAATATGGTCAATGTGACCGTAACGCTGCCACCCAAAATCATTGCCGCGACAGCCCCAAACCAAAATCAAAGTCAGCTCACACGACAGCAACGCATACGTGACGGTGGCCAACTTGGCAGAGGCCAGTTTCTGCGTACTCACGTCGCCAATCACCGGCAGTTGCAAATTCCAAATCTCAACCTCATCGAACAGGCAGGGACCACAAAGGCAAAAACCCGGTGTACGGTGAAAATGCACTGGAATTTGGGCCCTAAAAAAGTTCAGGGCCCTGAACTTTTACTCAGCTCGTTGCCATGACAGGCCAATTTGAATTCCAAAAAGGCAAATCCTGATCATTTCGAACAAACAGATCGGTCTTCAACAAACAAAACACAGCAATAGTAACAGATTCCACTTTCCTGAACCGTTGTCAAACATTGCATATTGTATTTTCAAAGAGCATCCAAAGACAGCTTAAATCAGGACAGGCAAATTCGCGACATCCAACATGTCATGCAGCATACCAGAGGCCCTGTTTCTGTTCAACTACGCAAGGCAGGTTTATCTGTACCGATCATTCCCAACTGACTGAGAATCCAGACTGCGCAACGACCGGTTCCCCGGCTGCACGCGCACGACCATTTGGCTTTTGTGAAGCCTGAAACTGGATTTTGCGACAGCCGCTTATGGCGAATACCGTTTCCCCCCGTAATACCTGGCGTACCCGTTTTCAATAAGCTCCAGATTCAAAAAACGTCCAGTGGCCACACTGGGGTGACGTGCAACCCTGGCGGTGCTGTAAAACACATCCGCCAGATACCGGCCGTACATATCGCACCCGTACGTAAACAACAGCACCGGACTGCCCGGTTTTACCCGTCTGGTCACATATTGCTTCGCTCTTCTGCCATCCGCCGTCTGTACTTCAGGTGCATCAATCCCCCGCAACCGAAAGCGCTCAACCACAAAGGTATCAAATCCCACATCAACCCGCAGCACCAGCGTGTCCCCGTCCACCACATCCAGCAACTCCGCCAGATAGCAATAGCGCTCGCCTCCTTCGCATTCGGTCAGTTCAAATCGATATTCATTTTCGGCCACCTTCTCGCTGGCCAGATAATCACCGTCCGAAAGACGCTTAATACCGTTCAACCGCACCTTGCGGGTCACATTAAAACCGCAATCCAGCAAATGCTGCTTCCGGCCGCGCCGCTCCTTTGTCACCACCCGGTACAAATGAAGCCGCCCCTTGCGGGGATGCAGCAGCGCCTCGCCCGATTGCGCCACCTTCCGAGGTTTGGCCTGTCGCACCATTTCCTGCAGCCGCGTATCCGAAAGCCTTTGGGCCACCACCTCCCGCTCAAGCGCACTGCGTATTTGCGGATCCCGCACACTCAGCAACGTTTTGTAATGTGACCAGGTTAAAAAATCGTTCAGTTCATCCCGCTCATACGTCAGCCTGAATCGACGAATCGCGAACATATTCGTTCGCCCAAAGCCGTCACCAAACCTGGCGGTCAAATCCACTGACAGTTGCAAAACCAACTTCTTTCCATACCGCTCAACAATCCCCGCTCGCTTCTCGCCCGTAATAATCCTGTCTCCGATTTCCCAAAATGAGGCCACCAGCTGCTCGTTCCGCTGCCGAACCCCCGCGCCGATGCTCTCCTCATACAGATTCGCAATATCATCCAGCAGTAAATTGTAGCTATCGTCTGAATTTGTTGAATTTGCCATTGCGTCACCATCAGTGTCTGTTTGCCATCAAACATGCAGTAACCAGCTGTCCCCCCCCCGCGCAGTCCCGGCTGTTCGCCCTGTCCCGTCGAAGCCGCAAGTCCGCCAAAGGCGCTCACCCGCAACCCAGCTGCTCTCGCCGCATCATCGCCTTACTTTCTCTCCATCGCAACGCATTTTTTTCCGATCATGCCTCCCGCTGTCCCAAAGCGCCTTTAATTGCCTGACCACCAATTCCTCTCCGCTTACTGACCAGGCGGTCACAGCCTCTTTCCCCCCCAAAAAAGGGACACACCTTCAGATTTCGCTGGTCCATCCCCACGGCAAGCATGTTAAGAGATTCAATGACGCATCCGATAAACAGTCCGTCATCGCCGCCATGTCCAATTTTGATCGCTGACAAATCCTTCCAGTTTCTTTTAAACTTGCTTCGGCCGATGGAACAGCCCTTCCCCTGCAGGCAGAAGTTGTGCAGGTTGACCGCAACCTGTGATTGAAAAAGTGGCAGTCAGTATGTGCGATGTTCTGTTCTGCTCATTTTCTGCGACACGTATATTTCAAAAAAACAAATACATCACAATTTCAAACGACAATTTCGCAGGCACAGCCACAGACACTTGCACAAGCCTTGAATAAGCCTTGAATAAATCATTTCAGCCAACTAATTTGGCTTTTTCCTAAATTGCTGTTTTGATCTAAATAAATTCTTGTTTATACTGGTTTTGAACAATTTGCAGAGAATTTGTTGGAATAGACCATTCGGTATGTTGAACGAAAAACAGGATAGACAGGATATTTCACAATTTATGCCAAGTGCAAGGAGGACAGGAATGACCAGGAATGCAGTCCATCGTACGCGTCTCGCATGTGCAACGTTTGTTTTTGCAATGACGGCGTTATGGGGAATTTCAAAGGCAAATGCCGGACCGCTGAAAGTGATCTCGACACCGCCCAATGCCCAGATTTATGTGGATGACAAAGCGGATGGGATTAAAGGGTACACCCCGGGTACTGTGCGTGTAAAAAGAGGAACCCATAAAATCATTCTGGAAAAGGAAGGCTATAAACCGCTGGAACATTTCATGGATATTAAGCCTCGTCGCCAGACTGTCAGCTTGACGCTGGAAAAGATTCCGGATACCGCCAAAATTCACTTTGTATCCGACGCCGCCATTGCGGACGCGGAAGTATCCGTGGACGGAGAGGCGAAAGGAAAACTCAAAGACGAACTCGAAATCCCCTCGGGGCGCCATCTTATTGAAGTAAAAAAAGATGGGTTTCAAAAATGGTCCAGATGGTTTGACCTTCAACAGGCTGAAAAACGCGATGTGGAGGTCAAACTCGAAGAGGATTTGGGGAATGTCAATGTCGTTGCCCAACCTGCTGTTAAAGATTCGTTTGTGTACATCAACGAAGAAAACAAAGGGCCTGCCCCCTGGTCGGGCAAACTTCGTCCGGGGCAGTATACCGTCAACGTAAAAGCGCCCGGCTTTTCCGGATCTGCTCAGACCGTTCTTGTGGAGACAGGCAAAAAAAACGATGTCACCATCAATCTGAATGATGATACCAAAACCGGCAAGCTTTCAGTTGCAGCCGAACCAGCGGTTGCAAATGCACAGGTATATATCGACGATGTGGCCAAAGGCCCCTCCCCCTGGAGCGGTGTCCTGCCGTCGGGACATCATAAGGTCGAGGTAAAGGCCCCGGACTACACCTGCCCTGCCGAGACAATTTTTGTTGAAGGAAACAAGCAAAATATTGTCACTGTAAAACTTTACGCCATTGCCAAACTCGATGTGACAGTCAACATAGGCAAGGCCGAGGTTTTCATTGATGAATCCAGCATCGGTTTTACCCCGCTCAATGACGTGGATATCCCCGCCAGACGGTCAACCCTCTATGTCCGCCAGGAAGGATACTCTGAATACAAAGAGGTCATCTTTCCCAAACAAGGGGAGAAAGTTCGCATTGATGCAGTGCTTGATTATGCCGAAGTCGACGGTATGAATAACTACCTTACATTAAAAGCCACCTTTGGGTTGTTTGGGCCATCCAAACTTTCGAGCACCGACATCAGTGGTATTGACGAAGAGTCGACAAATTACAAACCGGCTGATACCAAAATGAGTCTCGCGCTTGGATACACTCATCTGTTCGCCCCCTATGTCGGACTTGGTGTACACACCAGCTTCACGTACAAGGGACTCGGGGGTGACCTGTCGCTTGATCTCGATCCGATGCTTCGATTTCAGGTTCCCGTTAAGTCGAAGGGGCGTCGTATCGCCGACTTGTATTTTGCGGGCGGCGGTGGTCTGACCACCTACATCAATAAAAAGGATCCCCGCAGGGACGATGTGTACGAGCTGGGTGTGACGGGGGTGACGGATGAAATGGCGGTAGGTAAACGCGATAAACGACTTAGCTATGGTTGGAACGTGATATCGCTTATCGGCGTCCAGTTCAACGTGACAAACCTCATCGGGCTATTCATCGAAGGCGGCTGGACAATGCACAAAATTTACGGCAAAAACACTGACTCCGACAAATTCGCATTTATGTGGATGGAACTCTACGGCGGCGCCGGTATTGCTTTAATTTTCTAAACCAACCCGTCACCTCACTCCAATTCTTCCCTTACTTCCGATACATCAGACAAAAGGCTTTTCGTTTCGCACTTTGGCGAGAAGATCGTCGATTGTCTTTCCCGGTTCATCGCTGAAATGAGCAGTGTTCACATGCAGCTCGCAAATTCTGTCGAGACGAAAATTTCTAAAGTCGTTTCGTCGCTCACACCAGGCGTTCAGTGTCCACAGAGACCCAAACACCGTCAGACTTAAAGGGCGTACCAGACGGGTCGTCATCGAACCGGTTTTATCCACATATGTCAGCGCCACCTTGTTGCGTTTGGCGATAGCCTGACGCAACTGCTTGAGAGAAGCAAATATCCTTTCCGTGGTGTCAAAGTTAACCGCAAATAATGGCGTCAATTCGATTTGTGCTTTTAAATGACCAGGGAGAACCTGCTCAATTTTCTGCAAGGCTGCCTTGGCCGACAGAGACAATGAGTCATCGGTCCAGCTGCCGACAATTCGTGCGCCAAGAGTGATGGCGGCGATCTCGTCTTCAGAAAACATGAGCGGCGGCAGGTCGTATCCTTTTCTGAGGGTGTACCCTACCCCTGCCTCGCCATATATGGGCACCCCCGAAACAATCAAATCATTAATGTCTCTGTAAACGGTGCGTATCGACACCTCAAGCTGTTCAGCCAGCTGTTGTGCGGTAATCAGTCTGTTGCTGCGAATAATCTGAATGATTTGAAACAGTCGGTCGGCGCGGCGCATGGGTTCCTTAACAGGGGGCTCATTCCTTCACGAAAGCCTTAAATCTATCTGACACGGGAATCGAAGAGTAAACATACACCTGAATTCCCAGCGGATCCACGGTAATTGCACTTCGATCCCCCCACGAATTATCGGTCGGCGGCTGCACAAAAGTAAGTCCGCTGTTGCAAAGTGCCCTGTAGCTGGCGTCCACATCGTCCACTTCAAAACAAAACACCAGACTTTTGCTGTTGTACGGTGTCATCATCTCTTCTTTACCTGGCTTTGTAAACGACATCTCAATCGCGCCATCCGCTGAACGCAGCACAACAAAATTGCCGGAATCAAAAATCGTTCTAAACCCAAAATGCCTTTCATAATAGGCCTGCGCAATGGCGGGGTCTGCTGTGCAGACCAATGGTACATTCTTTTTAATTTTCATCGTATGCTCCTGAGTATAAGGGCAGCATGCACGGCATTGGTATCGTCAATGGTGCAGCTGCGCGGTTTATACCGGTCAGCATACAAGGTGCCTGCTGACAGCATTATGTCAGCAGAGATCTCCCCAATGCGACATTTGATTTCGGCCCATCACTCTTCGCCATCTTTAAAGGGCCATAAACTTTAAAACGTCACCGCTTAGTATGATCTCATGCAATCTGCAATATGGCGAATTTCCGGAGCGTTCCATGGCGACTGGAACCGGTTGGGTGTCAGTGTACGACCAGGCTGTTAACAACCGCGTCAAAGCGGCCCCTGTATGTGTCATATTTGGGTTTGGCAGCCGAATAGCTCAGCATATAAATCCACTTATTGGTCTGGAACACCACAATGGCAAGTTTCGCCGGGGTGGCGTTGATTGTGGATTCAATCACCCGCAGTGCGCCCTGAAAACGCCCGCCAACACGGATGGTTTTATTCTCAATGGGTTGAACCCCGGCATTTCCCACCACGCCAGCGATATACAGCTCCATTATCTCGTTTAAGCCCATACTGGCATCCGGCTGGGCCACCGAAATCATGATACCCACCCCCGGCTCCGGGCCTCGAAGTGGAAGCTGCACCGCATCTGCCTCAGCAAGCGGTGTAAAATCCGATGGAACCGAAATGGAAATGTCCATTTGAGTCAGTCGCATTGTAGTCGTTTGGGGACTCTGTGCCTGCTGGGCCTGCGCCGTCTGCTGTGTCCGAGCTTCCTGTCTGGCCCTGTTTTCTTCCTGCACCGCAAGTTCGGCAAATCTGCTCCGGTTTTGTTCACATGCAAATTTGTTGTTTGCCTGAGTGCCGTTTAGCGCCCCCTGCCCCAACGTTCTCCAGGCATTTGCGAGATGGTCGTACAAGTCTTTTCTTTGCGCGGCGCTTTCCACACGTCTGATAATCGAAGGCACCTGGTTCAAAATCGAAAACGCGCTGTCCACAAACTCCTGTTTGGCAAAAAGGCTAAAAATCGATGTATAGTCCGCCTGCTGAATTCCGGCCTGAATAAGAAGCAATGCCTTAAGCCGCTGGCTGGATACATTTCCCGCGGTTGATGCAGCCTGTTCCACTTTTTGCAAAGTGACCCTTTTGGGATTTTGCTCCTGAAGTGTTGTTTCACCGTATGGGATGGGCTTTTTGTATTCGTCAAGTGCCTGTTCAATAAGCGTTCTGAATTGCGACACCAGTTGCTGGTCGCTTCCCTGAACATCCGATGATTGAAATAACTCCGGTACGGCGCGCCGTGATGCCTGCTGCCGCCACGATCGTTCCAGTTCCTTTCGCTCGGCCTCGGCTCTCTTTTTTTCTTCCCGCTCAGCCTTTTCCCGTGCCAGGCGCTCCGCTTTTGCTCGTTCCTTTTCCTCCCGCTCAGCCTTTTCCCGGGCCAGACGCTCGGCTTTTACTCTTTCCTTTTCTTCCCGCTCAGCCTTTTGCCGTGCCAGACGCTCGGCGTTCGCTCTTTCCTTCTCTTCTCTTTCGGCCTGACGTCTGGCCTCCCGTTCCGCCCTGGCCTGCTCCGCCGCAAGACGCTTTGCTTCCCGTTCCGCCTCTTGCCTTTCAAGGCGCTCGGCTTTTTCCTTTTCCCGAGCTTCCTTTTCGGCCTGACGCGCAGCTTCCCGTTCCGCCCTGGCCTCTTCCTTTGCCAGGCGC
>JAFGWT010000178.1 GCA_016937015.1 Deltaproteobacteria bacterium | reverse complement strand
GTCACACAGCCAGAATTTTTCATCAGAGTCCGGAATCGATTTTCCCTGAAATTTCAACAACAACGGTTTGGGTGCTTTACGTATTTGCTTTACGTATTTGTATTTGCTATTTGGGTGCTTTACGTATTTGCCGTATTTGCTTTACGTATTTGCACTTTACGTATTTTTGTATTTGCATAGCCGAAAATCAGCCCAACCATCAGCCACTTCTGGAATATCATTGGTTCACTCCGTTTTTCATGTATTCTCAGTGCAAATTCAAGGAATATCGCACAAAATAGCTGCGCTTCAATTGCCATTAAAGGATTCCCGTGCCTTAAATATCGTCACCGCGAACATCTGTGGACCGTCTTGCCTCTGCCTGAACCCGCGCTACACTGTGTCAACATATGGTAAAACGTCGAAAAACAATTGCGGTGTTGTCTGACAGTTTCCTTGGGGAATACCAGACACTGATTCGCTCTTCGCTCGAGGCATTTGCCCGGGAGGAAGACATTAATCTGCAATTTATTGTGGGCCGTGAGCTCGATTCACCGCTCTTCGATCACCGGGTTCAGAACGGCATTTTCAGCCAGGTCCATCGCGATTACATTGATGGCATGGTTATTCTCGCCGGCGCGCTCTCCAACTACTGCAGCAACGACCGCATGATAGAATTCTGCCGCCAGTACCAGGGTATCCCCATGTGTTGCATTGGCATGGAGGTGCCCGGCATTCCGAGTATTACCATTAAGAACAGCAGCTTCAGCCAGCTGGTGGAACATCTGATCACCGTTCACGGGCGGACATCGTTCGCGTTTCTGGGGGGACCCAAATCAAACGGCGAAGCACAGATGCGCAGGGAAGCGTTTATGAGGACCCTGGCGGCGCACAATATTCCGTTTAATCCCAACCTTGAGGCAACAGGCAATTTTCTGGTTCATCTGGGATACAAAGCCACTGCGCAGCTACTGGCCCAAAAACAGCCATTCGATGCGCTGGTATCGGCCAATGACGATATGGCGATTGGCGCCATGTCCGCACTGAGGCATAAGGGCGTGCGTGTGCCTGAAGACGTGGTGGTTACGGGCTTTGATGATTTGTGCGAGTCCAGGTTTGTGACCCCGGGACTGACCACCATGCGTCAGCCTTTTGTGGAGGTGGCGGACCTGGCGGTGTCGATGCTGTTTCAGCAGATGCAGGGGGACAAAGTGCCGTTGCTCTCGCAGCTGTCAGCGCAGATGGTGCGTCGAACCTCCTGCGGCTGCGCAGCCCCCGATTTGTCCGTGAACGACCCCAGTCCCAATGACACCCCGGTTCCAGCCAGGGAAATCCAGCAGATACAGCTGGAAGCCATACTGCTCGCCCAGGTCAAACTGAACGGCAAGGTGTTTTCCAACTGGGCGCAGACTCTGGTTGCGGCGCTGTTTGAAGAGCTGGATGGCCATCACAATGCATTTGCCCTCGCCCTAAGGCAAATTCTGGCGTCATCCTCCCTTAGCGTCTGGATTATCGATGAACTGCACACGGCCATCGGTTGCCTTAGGGCCAATTTGCGGGTGTCGGACCAGCTGGCACAGACCGCAGAGAATATCTGGCATCATGGTCGAACCCAGCTGTTTGATTTTCTGGCGCGACGTCATGTTGACGATCGACTGGCGTTGCTTCGGACCAACAAAATTCTTGTAATGCGCAGCATGGACAGGCAACTGGCGGCCCCCGACAGTCATCGGCTGCTCGAAGAAATCGTTCATGAGCTGCTCACTGTGGGGGTTCAAAACGGTGTGGTGTCCATTTTTACGCACGAGGAAAATACACAGCTGAAGTGTGTGGTGGCCATTCAAAACGGTGACCCGGTGACGGCTCCGTCCTGCGTTTATCCTGCCAGACAGCTGCTACCCGATTTTATGGTGACGGACACCAGACACAGCTATGTGGTGTTTTCCCTTTCGAACGGGGAGGACCGACTGGGTATTCTAGCGCTGGAAGGCGGCACGGCCGACAGTTACTACGAAATGCTGAGCGAATATCTGAGCGCCAATATCAGGATGGTGTCCCTGTACCAGGATCAGCAGCAGCATTTGCGGCACGAGGCCAGAGAGCGCCAGCGGGCGATGGAGCTGCAGCATCGTCAGAAGCTGGAGAGTCTGGGGATTCTGGCAGGGGGCATTGCCCACGACTTCAATAATATGCTGTCGGTGATGTCCGGCAATCTTGATGTGATTCATCTGGAAATGGAAGCGGACAATCCGTCGATGGAACCGCTTCAGGAATGCCGCAATACGGTGCAGCGCGCCAGCGGACTGGTGCGGCAGCTGTTGAGCTATTCCGGCAAGGGCCGGTTTCTCGTTCGTCGCGTCAATATCAATACGATTGTGTCTGAACTGAAGGAATTTTTGAAAATGGCGGTGTCGCGCAATGTGGCGCTGGTTTATGAGCTGTCCGATTCACTGCCGGATGTGGAAGCCGATACCGCGCAGCTGCACCAGGTGTTTGTGAATCTGGTCATCAACGCCTCGGATGCCATTGAGGAAAGCGAGGGGCAGGGGCGGATCACGGTACAGACGTTCACGCGGAAACTGGACGAGGCATACTTTCAAAAATCCATTTCGTCGGAATCATTGCCCGAAGGAAATTATGTGATTGCGCGCATATCAGACACGGGTATCGGTATCGCGCCGCAAATCGTAAAGCAGATTTTTGATCCGTTCTACACCACCAAATTCGGGGGACGCGGACTGGGTCTGGCGGCGGTACTGGGCATCATTCGCGGTCATCGGGGCGCCATTCACGTGGAAAGTGAAAAAGGCAAGGGCACCGTATTTGAACTGTCATTTCCTCAGTTGCCCACGGGCAGTGAGCAACCCAGAGCACCGGCGTCCCGTCCATCACAGATTGGCGCCGGCACCATTCTGATTGTCGATGATGAAAAGGCAGTGCTTAAGGCGGGCTCCCGGCTGCTTCGTCGGATGGGTTTTTCGACCCTTGAAGCCCAGAACGGCCAGCAGGCCATTGACCTCGTTCAGGATTTTCCCAATGTGATTCACTGTGTGCTGATGGACATCACCATGCCAGGGATTGGTGGCATTGCGGCTATGTCCGAAATCAGAAAGATAAATCCGAAAATCCCCGTGGTGCTTACCAGCGGATACTCGGAAGATTCAGCCAATGACGATGCCAGACCCGAAAAGGCCGATGGCTTTTTGCAGAAGCCGTACAATCTGGAGTCAGTATCCGCCGCACTCGAATTGGCGCTCAATCCACCCAAAAAATAGCCATGTGGGACGACGAACCGGCAATGGTTACCGGATATAGCCGCTGTCCCGAAGGTGCCTGTTATCCGTTTTATGCGCCGCCGTCCGAAGGGGTCTCGGCCGATTCGGCTGTCTCCAGCAACACCGTCCCGGTATCGTCGCCATTGTTTTGCAGGGGCAGTGTGACAGTGAACGTGGTGCCTTTGTTGCAATCACTCTCCAGTGCGATGTGGCCGTTCAACTGCAAAACGATGCCATGCACCACTGCCAGTCCGAGCCCGGTGCCCTCACCAACAGGCTTGGTGGTAAAAAACGGTTCAAAGATGCGGTGTTGAATCCGGCGGTCGATTCCCGGTCCGTCGTCCGTCACCGAAAACCGGAACCGGCGGTCATCACAGCCGCTTCGAATCGAAATGTGTCCCCCCCCATTAACGGCCTGCAGGGCGTTCACCAGTAAATTCACCACCACCTGCGACAGCTGCCTTGGGTATCCCAGTTGAAGGGGGATGTCATCCAGCGCCAGTGAGACCCTGATGCCAGGCGTCTTTCGTCCGTGCGTCATGCGAACCGAGGAGCGAATGATTTCGTTAACATCATACGTGGAGCGGGTCTCCACGTCGCCGCGGGCAAATCGCCTCAAGTCGTCCACAATGGTGTTGACCCGGGTGATGCCTTCGCGGATATCGGGGACGATGTCATGCACATACTCCTGACGCAGTTCAACATCGCTGCACAGGCTCTGAAAATCCTTTTCGAGATGCTGGATGTTGGTTGTCACAAATGTCATGGGATTGTTGATTTCGTGGGCAATACCAGCGGCCAGCAGACCCAGCGATGACATTTTGTCCTGATAGGTGGCCACCTTTTGCAGCTGGGTCAGCTGTTCACGCTGTCGGCGCTTTTCCAGTGCTGCCTCGTAGAGCACACTGGAACGGGACATGCTGACGGACATGGTCATGATGGTGACGCCGCTGAATGCCAGGATGGCCTTGGGATCCACATGGTAGTAAACGCTGACTACCGCCAGCGCCCCCACCAGACTGAAGACCGCGGGTCTTGAAAACACCACGCCTTTTCGGTCGGTCATGGCGGCGAATGAAATGGCGAGTCCCCAGACGGGAATTGCCGCATGGGACACAATGGCTTTGAGCACCTGGCCTGTGGAATTGAACCAGATGCGAAACCGGGAGACATTCATGTGGCCAAACCGCGCGGATAGCCGCTGTATTAGAAGGGCATTCACCCCACCAAAAAAAAAACACACACCAATCGCCAGCCAACGCTGCACCGGGTTGTTCCAGCAGATGGCCACGATGAGCCCATCCAGTGCCAGTGCCGGCAGCATGACAAAGCATCTGGGGCAAAGACTTTGATGAATCACCTGGTCGTCTATTTGGGCGCCGGACATTACACCTGGGCCTGCGCGCTGACCGCTGAAATCACCTGTTGCACGAACGCATCGTCGTCCCAGGGTTTGGCCACAAAAAAGAATGGGTGTCCCTTCTGGAGTTTTTTAATGGACGACTGCAATTCTCCGGAATCCGCGTAACCGGAAATCAACACGCAGATGGCATCGGGCGTGCGGCGCTGGACTTCCATCAGCACGTCGATGCCGGAGATGTCGGGCATGCGGTAGTCGGACACCACCACTCTGGGAGCGACCTGTGCCAACATTTCAATGGCCTGGTTGCCGCTGCCGGCGACGCTGACCCGAAAACCGGACCGTTGAAACAGTCGACGCAGTGACGCAGCAACAGGCGGATCATCATCCACAATCAGTAAGGATATGTCTTTGTACGCAGAATTCATGTCAGTTTCTCATTCCATTTGCACTGTACCGAACAACCGGTGGTGTCGCGTATCTCCTGTAGAGATAGCGTAATTGACGAATTAAATCCACCAGAACCCCTTGATTTCGCAGCGTCTGACATTGGCGGGTTCATCGGGTCAATTGCCCGGATGGGAACGCCGCCATTCCCATTGTCCGCCGGCGCTGGCGGATGGTCATATCGCAGCACCAACAGGGGATGTCCGGCGGGCGACCCCCATGTGCTGAATTTACGGCTGGGTTGCATTTTTAAGGGGCATTTTGACTGTGAATGTGGCGCCGGCGCCTTCTTCGCTCTCAACTTCAATGGCGCCGCCAAGCTGCTCCACGATGCCATGCACCACCGCCAGCCCAAGGCCGGTACCCTCACCTGGGGGCTTGGTGGTGAAAAAGGGTTCAAAAATTCGGGTTCGGGTTTCCCGGTCCATGCCGGGGCCATTGTCCTTGATTGAAAACCAGAAAACGGTGTCGCCAGAGCCGCTGCGGACGCGGATTTTACCACCGCTTGACACCGCCTGAATCGCATTGACCAGCAGATTCACCACCACCTGCGACAGTTGTCGCGCATATCCCAGCTGCATTGGAATTTCGCCCAGCGACAGGGCGACCGATACCCCTGGGGCCACACGGCCATGGGTCATGCGAACAGCGGAGCGAATGACGTCGTTCACCTCAAATACCGAGACGGTTTCAACGTCGCCCCTGGCAAAGCGGCGCAGATCATCCACGATGGTGTTCACCCGCACAATCCCCTCCCGGACTTCGGGGATAATTTCTTCCAGGTATTCCTTTTGAAGGTCGGGCGAGTCCGGCAGTGACGGCAGGTCCCTGTGCAGCTGGGAAATATTACTGGTGACAAATGCCATGGGATTGTTGATTTCGTGGGCAATGCCCGCTGCCAGTAATCCAAGGGAGGACATCTTTTCCTGCTGTGCCGCCAGTTCCTGAATCTGGGCCAGTTCCTCACGCTGCTGTTGCTGGGTGGTTGCAAACGACATCAATGTGGCTGTCCGCCCAATGCTGACACTCATGGTAATGACCGTGAGTGCCGCGAGGGTGACGAGTTCTGTCCATGGCACGGCGTAATAGTATCCCGCGCCTATCTGCACTGCGAGCAGACCGCCCACCACAAAGGGAGAATACGCCATCCCCTTTCGGTCGGTCATGGATGCAAAGGCGATGAGCCACCCCCAGGTGGGAATGGCCGCATGGGCAATCCACACCTTGGCAATCTGGGTGGCAGCGTTGCCGTATTCTCTGTATCTGGCGGCCCGGTCATCCGGGCCTTTGCGGTGACATGCCGGATAAACCACCCGATTTAACACGGCGTGCAGGGCCACGGCGCCAATTGCGAGCCATCGTCGCCAGTTGTCATCCCAGCACTCTGCAATAATCAGGATGTCCAGCACAATGGCCGGCAGCAGAATGCTTTTGCGCATCACCAGACTGTCTCGCACCACCGTTTGTCGGGATTCTTCCCCAAAGCGGCCGTTGGGCTCGCCCGGTGTCCGCCCGTCTGTGGTTGTCATATCTGAAGTGTTCATACCGTCACTGATTAACTAATCTTTCGTCCGGTGGCCCTTTACAATAATCCCTGGTCCCGAAGAGTACAAATATTAAATTATTGCCGTTGCAGCAGAATAAATCCATTAATAAATTGAAAAAAAGGAATACATGGCTGAAACAGGAGCGGCGCCCCTGTCAGGCAACGATGGTCAGGAAAACGAGGGGGGAACGGGCTGAAAATTAAACCAGCGCCAGAAGCACACCGGCGGCCACAGCCGACCCGATAACACCGGACACGTTGGGTCCCATGGCGTGCATGAGCAGAAAGTTCTGGGGGTTGTTGTCGAGTCCCACCTTGTTGGCCACACGGGCGGCCATGGGCACCGCGGACACGCCGGCGGCCCCAATCAGCGGGTTGATGGGCTCTTTGGAGAGTTTGTTCATCAGTTTGGCAAGCAATACGCCTGTGGCGGTGCCGATGGAGAACGCCACAGCGCCGAGCACCAGGATGCCCAGGGTTTCAGCGGACAGGAATTTCTCCGCTGACAGCTTGGACCCCACGGAAAGCCCCAGCAGAATCGTGACGATGTTGATGAAGGCGTTTTGCATGGTGTCACTGAGACGATCGACCACACCGGATTCCTTGGCCAGGTTGCCGAACATCAGCGCGCCCATCAGCGGGGTGGCGTCCGGGAGCAACAGAACGCACAGGAACAGCACCATCAGCGGGAACGTGATTTTCTCAAGTTTGCTCACGTGTCGAAGCTGTTCCATCTTGATCATGCGTTCCGCTTTGGTGGTGAACAGATTCATGATGGGGGGCTGAATAATGGGCACCAGCGCCATGTACGAGTAGGCGGCCACCGCGATGGCACCGAGCAGTCTTGGGGACAGTCGGCTCGCCACAAAGATGGAGGTGGGGCCGTCCGCACCGCCGATGATACCGATGGATGCGGCATCTCTCAGGTTGTAATGGATGATATCCGTTGCATTGCTGAGCGCCAGGGCGCCAATCAGTGTGGCAAAAATACCAAACTGGGCGGCAGCGCCCAGAAGGGCGGTTTTTGGATTGGCGATGAGGGGACCAAAATCGGTCATTGCCCCCACACCCATGAAGATGAAGAGGGGGAACAGACCGCTCTCAATACCCATACTGTAAATGATGTGCAGGAAGCCATCGGGCTGCCCCACCACCACCGCAGCGTGAGAGATGCCCACCATTGGGATATTGGCCAGAATGCCGCCAAAACCAATGGGGAGCAGGAGCAGGGGCTCGAACCCTTTGGCAATGGCGAGGTACACGAGCAACACTCCGATGACCAGCATGATGAGCTGTCCAACGCCGTTGGGAAGCAGGCCCTGTTTGGTATGGGATGCTGCCTGCATCTCGTCCTGGCGCTCGGCGGCCTCTGCGTTCTGGGTCGCGAGCACGGTGGCCTCTTCGGCCCGCCGCTCGGCAATCTGGTCTTCGCTCATGCCCAGCTCTTCGAATCCTCTGACAAAACTGTAAATACCGGTGCTCTCCACCAGTTTATCCACACTGCTTTTTTCGTCTGTGTCGGCCGCTTCTACCCCCCCGGTAGCTTGCCCCATGAAAAACAGGGCAAAGAGGATGGTCCCAAAGGTAATCCACCATGCCTTGTTAATCCGGGAGGCCGGTTTTAATATTGTATTTTTCACCTTGGCCTCCAAATCAGTTCAGCGTTACCAGCAATTGGCCGGCAGTGACCTGGTCACCTTTACCAACGTTAATGGATGCAACGGTACCCGCTGCAGGCGCTTTCACGGGAGATTCCATTTTCATCGCTTCCATCACGAGAAGAATGTCACCTTCTGCAACCGCGTCGCCCACTGAAACCTTGATGTCGAGAATCAGCCCGGGCAGTGGTGCCTTGACTTCCGCCCCTGCGCCGCCACCGGCAGCCGGCGCTGCGGCATCCGCACCCTCAGCAACGGCGATGTCGTAGCTTTTGCCGTTTACAGTGGCTTTGTTGCCATCGAGCTTAACAGCGTATTTTTTACCGCCCACAGTGACGGTGTACCCATTGGCTGCACTGCCACCACCGGCTGAAGCCGCTTTGGCATTTTTGCGGACGTTCACTTTGGCTTCGCCCTTCAGGTACATAATACCCTTCTCTTTGCAGGTCGCGGCGATGAACAGGTTCTCCGGCGTGGTGGGGAGACCTTCTTTTTCGAGGTCGGCTTTGGCAACGGCCAGACCTTTGGTCTTGTCAGCGTCGTTCAGTTCGAGAACCGTCTTTGTTGTGGGTTCCAGTTCCATCTGTTTGGCGGCCAGTTTCACGATTTCGGCATCGGGTTCAACCGGGGTTTTGCCGAAGTAGCCCAGAACCATCTTGCCATAACCGGGGGCGATTTTTTCCCATTTCCCGTGGAGGACGTTGTTGAACGCCTGCTGGAAATAGAACTGGGATACCGGGGTCACCGAGGTGCCATATCCGCCGCGTTCGACCACTTCCTTCATTGCGGCAATGATCTCGGGATATCTGTCCATCAGACCATTGTCGCGCAGCATCTGGGTATTGGCCGTCAGCGCGCCGCCCGGCATGGGGCTCCAGGGAATCAGCGGTTCCACCTGGGTGGCTTCGGGGGGCAGGAAGTAATCGGCCATGCACTCTTTAAATACTTTTTCGGCCTCCAGCACTTTGTCGATATCGACGCCCAAATCAAAATCGGTGCCGCGCAGGGCATGCCACATGGTGGCCACGTCGGTCTGACAGGTACCGCCGGAAGCAGGTGCCAGAGACAGGTCAATCGCATCCGCGCCGGCTTCCAGTGCGGCT
>JAFGWT010000177.1 GCA_016937015.1 Deltaproteobacteria bacterium | reverse complement strand
GACGTCGCTGGGTCCCCGCCTTCGCGGGGACGACGTGATGATGTCGCCGAATGCACTTGCGTTAAACGCGTTTATCGACAGTCTCATATGGGGGAGTGCCGGCGTCGCCAATGGTGGGGCAATAGGCGAAGACGAAGTGAGAGACTGGATGACCAGCTTTTGTGATCGTTACCCGAATACCAGGCTCATTGATGTGGTCAATGAACCCCCGCCCCACACCACACCTTCGTTTGCAAACAATATTGGCGGCGGTACCAATACCACCTGGGAATGGATCACCAACTCCTTCATTTGGGCAGAGGAGGCATGTCCGGACGCGGTACTGATATTGAACGACTATAACAATATTGAATGGCCAAACGACACCCAGCATTTTATTGATATTGTCAATACAATCCAGGCAGCCGGTGCGCCCATTGATGCATTGGGGGCTCAGGCCCACGAGCTGGATCATTCATCGGTAGATATCGAAACGGTAAAAGGCCTCATACAAAAACTGCACGACGATACCGGCTTGCCCGTATACATTACCGAATTTGACATCAGTGATTCTGACGACGATGCCCAGCTGGCACTGTATCAGGCGTACTTCCCGTTCTTTCTGGACACCAAATACATTCACGGGATTACCATCTGGGGCTGGATATATGGGCTAACATGGAGTCTGGCCTCTGAGAGCGGACTGGTAAAAGACGGCGCCCCCCGCAGCGCCATGACCTGGCTCATGGATACGCTGGAACGTCCGGTTCCTGGCAATTAAGCCTACACCTCAATGCCGTTGGATGGAGAGCGCGCAAATGATTCATTGATTATCGTTCGCATTGGCGGCGCCACTGTTGTCCTGGCCTGCCCCATTTGTGTCAGTGTTTTCCGGATTACCGGTATTCGCTTCATCAACCGCGTCTGACTTCTCAGTATTTGATTGATGGGTATCAGCTGATGTATCCGCCTCTGATGAAGCAGCCGTCTGCGCAGTGACTGTATCCGCGGCGCCAACGCCATCCGGTCCATCCAGCGGACGCGCCTCGGGATTGTCGTGTCTGTCAAATGGCGACACAGCGCGAACCGCCGACGTCAGCCGCCCCTGCCAGGGACTTGTCTTCGTGCCATCCACCTTGCGCGAAAAAATCCATTTTTGACCGCACGCCACGACCCCCACTTCGCTGGGGTAACGATACGCACGCCGAATAAGCACATACTCGTAAGGCCCGTCGCAGTCGTGTTCGAACCTGAGTCGCGCACCAATCTCCTGTTTGGCGTCGTTCCATTCGTTTTCATACACATCCACACCATCCACCTGAACAGACAATCTGCCGCTGCAGGCAATCACTCCCAGACACAGCACAACACATATTTTATTAACAATTGAATACAACATACTCTCAGTATAAAAGCAGGTTTGATGTTGACCACTTTTTTTAAGCGACACCATAGTATCGATGCGGTGTTGCATCAGCACTGACGGCATTTACGCGACCTTGACATTCTGACCGGGAAATGGGTTTGCAGAGGCGCTGTTTTAATGCAAATATTGGCTCATCGTTGCCGTTGCATTCAGCTCGCTGCTCACTGCAAAACAGGAAAAACAACGTGGAGAGAACTCAATGAAGCAATCAAACATGAAAATTCTGATTGGCGCCACAGTGGTGATTTTCCTTCTTGCAGCAGGTTGGCAGCTAACGCGCAAGGGGTCATCCGGTTCCGAAAATCCCACTGCAGCGCCCGATAAAACGCCGCACGAAATCAGTGAAATTACCGTTGCGTATCCGGCGGATGGTTCAATTTTTCCGCCGGAATTTCCACCGCCAACCTGGCTGTGGCACGACCCCGCAAACCTTGCGACAGCGTGGGTTATCACCGTTGCATTCGCCGATGGCACTGAATCAGTTCGCGTGGAGTCAAAAGGAGAAAGGTTGTCTGTCGGGAAAAGCGATCCCAGAGCGGCTTCTTCAAACAACCGCAAACCGGCTCTGTCAGCCCAGCTGGCGGATGCCCATACCTGGAAACCCGATGATGCGTTGTGGAAAAAGATCAAATCGCACTCAGTAACCCAGCCGGCAACGGTGACAATTGAGGGCCACGTCAGTCACCCATCAGCCAAAGACGCATCAGCTAAAGATGTATCACTGATTGTTTCCAAAGGAGACGCCTCGATTCATACATCGGCAGATCCGGTTGGCGCGCCGATTTTTTATCGCGATGTCCCTCTGATGCCATCGGAAAATGAAAAAGGCGTCATCAAACCACTGGCGGCGGAGGCAGTGCCGCTTATCGCCTGGCGACTTCGCGACATTGACGAAACAAAGAGCCGCTTGCTAATGGACGGCATTCACACCTGCGCCAACTGCCATTCGTTTTCAGCCAACGGCCGCACCCTGGGCATGGACATGGATGGCCCGCGAAACGACAAAGGACTATATGCTCTTGTTGATATTGAACCGGAAATGTCCGTTGGCAAAGATAACCTTATCGAATGGCGCACTTTCAGAGGCAAACTGGGCAGCAGACTGAGAGTGGGATTCATGTCCCAGCTGTCGCCGGATGCAAGCCATGTTATCACCACAGTAAACGATCCCGGCATTGATCAGTCCGATTACGACAGACAGAGCAATCCGATTGACCTGATTCGCAACTACTATGTGGCCAACTTTACCGATTACCGTTTTTTGCAGGTGTTTTTCCCAACGCGGGGCGTTTTGGCCTGGTACAGCAGGGAATCGCGGCAGCTGAACTATCTGCCCGGCGCCGATGACACCGAGTATGTGCATACCAATGCCGTGTGGAGTCCGGACGGCGAATATCTGGTGTTTGCCCGGGCTGCCGCGGGCGACGCCAACCCTAAAGGCGCAACGCAGGCGCAATATGCCGGGGACCCCAACGAGCGACAGCTGAAATACGACCTGTACCGCATTGCGTTCAATGCGGGAAAAGGTGGCACGCCTGAACCAATAGTCGGAGCATCCCAAAACGGCATGAGCAATTCGTTCCCAAAAGTATCTCCCGACGGCCGCTGGATTGTATATGTTCAAAGCAAAAACGGTCTGCTGATGCGACCGGATGGTCAACTGTACATCGTCCCAGCGAAAGGCGGGGCCGCACGCCGCATGACCTGCAACACCCCACTGATGAATTCATGGCACAGCTTCTCCCCTAACGGAAAGTGGATGGTATTCTCGTCAAAAAGCCGATCGCCATATACGCAGTTGTACCTCACCCACATTGACGACAACGGGAATGACAGTCCGGCGATTCTGATAGAAAACACAACCGCCGCCAACCGGGCAGCAAACATCCCCGAATTTGTCAATATTCCCAAAGGTGGACTGATTAAAATCGATGCGCCCGCAGCCAAATATGCGGAACATCTCGACAAGGCGATTGCGCTAATGAAAAATGGCAACTATGCGGATGCGGCGTCCGAATGGCAAAACGCGCTGGCGTTAGCGCCGGACAGATGGCAGGCCCACAACAGCCTTGGGGTTGCGCTGATGGAACTCGGTCGGGTGGATGATGCCATATCCCATTACCGTGAAGCCCTTGAGTCAAACCCCGCGTACCCGGAGGCATTCAATAATCTGGGCGAGGCGTTGACAGGCAAAGGCGCTTTCGATGATGCGGTGGCTAATTTTAAAAAGGCAATTGATTTGAATCCGAAATATGCGGTGGCGCACACAAATCTGGGCACCCTGCTCGCGAGGAATGGGAGGGCCGG
>JAFGWT010000176.1 GCA_016937015.1 Deltaproteobacteria bacterium | reverse complement strand
TGAGTCCTTCGAGGGCATGACGCTGGGCACAATCACAGGGCGGTGGCCACTGCTCATTTATCGACAGTCTCCCTGATTGGGAATCCAGACTGCACGCGACTGGATGCCCGAATTCTCGGGCATGACGGCTGCTTCTTAAACGGAAAAAATCGGGTAATTGCTGTATTTCAGGCTAAAGATCTTACCTATGGAAGCGACCAGTTAACATTGGTCCGATGGAAAGGAGGGGCGAAACCTCAAAGAAAATCGGTACATCGTCCAGTGGGTGCGAAACCCATCCGACCAAAGCTGAGCCCGGCAGGTCGGTAGCGAGACTTGCAGTCAGGCAGGTAACTGTCTGGTTGATGCGTAGTTGCGCGAGCGTGCGAGCCGCGAAGATACAGCCACGAAAAAGGTCTATATTCCGGATGTCGAGAGCATCATAGGGTTTCGAAGGCAGAAGTGTCAGTTGCCATGATTGGGCGAGGCGATGACACATCCGGCGGGGTGTTTGACCGGGGCGCGCACGAAGAGGACGATCCAATGATCTGGGAGATCCCATTCATTTCCCATGAAGAATAACAGGCGGGATGGAGAGCCTGTGACAAACAATTCTCCGGGGGATTTTGGGCAGCGGGTATCCGGAATCCAGAAAAAAAATACCCGCTCCATGGGTGAGTCGAAGGCAAGGGGAACCGGAGCCTTTGATTTTTAATGAATGGGAAGTCGGAGGACTGCATAAGAGCAAAGACGCCGGGGAACAAGCTGGCAGCGCGGACCCGGAAGAGCAAAGGCAGTCTGGCGCTGTCATGAACTTCAGGAGGGAAACATGAACGGAGCAAGGACTTCGAGTGAATTGTCACCGGGACTCTTGAGGGTAATGGAGAGAGCGAAACGCAATCCGCATGAGCGGCAGTTTTCGCTTGCCCACCTCATAGACGAAGAGGCGCTTAAACGCGCATATGGGAGAGTGCGAAAGAAATCAGCGGCGGGAGTGGATGGAATGAGCAAGTCGGAATATGGGATGGATTTGGACGAGAAAATCCGGGATTTGCACCAGCGATTGAAGACGTCGAAATATCGACATCAGCCAATACGCAGGGTGCAAATCCCGAAGCCGGGAAACCGAACTCGCCCAATAGGAATATCCACAGTGGAAGATAAGGTGGTGCAGGGGGCGCTGACGGAGATACTGGAAGCGATATACGAAGCGGAATTTCTTAACTGCTCGTATGGATTCAGACGACGCAGAAGTCCCCATGGTGCGATGAGACAGCTTGTGTCAGATGTGAGAAAAGGCGGCATAAACGTGATTCTGGAGGCAGATATTGAATCCTTCTTCGACAGGATTGTTCGTCCAAACCTGACGAAGATGCTCCAGAAGCGGATTGCGGACAAGTCTTTTATGAGACTTGTCGGAAAGTGTTTGCATGTGGGTGTGCTGGATGATGGCTCTTTCATCAGGCCGGACACGGGAACGGTACAGGGATCAATCATATCTCCAATGCTGGGTAATATTTACCTGCACAATGTGCTGGATATTTGGTTCGAACATGAGGTGAAAACGCGGTTGTCAGGCAGGGCGTTCCTGATCAGATACTGCGATGATTTCATCATAGGCTTCGAGCGGATGGACGATGCACAAAGAGTAAAAGAAGTACTTTGCAAGCGAATGGAGAAGTATGGATTGACCCTGCATCCTGAGAAAACCCGACTGGTGGAATTTAAAAGACCATCATTGAAACAAAAGGGCAAAAAGGGTGGCGGCAACTTCGATTTTCTGGGTTTTACAGTGTACTGGAAGCAGAATCGAAGTGGCATTGGATGGCACATGGCCTGCAAAACCCGCAAGGCAAAATTGAGCGCCGCGATAAACGCGGTTTATCAGCAATGCCGAATCGGGCGACATTCGCCGATGTCGATGCAGCACAAAGCGCTCGTTGACAAGGTCAGGGGACATTTCGGTTATTTTGGAGTGAACGACAACATCCGATGTCTTAAAATACTGCAAATAACGACGAAACGCGCCTGGTTTAAATGACTGAACCGCCGAAGCCAACGGTCAAAGATGACATGGGAACGATTCAGTGAACTTCTTGATGACTATCCGCTCCCTACCCCACGGGTTTACGTCAATCTGTGGGAAACTCCATGAGTCATGACGGCAGAGGAGCCGTATGGTCGAATTGTCCACGTACGGATCTGGCGAGGGGCGCCTCTGGAAACAGGGGCGCCTACTCTACAGCGGCCCTGATCTTATGGTTTCCCAACAAAGGTTGTGACGCTGCCCGGTTCAAGGGTGGCAGAGAAGCGGGCGTCGGTGACCGGCACTGGCGATTTGGCGGCAATGCTGTCGGAATCGGAGGTCACCCATGGGGTCATTTCGCAGGGGGCCACATCCGAAATGAACATCGACAACGGGGCGGCTGTGCTGTTCCTGTTAATGGCAACCACAACCACTGTGCCATCTTCAGGATTGGTGTACGCTGATACCTTGACGCCGGAAGGCGCGTCGCCAACGGTTGAGACCCGCATGTACCCGGGGCGAACAAACCGTGAAAAGTTTCCCATTACCCAAAGGCGCTTGGTCCAGACGTTTGTCTCCGTGTTGTACACGCCACTGGTGCCCCCGGCCCAAAGCCACCAGTAGTGCCATGCGTTCAGGTTGCCGACCGTTAAATCGTTGTGGATTGTTTCGGCAAGTTTCAGGGCGGTTGGCATGTTGTCTCCGGTGGGATCGCCATCCCCTCTGCCGGTGTCCACTTCGGTTTGCCAGTATTCCTTGCCCGCTTCCGCTATCAACGGTTCCGGACCGCGCGGTCCGAGACCGTATTCATGACTGGCAAAAATGCTCACATGGTCCCATGCATCCGTATTGTTGCGAATCGCATCGAAGTATTCAGGAAAGCCCCACCAGTTCATCGTTTCCGGCGCCATGATTTTGGTATCCGTGGCCGCAAGGGCCGGCCCCATGTAATCGGCAATCCAGTCCGCCAGTTCAACCGGCGTAAACGGCACAGTATGGTTCAGACTGCCGCTGTCCGGTTCATTCTCTGCGGAGATGGCGTAAATCGGCACCCCGGCATCGGCCATGGTGTGCACAAAATTCACCAGCAGATTCGCCCAGCCCGCCGGATCAATCAGCTTGGGTGGGGGATCACAGGTGTCGTTGGTGGGACACATGGGGCGATCGGTGACCGACTCACTGACTTCCCACGGCGTTGCCCATACTTTGACGCCATATTCAACCGCCTTTTGCGCAATCCGGGTTTCTGAGGTGTTTTCACCACCAATGCGAATCCGATGCAGCGTCAGCCCCGCTCCGGTTTCAGTCGACCACAGCATGTCGGGATCATTCGCCGGGTCTCTAAAATCCCCCGCCCATGCGCTGGAGACGCCAAACCCTGAAATTTTCTGTTGCAGGTCTGACATATTCACAGTCACGTCTCCCGCCTGTGCAGTGCCAGTGCTGCAGGCAACCGGGATATCGCCGTCCGAATCAGAATCCGTGTCGGTGTCGGTGTCTGTATCGGAATCCGTGTCCGTATCGGTGTCTGTGTCGGAATCGCTGTCTGTATCCGAATCCGTGTCGGAATCGGAGTCCGTGTCGGAATCGGAGTCCGTGTCGGAATCAGAGCCCGTATCGGAGTCTGTATCGGAATCACTGTCTGTATCCGAATCCGAATCCGAGTCAGAATCACTGTCAGTGTCCGAGTCCGAGTCCGAGTCCGAATCCGAATCCGAGTCTGAGTCTGAGTCCGAGTCCGTGTCGGTATCCGAGTCGCTGTCCGGTCCACTTGACTGGTTATCCCCGCTGTTGCTTTCCTCTGAGCACCCTGACAAGGCGAATGGGCCAATGACAAGGCAACTGATAACTATCGTGATTAAAAATTTCATGCACATCTCCCGGTTTTCATAAACTTTTGTTTTTCAACCATACCTTCCTGCAGTGGCCTGACCCAAACCAACCTGGGTAGTAAAGTCTAAATTTTCATGGCCGGAGTCCGGGGGCGAACACATGGGGAAACCACATCCCTTTCAACGGAAGGGACGCAGTATTCTGGCCCAGTGACTGACATGCTGTAGATGAATCACCAGTTTTGGAGGATGGCGGGGCCATCTTTTAGAGGCCCATAACTTTGGAATCACAACTTTAAATGACCATAAATGACCATTCAAAGATAAGAATACAAACGGCGTATTCGGCGTATTCGATGGTAACGATTTTGGCGCACCTTACTCTCTCTCAGGTAAAGTGCGTGAACGCAACGCTCCTTTCTGAAACGAAGAATGCAATCTCCCCAAATCAGATGCCGGAAAAAAAATATCAAAAAGCGAACCTTTGTCGGTAAAATCTCAAAATCGTCATTTTGGGGACGACTCAGTAATGTGATTTTTGTTAATTATTTTGAATGTTTACGTGTTGTGGTCAGTTTGATGCATCAATTGTGCAACATGTTGCACAATCTTTGAAGGTGGTTCAAAAAAAACCGTCACATGACCAGAGGGCCGTCCATGGCCACAATCCGAATCAAGTCATATAAGACCTTATTTGATCGCGTTTGTCAAATCCACAAACCCTTCAATGTCAAAATTGAAAATCCCGCTGAAAATGCCTGCTGAAAATGCCTGTTGAAAATACCAGTGGCGTCCCAGCCAGTCACGGGTGCCTGCACCGCCCGCGACGGCCGCTGCATCGCGGCCTGCTTTTCCACTCGGGCCAGCCAAAATACATATCCTGGGGTTTGATAGGCGGCCGCCACCACCCTTTCCGAATCGCCTGCTAGACTGAAACGCATTGAAGATGCACCAATACGTTCCACAATCAAAAACCAGGACACCGTCATTACCGCGAAAGAGGGTGTCGCGAAAGTGCATAGCAGGTTTATCAGTGCCGTCATTCCCAACTTGATT
>JAFGWT010000175.1 GCA_016937015.1 Deltaproteobacteria bacterium | reverse complement strand
GCAGCGCAGGTTCAATTGACGGCCAGTTTTCGAATGAGAATCGACGGGTCAATCCCGGTGCGGTGCGTGTTGCGATAAGGGCTGCCTCAATGGCGATAGTCCCACTGCCACACATGGGGTTGCAAAGAGGGATTTCTCCGGTGTATCCACAGAATCTCAACGCAGCGGCCGCGATATTTTCGCGCAGGGGCGCCTCGGTGACATGGGTTCGATATCCCCGCTTATGCAGGTGCTCACCGCTGGTGTCCAGACTGATCAGCACCTCATCCCGAATGATGCGCACCTGAATGGCAACAGTCGACGGGTTGGCAAAATCAGGGGCAATTTGACACTGGGGTGAATTCTTCAATGGGATACGATGGGTGATGGCGTTCGCAATGCGCTCTGCCGCGGCGCCACTGTGATAAATTTTGGATTTTTTGCAGGTTGCGTTCACAAACACTGCAGAAGAGCTGGAAATGTACTGTTCAAAAGACTGGGCGCTTGCGTGCTTTTCCAGCTCAGACAAATGAGAGGCGCGGAACGCACCGAGTCGCAGCAGCACGCGATGGGCGATGCGACTTTGCAGATTTATCCGGGCGATGGTTTCATCGCTGCCAGTGAACGAGACGCCACCGTTTTCTGAATTGATATTGCCCACATGAAGCTGCCTGAGTTCATCGAGCAGAAATGGCTCCACGCCGGGGGCGCATGAGGCAAACAGCTGATGTTTCCCACTGGGGTGTGATCTGTCGGTCATCAGAGACTGTCACTGACTCAGCAAATCGATGGCGATTTGCGACCAGGATTCGAGCTCATCGCGCCGCGGCCCCGCGAGATCCGCGATTTTGACAAAGCCGGACTCGGTAATTTGCTGTTCCTTTTTGCGCACACCTTTATCGGTGAGTTCACATACGTGGATAACCCCAAAATGCACAGTCCCAACCTCGTTGGAATCATCGTTGAGCAATGCGACAATTTTGGGTTCGAACTCGCCTTCCACGATAACCTCTTCTTCGATTTCCCGTTTTACGGCTTCGATGTAAGTGGCCATGTCTTCCGAAATGTTGTCGGCATCTGCGGTTTGACGGTCGATGGGATTCACATGTCCGCCGATTCCAATGGATCGGTTACCCACCAGACGGGTTTCGCCGGCTTTTTTGCCACGCACGTATGAGAAGACTTCGTCGCCGCATTTAAACACGACATATGGGATAATCTGTTTGATGGAGGGGTCGGATTCAGCGTCAATCCGCAGGTGAAAATGGTTGTTCCCCGCCTTCATAATCTCACTGATATATCTGTCCGTATCATTGCATGTGCCATTGAAATATCCCAGCTCATCAAAAAGTGATTTGGGGAATACCAGAACCTTCTCGCCTTTGTACTTATCCATATGCGCTACCTCGTTATGCAGTGTCAGGTGGAAATGGGTGTGTTTCCGGCTGCCACGTTACACCATGAGACCGCGAAGTCAATATGAAGGCATGGGCATTCGCTCAAAGAATTTTCAATTTTCGGTTCACAATCTCAATGGTTTACGTGTTATCACCACAGACGCTAACTAAACCGAATCGGCGTCAGGTATGAGGGTACAGGCAACAGACCGAACCAATGCTTGGAATGATTGAGCAAAATGCTTTGAAAACCGGATGGTTTCACAGGACGATAAGCACGACGTCAATTACGGGCAGCGCATTCCGGTCACGCATGTCAGCCGATTCAGTGGGATCGCGGCGCCAAATGCGGCTTTGGCAATGCTTATACGGGTTTACGTCGAAAACAGAGGGAATATGAAACAGTTATTGATACTTGTCGCTTTTGTCATGCTGTACGCGGCGGAGTTATCGGCCAGTGACTCCGCTGCATACGAGGCTTACGGACTGCTTATCGGGAGTAACCGGGCGGGTACCGGACAGACGCCACTGACCTATGCGCACAGCGATGCGCGTCGGATGGCAACCACGCTGACGGATGTGGCCGGATTTAACCGCGGGAATCTGCAGATTCTTTTTGACCCCGATAAAAAAAGCGTGACAGACGCGATAGATACCTTTGAGCAGCTGTTGTCCGAAAAAGCAGGACGCGACCAAAAAACAGTGTTTCTCTTTTATTACTCGGGACATGCGAGAACAACAGGATTGCAGCTGGGCGCAGATGATTTTTCGCTGTCGGATTTGAAGGCAAGGCTGCGTGCGTTACCGGCCACAGTGACCGTTGTGTTGCTGGACGCGTGTCAGACCGGGGCGATTTCCAATGTGAAGGGCGTGTCGGCCGCCAGTGCGACCGAACAGTTCTCGTACAATTCAGTGGATCAGCTGAATGTGTCCGGAATGGCGGTGATTGCATCGAGTTCCGGCAGCGAACTGAGTCAGGAATCCAGAAAACTGCGGGGGTCCTATTTCTCCCATCACTTCACGGTGGGTCTGAGGGGGGCTGCGGATATTGATCACAACGGGGTGGTAACCCTGGCGGAGGCATACAACTATGCATACCATCGCACCCTGTCCACCACCGCGCTGACCAAAGTGGGTCGCCAGCATGCAACGCTGGAGATGGACTTGAAGGGGAAGGGGGATATGCCCTTTGCATGGCCAGGCAACTTCAGCTCCAGATTGAGATTGCCCCGAAGTATCGAAGGCGAGGTGCTGCTCACCCATAAAAAAAGCGGCACGGTTGTGGCCGAAATCCGAAAGGTTCTGGGTCAGGAATATGAGGTGGCGCTGTCGCCAGGAAACTACGAAGGGCTGGTGCAAACCAGCGATAAAGCGTATCAGTGTTCGATTAATATTGGCGAAGGATCAGAAATAACAATGGATTTGGCCGCATGTGCCCCCCTTGAACTCATAAGGGAATCGGCCAAGGGCGGGGACGTGGTATATCGGGTGGCTAAAAGTAAAAAAGACCGTCGGCGGGAATACGTCATGGCGGAGTTGAAGCTGGGATATTTCTATGGGGGCCCGTCAGAATATACCAGGCGCCTTGAAGATTTCAGGTACAAAGGGCTCAGTAAAAGCGATGCACTTGGGGCCAGTGCATCCATTGTGGGAACGCCGTTCCCGTTTGTTTCGATAGGCGTGACCATTGCCACCATGGACAGGCGGGTGGGGGAGAGCAATCTTCGGTCAGCGGAGCAGGCCATCTCCTGGCGGAGTTTTCGGGTGGGTGGCTTTATCCGGGGGAATCTGATTCTCGGCCGAGCGCTGTTTGTCCCATATGCCCAGTTTGGCGGTGGGTTCGCCCGGGCGAATTTTGAATTTGAGGCAAGGGGCACCGACAGTGAAGGGGTGTATCCCACGGTTTTCGATGGCAACTATATTTCGGGGGGCCTTGGGGTACAGATGAACCCGGTCAGATGGTTTGGGGTGACACTGTTCCATGTGGACTATGTGCGCTCCCACCTGGTTAAAATGACTGAGCCGACCTTTTCTGAGAAACACAACAACGGCGGTCTGTCCATTTTTACCGGGGTACGCGTGGGGTATTAAAGCCATGTGTAATGTTTTAAGGTTTAAGTGTCCGTATTTGTTTATTTTTTTATCTATGTTGTCGGCGTGCAGCGTATCCAGTTCAGACAAAGCCGTCCCGGCAGCTTCGGGAGATGATTATTCGGAGGATGCCGACAACCGGTGGGTGCCCACTGATATTTATTTTAAGTGTTCACCGTTTGATTGCGATTTCACCACAATTGAGGGCGACTACAAAACCGGGGTAGCCACCTGGCATCCGGCGGATTCCGGGTTTGCGCTGGTGGGGGATTGGGCGGTGATGACTGTCAGTGACGAGTACGCGGCCCATCCTGAGTCCGAAACAGAATGTTATGAAATATATGTTCAGGGCGCCTGGGATGATTCTGTGTCGGTAGAGGTGAAGGTGGATGCGGAATACGGCGTGTTTGGGCTGTCGCCCAACGAAGATGAAACGGATACAGCGCTGTATGACCTGCCCGATGGCTCGTTCAGCATGACTACGGCAGTCGAGAGCAATGCCTTTGAACCCTGGACGATGAACATACGGACTCTAAAGGTGCGGGGGAAAATCGTCTTTTCCATTGAGAAGCGAGGGGAAGGGGACGCCACGTTTTATTTTGTCGAAATCTCGGGCGATGAAGATTGCGCCGGGGATGCGGTGACACTGGATGATTAATATGCGTAATATTTTAATAATTTCAATTTGTTGGACGGTGTTGCCCCTGTTTGTGGCATGCGCCGCTGAATCTCAGATGTCGGGCTCAGAGGACAGAGACAGCAATTTGGGGGCGGATGAAGACACCGCCTCCAAAAACGACTCGGGCTACACCCCTTCGGATTTTTACCGGCAATGCACTGACAGCATTTGTCAGTTTAAAATGATTGAAGGGGAACGATGGGAACCGGGCGTGGCCACGTGGCATCCAGCGGACACTGGATTTTCACTGATTGGCAATCCGGCGGTGGTCACCGTGGTCGACAGTTACGCAGCTCACCCCGCTGTGCCGGTCGCCTGCTATACGGTGACCGTTTTGGGCAACTGGGACGATGATGTGCAGCTGTTTTTTGATGTTACCGGGCAGTACGGGATTTTTGGGATGACCCCTGAAGAAGAGATGGCCGATCCATTGCCGGTGTCTCTGTTTGAAGGGGAATTTGAATGGACCCGGCGGCTCTCAGCCAATCATTGGAAGCCAGTTACGTTGACAATCCGGGCGCCCAAACATCGTGGTCAAATGAATTTTTCCTTTCGGAAGGAAGGCGACGGATATGTGCTGTTTTATTTGCTGGAGGTAAACGGGCAGCCATTGTGTCCGGCAGATGCGATTGTGGTGGACTAACGCGGATGGATATTTATCAGCGATATGGGCCCGCTCTGATTCGAAAGTGTACGCGCATGCTCGGTAGCGTGGAGGATGCGGAGGATATTGTGCAGGGGTTATTTTTTGATTTGTTGCGAAAGGGAAAAACAGATGTGGATTTGCCGTATCTGTATCGTGCCTCGACCAACAGATGTCTCAACTTGATTCGCAATTCGAAAAAGCGGCGCAATCTGCTGAGTCATCAGGCCAAAGTGGCAGAGGCGGAAAACCTGACCCGAACAGACGAGCCGACCGCAAATCGGGATCTGCTGGATAAGGTGATTCGAAAGCTCGATAAAAAATCCCGGCAGATTCTGGTTTACCGTTTCTACGATGACATGACCCAGGAGGAGATTGCATCGTTAACCGGGTACAGCCGAAAAACCATTGGAAAGAAATTACAGCTTATTCGGACAACCGTGACGCAGATGGCAGACGGCACGGTCGCACTGTCCGCAGCTGGAGGTGATGCATGATGAGTCCCAATTGCACCAGCGCGCCACTGTCGTGGCTGGTGATGGAACAGTACCATTTGGGGGAATTGCCGCAAAGTGAGCGGGAGCGGGTGCGAAGGCATCTGCAGAGTTGCCCCGGATGTGCCAAATGCATGGATTCCATTGAGAATTCAAGCATTCGCCTGAAGCCGTTGCCGGAGATTCCCACCGGATTTTGGGCGACATTGACGGGTAAATGGAAATGGCAATTGAGTGTTGCCGCCATGGCCGCAGCCAGTGTGTTGCTGATTTTGCTGGTCTGGCCATTCAGTCAGCCCCAATCCACCACCGCGGTGCCGCAGGCATCGTTGCCGCCTGCATTAATGGCCTACAAGGGGGGAGATCTCGCCATCGGATTGACCCGCTATCGCAACGGTGCCGTGGACGATAATCCATCCCGCTTTGTGGACCACGACGCATTCGGTGTTCGCGTCACCTGTCCCCCCATTGGTGAGGCGTCCTGGGATGTTGTGGTATTTCAGGGAGCGGACGTATATTTCCCGTACGATAATCAGAAACCGCTGAACTGCGGCAACCGCATCGCCCTTGACGGCGTATTTGAGATTACAGGACAGACCCCCACCACCGTATGCATCACCGTGGATGCGCCGGTCAACCGAAAATCAGTGACACGCAACGGCATCAGTGCCCTCCCCAACAGCACCGTCTGCACCACGGTTCGCCCGGCGCACTGAGAGGCGTTTATCCCTGTTTGCAACTGCAACTTGACGTCACAATGGATTATGTACATAATATACATAATGTACGATTTGTACATTTCTCCGGTTGATCCTCTCGGCGGAAAGGAAAAAAGAAATGTCCCGATTAAACACAACCGATGCGCGGCATGATTTTGCCGACGTGCTCAACCGGGTGGCCTACAGCAAAGAGCGTATTGTACTCCATCGTCGCGGCAAGGATGTGGCGGCCATTATATCTATTGAAGACCTTGAGCTGCTTGAACAACTCGAAGACCAGATGGATTTAAATACGGCGCGATCAGCGCTTAAGGAAGCCGAGGAAAAAGGAACCAAACCGCTGGCTCAATTGATGGCAGAGCTGGATGACTGAGCCGCCAATTCCCAAATATTCAGTTGAAGTCGCACCTGCTGCGGAACGCGCATTGAAGAAAACGCCTGCAGATGTGCGAAAGCGCATTTTCAAGGCACTTCTTTCCCTGGCTGATGAGCCGCGACCTTCTGGCGTAAAAAAATTGAGCGGTGAAGAAAATCTTTATAGAATCCGGACCGGGGATTATCGCATTGTTTATCAAATAAAACATGCTGTGCTGATGGTACTGGTTGTGAAAGTCGGCCATCGCCGCGATATTTACCGCTGAAACGAGAAACACCAATCCACTGTTTTCCAACCCTGGGTGATTTTTTCCATCCGGTGCGATGAGCCAGTTTCGCGCAGCCAGGTTGGAGTGGTGCCCCCGGCGTACCGCACAATTCGGGTTTACGGAGTGAGGGGGACGTTCCTATGTGAACTGACCAGACCCTGTATATTTTTTACAACTTGCAGGCGTAGGCGTCGCCGGGCAGGGCGGTGATGGTTCCTTCGCAGATGACATCACAGGAATTGGCTGCGCCACTTGAATTCCTGTCACACTGGGGACTGCAGACGCTATCGGTTCCAGACATGTTGTTGATGCAAACCAGCCCGGGTTCGCACCATCTGGACGCGCTGCAGGGTGTGCCAAGATCCAGATAGCCTTTATAGCTGCAGCTACCGGTTCCGTCACTGCCCAGATAACAGCCAAGATAGTCGGCGCCACAGTCCTGGGTGAGGGCGTCGCAGACTGCTGGCGCACCAGTGCCGCAATCTGTCAGGAATACGCGATAGCCCCAGCTTCCCGCGCTGGAACCGCTGATATCCACAACATATTCTCCTGTGGGCATTTCTGAATCCGGCTGCAGCCAGATTCCATTGTTGATGCCGTATTCTTCAAGCACACCGGTATCCAGCGTCAACTTTTCTGCGCTGCCGTTTTCAACGTAATAGACAGAGACAGTCGCTCCATCGAAGGAGACATTATCGAGGGAAAAATGCCACTGGAGCTCCCCAGTCATTGTCCCCTTCAAATTTCGCGTTGTCAGGTCATGAGGCATATAGCCGGGCGGCGGATACGCGTTCAACGTTTCGAGAGGATCATCTGATGGTGCGTAAGTTGTGTAAGACATTTGGAGACATTGTCCTCCGGCTGAATCAGAGGTGCCAGGGTTAATTCGTGTGTAACCAATTGCAACGAGGTCATAGTAGTACAACAGTGTCGAACGCCGATGTCCGACCATTCCAAAATTTATATCACCCGAATCAACGATAAACTTGTCTATTTCCGCTGCCGGGTGGTAAAGCGAAAAACCGATAGAACTAGTGGCAGCACCATCATAAGCTTCCTGGCTGTAACAGGTAGCAGTTTCCAGCGGATGGTGCAGGTCCGGTGACTCTCTATATGCGGACACCACCGCACACTGGCCAGTTTCTATCCAGCTTAGTGGATCTGGATTCTTTGCAACAGGCTGTACCCCAAGCAGCCATCTGTAAAAATCGATCCGTCCCAGCGCTTCATCGAGAGCATTGTCTGAAAGGGTCCCCGGGTCACACTCGCCAATGCCTGGCGTCCAGATCTCATCCTCCAGCGCAATGGGCTTTTCCTGGGCCCATCGCTCACATACGTCGTCTTTGGAGTGAACCGAAGACTTCACACACTCCCCATTATTGGCGAGAAAACATCCCGGCAGCGCACCAATACCAGAAACCGTTTCGAATCCCCCCTCGGAATCCTGGCTGGTATCATCACCGGTGGCACTATCTGCATTTGTATCAACATTAAAAGTCGTACTGGTATCAGAGTCTGTATCGGTGTCCGCATCCGTGTCTGAATCTGTATCCGTGTCTGAATCAGAATCAGTATCGGAGTCGGACTGGGATGCGGTATCCCCGTCGCTATCCCCGTTTACATTTGTGGAGTCGTTGGAACCGTCGCCGGAACCGTCGCCGCTGCACGCTGAAAAACTTCCGATGCCCACAAGAAATACAATCAGTAACACTAATAACTTCACAGCTTTTTACCTTCCGTTGGTCATGCCATACATTTTGAATGTCTATTAAACGTTGGAAAGCGATTTTACATTTAGTATACATTGTTCGTATCATGATTCGGTATTACAGCTCAATATTTTACTGTCAGCGGACTTGAATGGGGATTTTCGCCTTCTGAGTTGAGTTGCTGCAACGGCACAAATATGGCGGTCTGGTGGCAACGCGCCAGACCTAAGTGATTGAAAGGTTTTGCAATGGCAAATTTAGAGATTCGATGGGTGTTTTTATACGCGGTCTGTTTAGGCAGCGTGCTGGCGTTCAATTTTGCGGGATGTGATGATGGCACAGAAAACGGCAATGTTGACACCGGCAGTGACGGTACCACTGACGCAGACACTGATACCGACAGTGACACCGACACTGATACGGACCCAGACACCGATACCGACACAGACACCGATACCGACACTGGCAGCGAGGCGCCGACCGAGATTGATACCAGTAAAATCGATTTTACTCTTGGGGGTCTAAACGCAGACCTGCCCGAGCCCACGGTAAACTGTCTGGATGAATCGGTTGGAAGGGGCTGTATCTCGGTAGTCGGAATTGCAAATGGTGAACCGTTTGAGTTTTCGTGTACAGGTGGTGACATCATCTCCGGGACTGATGGTTGGAATAATACATTGAGTTGTCTCGGTAGGAATGGAGGCGTGCAGGATATTGTTCTTGCGCCAACCTCATGGAAATCG
>JAFGWT010000174.1 GCA_016937015.1 Deltaproteobacteria bacterium | reverse complement strand
CACCGGTGGGAAATCCGCCGCCGCCCCTTCCCCGCAGACCGGCATCGGTGACCGCCGCAACCACGGCGCCCGTTTCCAAGGTCAGGGCCTTTTCAAGTCCCAGAAACCCACCGTGGGCAACGTAGGCATCCAGGTCCACTGGCTCAAATTTCCCAATGATGCCAGTGAGTCTGAGATTTTCCCTGTGTCGGCGCGCAGTGCCGAAGTGCAGACGATTCTCATTGCTTAAAGAGAGTATCGCGTCGATGGCATCGTCGTTATCGGTGATATTCCGATAATACACAGTCTCTTCGGGGGTAACCACTTCGACCAGCGGTTCGGCGTAACAGTGGCCAATACAGCCCACACCAATAACAGACACGTCGCATCGCGCCTTTAATTTTGCGAGGACGGCGCCCGCTCCCGCGGCAAGCCCGCAGGAACTGACCCCTACCCGGATTTCCTGTATCTGTTTCATTTGGACTGTCTCTTAAAGCGTTTTAAAATTCGCAAAACCCCCTTGCGAGTCAGGTTTCCGAATACTTCACCGTTAATGGACAATACCGGCGCCAGCGAACAGCACCCCAGACAGGAAACCGTCTCCAAAGAAAACAGCCCGTCGTCATCTGTCTCGTCGCTGGCGATACCCAATTCTGCCGATACCCATTCGAGTATCAGTGGCGTTCCTTTAATATGGCACGCCGTTCCGTCACACACGCTGATTCGGTACTTTCCGGGCTTAACGCGCTTGAACTGAGAATAAAACGTCACCACACCTTCCACTTCAGCCAGGGGAACGCCAAAATACGCACTGCAAGCGATAAGGGCATCGTCGGATAAATACCCCTCGGTCTGCTGAATGGACTGCAGCCCTTTAATGATGTTTTCCCGTATTGGGTCGATTTGATTGAGGTGTGAAAAAACGTTTTCCATATCCGACTTTCAGAATGTATATTTGATGACTCAAATCAGCGCAAGGCTGATAATCCGCATAATTGTAAGATGATATGAAATTTCATGCGAGTGGAAGGTCAAAAAAACGACGGAGTCTATTTGTCAGAACAGGGTTCAAGGATGGAGATGGACCATGGCGCGGGAATGTTACATTGGGCAGTGCATTTTAGTGCCACAAGCCACACCCCGTTGCCGTCGATGCCTTCGAAAGCGTTTCCATTGGTATCAACAAGCTGGTTCAACGGCATCAGCCATCCGGCATCCACTACGCCAGTCCAAAGGTTGTCGGCGAGCTCCTCCAGATGCAGAAAATCATCATCCAGCGCCTTTAAAGTGATATTTGAGTAATGCGCCACTGTCACTTCAGTTATTTGAGTCACCAGAAACATATTTCCCAGCGCGTTGGTCTCCATGTCCCCCCAGTCGACCGTTAAATCGGCCTTGTTTGCGGGAACCTGAATGTGGGGAATATCGGCCAGATTGGTTGTGTACTGGAGATTAAATGAGTCATCTTTCAGGCCTACAGTGGTTTCGGTGGCATTCGGATCAACATGAAAGAAACTCAGCATACGGCTGTTTTTACCAATGTTGGTGCCGGTTGCGCCAATCAACATAAAGGTGTGGGTGTCCTGCGGATACAGATAGTCCTCGGATTCTGCATCGACAAATGTTTCGATTTTTTCAGTAATGTTGCCGGAGCTGCCGGGCCCCGTGAAACTATATAAATTCCTGGATGTGGCAGTTCCATCCGGGTACGTTGCAATGGCTCCCAGACTTGCAGAAACCGGCAGATTGTCGAGGCGAATATTTTCAGCGAGTTCATCCTCAGTCATCTTCCATAGTGACACCAGCACCATATCAATATCATTCGCTGGATCTACCGCTTCACCAAAGAAGTCTGTGGAAAGATCACCCCATTCCACGTTCAGATCTGTATTTGATTTCACTGTCGCGACATCTATTTCCACAGAACTGTGAAAAGTGTAATTGGTTTCCTCTGTCAGCAGTATGGTGCCATCATCCCCCACTGCGTCGCATGAACCGACGCCAACTGAATCAGTGTCACTGTCCGAATCTGAATCAGTGTCGCTGTCAGTATCACTATCCGAATCTGCATCACTGTCACTGTCAGTATCGGTGTCCGAATCCGAATCTGAATCACTGTCACTGTCGCTGTCACTGTCGGTGTCACTGTCGGTGTCTGAATCTGAATCACTGTGCGCATCGTTGCCGGTGTCATCTGAAATCCCACCGCCGCAGGACGCACTGACAAACACGCAAATCAGCATTGGCAGTAATTTAGATAGTTCTCTTAATTTTAAAGTTAATTTCATTTTCATTTCCTTGGTTTCGTTTCTGCCTGACAGTTTAGTTGTTTCCGAATGGCGGGGGAGCGCCATAGAGGGTTGCACGGTGCTGAGCGTATCCGACTATGGTACTGTTTGTTGTCATTTCGCGAACCAGGTTTCCAGATGGATCGACTTCATGGAAGACACCGTTGGCGGAGTATGTGATGAAGGTGTTTCCGTTCGACAGCCGCTGCACATCGCCGAGGAAGGAGGTCGTATGACCGCTGCTGTATGTCCAGATTTGACTGTAAGTACCGCTATTTATGTCGTAGGAATACTCATCGACAGAAGAGCCGTTGGAACCTTGATTATGCAGGATTAAAACAGAATCCTTCATCAGGTGAACACCATGCTGACCGGACGAAGTCATGCCATCGAACGTGGAGAGATCGCCACCGAATACGGCATACACCTCGGCTCCCGGATAGGTGATGGCAGCGACGGTGCCAGGAAAATACATTGAAAAAACAATTGTTTCCGTCTCCGGCGAATAGGTGATGTGGTTGGTATGCGCGCCGTTGGTCATCCCGCCGCTCATAATCGCAGAGAAATCCTCACTCTCATCATAAATAATGGAGGTATCGCCAGTCTCGGGGTCAAGTTCCTTAATTATGTCGTGGCTGGTAAAGGATTCCGCATTTTCGAAGTAAACGATATGGTTGTTTGGCAACAGACTGAAGTCATGGTTGCGCATGGGAAGACTATAGGTTTCTACTTCTGTCCCATCCATTTTCAGCCGCATCAGTGCGCCGTCGTAAGGCGGAGCGGTGTTGTTGCTGAAGTTGCCTATCCACATATAGTCGCCGGTATAGTCCATTCTCGCCCGGGTTGGTCCTGCCACCACCGAGTTGCTCACATCGTACCACCAAACAATATCGCCATCTTTGTCGACAATGAGCGCCAGGCTGCTACCGGAGGTCCCCATGGTGCTGATACCTGTGGTAAACACGGTAAACGCACCGCCAGCGAAGAGCGCGGACGGATTGTTGTCCTTTGAAACAGTCACCGTTGGCAACCCGCTTTTAATGAAGCCTGTGGTCAATTTGGATATGTCACTCCTGTATTCGGTGTCGCCATCATACGCCACGATTTGAACAGAATACTCAATCTGATTTGGCTTCATCCCCAATAGGAGGGTGCGATAATTGTCCTTCTCCAAATTGACTGGCGCCTCGTATTCAAAGTCGGTTGCATCGCGACCAAATTTGATAACCGCGCTGTCGATATTTTTGTCAATTGACCACTCAACAATCGCCACAGAACTGATGTTGTCGCTCATACTGATCTGAATATCAAAACCGGCATCACCATCGCTGTCGGAATCAGAATCGGTGTCGCTATCCGTATCACTGTCGGAATCGGTGTCGGTGTCGGTATCGCCGTCGGTGTCGGTGTCGGTGTCGGTGTCGGTGTCGGTGTCGGTGTCGCTGTCGCTGTCAGAATCAGAATCAGAATCAGAATCGGAATCGCTGTCACTGTCGGAATCAGTGTCACCGTCGGTGTCGGTGTCGCTGTCAGAATCGGAATCGGAATCGGAATCGGAATCGGAATCAGTATCGCTGTCACTGTTTCCCTCTGATTCGTTTTCACCCGAATCTGAAGATTCACCACAGGCGCTCACTCCAACAAGAAAGATACAAAAAATTATTGTCATTAACGAAGTAAATGGAAAATGATTCTGACATCTATTGGTCAGATAGGCAAACAACATCATGAAACTCCTTTTTTAAATTATGTGCAGGTTAAAAAATTTACTATTTCCAGAACTCGTTCCCCGAATTCCTCTTAATAGTGGTTCGCTCCGGCTAAGATTAGGAGAAAAAAGTTCTTTTTTTTAATTATCGACTTTGAACAGCGCTTCAGTGGATTCAGTTTCGTTTCGATATGAATCGGTTGTTGAAAAATAAATGGCTGTAAAGCGAAATCGGATCTCCAGGTGAACAGCTTTGAACCGCGGTTGATTTTTTGGCAGATTTGGAGATAGTAGTTACAGGACTAATTTCAATGGAACTGAAAGATTAGTCAAAGAAAAAGCATTCTGCGATGCAATCTGGTAATTTTAGAAAGAAACGAGGACCCTATGATGACATGGAAAAAAGAGGCAGCTGTACGATTTATTACCTGTGGAGCGATGATTCTTCTGGCGATTCTTCTAATCTGTTGCGGTGAAAAGCCGTCAGCGAACACAGGCGAGAGCGACAGTGACACTGATACGGATTCGGACACCGACAGTGACACGGATTCAGACAGTGACACCGACAGTGACACGGATTCAGACAGTGACTCCGATGGTGACGCCGCTGGCACTATTAGACTCCGTGAAATTGACGTCATTGACTGGATTCAACCCGCCGGTCTTGGCGCCGAACTCGGACCGTCGGTGCCTGCAATCGGGTTTGAAATTCTGGCGGAAAAAGATGGCGCATTGACGGTTCTAATGGGAACCCTGGACGGCGATTCGCAGAATACCTGCAATCCCACTCTTGAGATGACCGGCACTATAGACGATACCGGGTATTTCGAACTGGGGCCCGAGGATTTTCCCGCGTTGATTTCGTATACTTTCAACGACGAAAATGGGGATGAGCAAATTTTTGTTACCGATGCCTATATTTACGATATGTTGATCACTGGCACGTTTAATGAGGAGCGCACTGAGTTTACAGGGGAGAGAACTGACGGACTGGGCGGTGTGGTGGACATCAGAGAAATTGCTGAACTTTTTTCCGGCACTTTCGATAATCCGAATCCCGATGACATTTGCACTCAAATGTCTGAAATTTATACAGGCGTTTCCTGTGCAGCTTGTCCCACCGACAATGAAGCATATTGTCTTACGCTGAAAGCATGGCGGGTTGGTGGCGTTGAAGCAGACATTTCTTTTGAGGAAATCAGTGACTTCGGTGCTGGTTGTTTGGAAAAATAATCAGCACCATTTGATTTTCAATGCTGTCTGCTTCCATCAACCGAACATTGGTTCGGTCTATTCCGCGTCAACTTCCCCAACAGCGTGCTGAATCGGATGGCAGGGGGGCTCTTCGCCCCACAGCAGATTTGAGTCTTCACCATACACGGTGATATGTGGCGTTTTTAAATGCGCGTCTGTGTCCATCCCATCGTGACTCCAGTCGTTGGAAGGATCCCATATGCATCCCCCTTCGGTGGGTACGCCCAGCTCCACCAGTGTTTCCCTTGGGCTTTGCAGCATCTGCTGGTTTCCCCAGAATTTCTGATTGTGGTAGCCAAGTACCACGTACCATGTGTGTCTGGCCTCTTCGCTCACCACGTCCTCGCACCTGTATGGGCCGGATAACGTGGTTGGCGATTCCACCTGAAACAGATTTTCACCGCTGTCATAAAGAATGGATGCCGTCACGGATGCCGGATCGATGCCCGCCGCTTCGAGTTCGGTGACATCAAAATAGTATCGGGCAGATAAAAATTCGTTAAATCTGGGTGGCTGAACTGATTCGTTCACCATTGACACAGTGATTTGCGATCGGCATTCAGCGTCATGATTTATTTTTCCCATGGTGTAGAATTCATCCACAGGCTGTTCCTGCGGAGGAAATTCAGGATCGGGACATTGACCTCTGCCCTGAAAGTGGTAATTGCCGGCCAGCGCACCGGCGAATGCGGCATTCAGGTCAATGGTCACTTCATTCGCGCTGTAGTCATCTCTTTTATCGATATGTGTATCGTTATCCATTGGGCCATTCACCAATGCGCCATAGAGAATGTGGCGATTTTCGACCGGTGTATCCGGGAGTCCGAAGATTGAGGCGTGTCCTGCCGCATGATGGGGCTGACTCGCGTAATTGGGACTCAGGTCAGTGAAGCCCATCATGAATGATTTGCCGTTTGGGTCGGCATTCACCTGATTATCGCCCAGTAAATAGCGGGACTGGGTGCGCGCCCAGTCAATCAGCCGGGGCGACAGATCATCCTCTGGGAAATGTCGTGCATACGTCAGTGCCACCAGCTGTCCGGCGGCGTTGTAGCGCCCGGACCCCCAGGTAGCATTTATTTTTCGGGAAAATCCCTGGGGCGTCGCGTGGGCGGGATCGAGCCAAGCCTCTGAGTCTGCGCGGGAAATCATTTGGAACACTTCGGCGATGCGCGCGTATTTGTTATTTGGCAGCTGCGTCAGTCCGGCCGCTTCCATGGACACTGCCAGACGAACAAATACCCCGGAGCGGAGAGAATTCCAGGTGTGCGTCCAGTTCTCCGTCCAGCAGGCACTGGTGTTGGACCATTGCCCGGGTTGCGTTACGCAGCTTTCGTCAAAACCGTCAATCTGAAACAGCCACTCCAGGGCCTCGTCGAGGTAGGAGGTATCGCCTGTGGCTTCGTAAAGCCAGGTTGCCGCCCACGCCAGGTCATCCCAGGCGTATTCAGATTCATAAAGGCCGGTGGTGGTGTCTGCCACCACAGCCGGATCGGTTTTGGCGAATTGATACAGGGCCATCGCGTGGTTGAGGGTGTCAGCAGCGTAAGACTCGTCATCGGCGGTTACCAGCGACACCAGTGCCAATGCGGCGGCATGGTTTGCGGTGACATCCGCAGCGGGATTTTCCAGCGTGGCGAAGTATCCCTTCCTGGGACAGGTGACGGTATCGCGCAATTCGGGGGGCATCCAGCCACACTGATGATCCGAGACGTCGCCAACCTGATGCGCGTAGGCAATGACACGCCATGATTCGGGTGCCCCCATCCGGTTTTCAATAAACATGTTTTTCATGAAATAGTCAGCGGCCCAGCGAATTTGTGCCAGGGTGTCGCTTTTCAAACCGGTTTCTAAAAACGCTTCGGGAAATTCATGGAGCGCCCATGACAGCGTCGAGACCATATACCCGGTGGTAAGGCCCAATTTAATATAGTCGCCTGCGTTGTAATAGCCGCCACTGAGATCTGCTTCCCCATCGCCGTCGGGATCAAGGATGTCCCTGTACTTCGCAATATAGGCAGCGCTCATATTTACGCCATTATCCCCATTCGGGATGAGCTGGATATGGGCATCGTCGATATGGGCATCACCGCGCCACTGGACATTGGTGCACGCCACGCCTTGGCCGGATTTGTTCACATTGAAAAACCAGAGCGCCATCTGCAGTGCTTTTCCCCACAGGCCAGGGGCGCCTTTGCAGGTGGCCCGCTGGGGGAATGAGGCGGGAATACAGTATTCCGGCTCCTGTTCCCAAACGCCCAGTTCTGTGAAATGCCCGGCATCGGTGGATGCATAGTCATAATTATCCACCCGGCCATCACCTTCGGCTGCGGTGTCCACCTGTGGGTGCGTAATCGTTTCCTCAGCGGCAGTGTCGGCAAAGGGTTTTTCCGCGCAGCCGGCAAGCAGCGTCAGACATGGGATCCCCCACCATAGTGTGTGCGGAAAACGGT
>JAFGWT010000173.1 GCA_016937015.1 Deltaproteobacteria bacterium | reverse complement strand
GTCATCAATATGGACAAGTACACCTTCGTTGGTTCCCAGTGGAACCCCATGACTTTCAGGATCAGTAAAAATCATGCTTAACAGACGAATTGTTATTGCAGACGTTGGTTGCCGTTGGGGATTTGCCGAGGACTTTTCAGCCGATGCCGAAAGCTTCACTCTTTTCGGTTTTGACCCCGACGATAAAGAATGCCAACGCCTCAATGCCCATTATTCTTCGCAGAACATTATCGCCGTGCCCATTGCACTAGGCAATGATAACGGCGAAAAAACCCTGTACTTAACCGCCAACCCCGCGTGCAGCTCAGTTTATCAACCCGATCCCTGGCTAAACTCAAACTACGCAGCATTTCATTGCCAGATTGAAAAAGGAAAAACAACCATTCGTGTGCGCCGATTGGATGACTGGGCCAAGGAAAATGACTTAGACGCAATTGATTACCTGAAAGTCGACACTCAAGGCTCGGATTTAGATGTATTGCAAGGCGCAGGAGATCTCTTATCCTACGTGCGATGCGTCCAGGTAGAGGTCATGTTCAATCCCATGTACCTTGGGCAACCTTTATTCGCGGATATTGACGCATTCCTTAGATCGAAAGGCTTTGTCTTATGGAGGTTTTCTGAAACAACTCACTACTCGAAAAACAAAAAATCACACCCCCCCATCAACACAGACATGATTAAACACGACGACTGGAACACCCAAACGACGCTCGTGTATGCCGGACAGATATTTTGGGGAAATGCCTATTTCATCAATACATCGGTTTTTAGCACTCCCCTCCAAAGCGCGCAAAGACAACGTGATGAAATCCTCTTTTCTACTTTGGGTTTGCCCGATGTTTTGGGTGATCAGCAAAGCTGGGATGCAACCGTTTCAATGCGCGTTGGAAAGCACCAGCGGCGAGCACTGGCAAGTCTGAATACTCTGGAAGCGGCGCTTGAGCGGGCACTTCATGCTGAAGCGCAAGCAGCCAAGGCTGAGATGGATTTAAAACAGACCATCAATCAACTTGATGCAATGCATGCCAGCTCATCTTGGAGGGTAACAGCCCCGATACGTTACTTAGGGCGATGCCTCCACTGGCCTAATCGAGAAAAAAACCGAAGCCAAGAGCAATATCATGAGTTTAATTCCCAACTAAATACCTTAGTAAAAAAAATATTGCGTCGCATTGCCTCATTTGTCGTGGCTCGCCCTGCTTGGCGCAGCAGAGTCGAAGCAATGGCATACCGCTTTGGAATTTATGCAAAATTACGCTCACTCTACTTTAGGTTGCAAGGTATGCCACCATCCACTGCCGCATTAATCTCCCACCAAAACATAGCGAGCATAAAACTAAGTCATCGCGCGCAAGAAATTCACCAACAGCTCAAAGCTGCAATAATTAAAAAACAAGTGCATTAACACATATCGCGGCCAACTAACAACAAACGCACGTCCTTCGTTGCTCCGGCTTTATTTCAAGCACTTTAAGGAAAGCCTGACAAAGAACAATATATGCTGATGGAATAAAGAATGAAGATATTAGTTGATTTACAACCCTGCCAGTCTGGAAGCAGACTCGGAGGAATTGGGCGCTACTCCTGGAATCTTTTCGAGGCCATGACGAGAAATGCGGGAACCCACGACATACATGTCTTGCTGAATGGATTAATGAGAGAAGGGCATTCCGATCTTCACACAAGCCTCTTGAAATTAATTCCACCACAAAATATTCACACCTTTAAGGCATTAGATTCTGTTCCCGAAGCGGGGGTAAAAAACAGCTTCCTAAAAAAAGCCTCAGAAGCTATTCGCGAACGATTCATCGAACTAATTAAACCTGATGTTACTTTCGTTTCAAGTCTTATCGAAGGTCTTCATGACAATACAACAACTTCAATAGGACGCTACGCCAACGCAGCGCCCACAGCGGTTGTTCTATATGATCTAATTCCGCTAATGATGCAAGATAGTTACCTTGCTGAAAAAACGACCCGTGAGCATTATTTTGAAAAAATCAACGAGATGTCCCGAGCAGACCTGCTTCTCGCAATATCAGAATACTCTCGGATAGAGGGCACAGAGAACCTCGACATCGACCCAAAAAAAATAATCAATATCTCATCAGCCGCAGATGAAATGTTTCATCCAATAGAAACAACAGCGACTGACGAAAAATCTATTCGTGATAAATTCAACATCTCTGGTGATTTTCTTCTTTACACAGCCAGCTTTGACCAACGAAAAAATCAAGAGCGTCTTATTAAAGCGTTTGCAAAATTACCAAAATCAACCCGAGCGGGGCTCCAGCTAGTCATTGTAGGAAGAGGATGGCCTGGGGTTTTTGATTACTACATGAAAATTGCCAAAGATTCTGGCCTCGCTGCATCCGATGTAATATTCGCCAATAGCATCACAGATGCTGAACTTTTGATTATGTACAACTTGTGCAAATTGTTTGTATTCCCTTCACTACGAGAGGGTTTCGGCTTGCCCGTGCTGGAGGCCATGTCCTGTGGAACACCGGCAATTGGCTCCAATACCACCAGTGTACCCGAAGTGATTGGATGCGCTGATGCCCTGTTTGTCCCAGAGTCAGTCAGAAGCATCTCTACGAAGATGGCCGAGGTACTTCAGGATGACCAATTTTTATCCCGACTAAGGCAACACGCTCTTGAGCATTCCAAAAATTTTTCATGGGATCTATCGGCGCAGAAAGCCTTACAGGCATTAGAGCAGCTTGTTGCAGAGCATAAAAACAAGGGTGACAAACAAGAAGATAAATCGACAACATCTTTAGCCGATATGTGCATCACTGATATTGCAAACATTCCTCATGCGAAATCAGCCCGTGAGATTGACATCAAGAAAATATCTCAATCTATATTTCAGCTTGAGATAGCGGCGGCGCGACTTCATCGCACAAAAAAACACAACCTGAATATTGGATTCATAACCACATGGAACACCAAGTGCGGGATTGCATCATATTCAAATCACCTCATAACTGGAATGCAAACACCTGTGCGCGTGTTCGCACCATATAGCCACGAACTAATCCAGGCTGACTCGGACAATGTTTGCCGATGCTGGGATATAGAGGGCGCCGATTTAAAAGCTCTAGAGCGAGCCATCGACGATTTTGCAACTGATGTCATTGTCATCCAATTTAACTACGGTTTTTTTGATCTTAGCATTTTGTCTGAATTCATTTATCTACAGCTTCACCTTGGGCGTACTGTATTGGTTACACTCCATTCAACAGCTGACATTAAAAATGAATACCCAAACAAAGACTTACGAGTACTATCAGGGGCACTGAATGAGTGCCAAGCAATACTCGTCCACGATTCAGCTGATATCAACCGGCTCAACTCAATGGGTGTGTTTAATGCTGAAATCTTTCCCCATGGCATTCTGGATTACATCCCAAAGATTCGAACCAAAAATATAAATGAGAGATTTATTGTTGCGTCTTACGGTTTTTTCCTGCCCAACAAAGGCCTAATCGAGCTTATCCATGCCATGAAATTAATTTCCGATGAAAACATCGAAATTATGCTAAAAATGTACAATGCTGAGTATCCAGTCAACGAGTCGACAAACCTAATAAATCAGGCGCGCAAACTAATCATCGACCTGCACATACAGGATCGAGTCACCCTAAATTCAAACTATCTTTCTGACGAAGAAAGTATTGACCGTCTTTCCGAAGCCGATTTAGTGATATATCCATACCAAAAGACAGGAGAATCCGCCAGCGGTGCAGTGCGTTTTGGATTGGCTTCTGGAGTTCCTGTGGCTGTAACCCCCCTGCCAATTTTTCACGACATTTCCCCTGCTGTACTTTTTCTTCCAGGAACAACACCAAATGACATTGTAGCCGGTTTGAAATCAATCATGATTGAACTCAAGCAAAACTCCAAACTAATTAGTGACACCGCCGCAAATGCCTCCAGTTTACTTTCTGAACGAAGATATTCATCCATCGCTAAAAAACTCACGGAGAAAATAATTTCATCATATATCTTCGATACCTAGGATCCATGATATATCCACATGAAATCATGCACAG
>JAFGWT010000172.1 GCA_016937015.1 Deltaproteobacteria bacterium | reverse complement strand
GGCACTGACACTGATGCATTCGCCGTGGCGAACGCAGGCGGCATTTCAATCAGATGCTTGGTAAGTAGCCCCATGGGCGTATCAGCCTTAAACGGAATGGTTCCGGTCAACATCTCATATAAAATAATGCCAACTGAATATATATCCGAGCGGGCGTCCAGCTTCTCGCCGCGAACCTGTTCCGGTGACATATACTGAGGGGTCCCAAACACCATACCGGTTTTGGTAAGCGCCTTCTGCTGATCCTTTTCACCATCCTCCAGCATTTTGGCGATGCCAAAGTCGAGTACCTTCACAAAATCCGTTTCGTCTCCACGCTTGCAGAGCATCACGTTTTCCGGCTTCATGTCGCGGTGAATAATATTTTTATCATGAGCGTTCCGTAACGCACTGCAGATCTGTGTTCCGATCCGGCACGCGCGATCCCATGCCATTGCGCCGTTCTGCTTGATCTCATCGTCAAGGCTTTTGCCATCAATAAATTCCATGGCAATGTAGAGGGAATCGTTCTCCGTCCGCCCAAAATCGTATACGGTGATAATATTCGGATGCTCCAGCTTGCTGCTGGCGGCAGCTTCCCGCTGGAATCTCACATACAGTTCATCATCGTTCAAATGTGGGTGCAGAACTTTCAGGGCCACCTTTCGATCCATTGCGGTCTGCTCTGCTTCGTAGACGACACCCATTCCCCCTTCACCGAGTCGCCGCTTCACCAAAAAGCGCTCGCCAACAAAAGTGCCTATAAATGGATCCTGCATTTCGTCAGAAGACTTCTTTCCGATGGCAGTGCCACACTTTGAACAGAAAGACGTCTCTGCGGGATTCACTGCGTTACATTTTGGACATAAGGTTTCCTCTGCCACGTTTCTTCCTTTCGTATATTCTCCCAAACGTTCTGTTTCAGAAAATTATAAGATGTCCATCTCCTGAAATTCAGTTTCAGTAGGGATTCTCGTCTGAAATAGTTGAGGACGAAGTCGAATCTTTCGTTTCATCATTCGCTGCATCCTTTGGCGCCTCAACAGTCGGCGCGTCTGAATTACCGTTGCCACTGCTGGTGCCTTTGTCAGCGGCGCTATCAACAGAAGACTTAGCTGTCTCTTCTGACAGGGGTTGCGCTTCAGAATCCTGCATGTCAGCAGCACCTGAATCGACAGATGCATTGTCGTCGCCTCCGGAAGCCACTGTGCTGATACCCTGCTCGCTCTTTCGCTTGCGCTTCGATTTGCCCCTGGCCCACTTTCCAGCATTGCTGTCAGCGCCAGCCTTTATTCCTCCCGACTGTAAAGACGAATCATCCTCAGCCTGGACCTGATTTTTTTCTGTGGATGTATCTCCGGAAAGGCCTCCAGATATTTCGGAATCGACTTCGGCTGACACATCGTCCGTTGCAGTGGTTTCGTCCGATACTGATTCCTGTCCGTCCGTCCCGGTCAACGACTCCTGGGCAGAATCGTCGCCAGTGTCAGTGTCTCCCAGAAAATCCATATCTGTCTCCTGGGCGAGCAGAACAGCATTTCCAACATCTGACACGTCGGAGTACCCTTCCCCATTGGTCGGCTTACCCGACGCCGATACAGTCTGGGAAGGCGGGTTGGCATCATGCGCTGAATCGGCAGCGGCACTGGACAAATCGGAAACAGAATCGTTACCATTCCACGTAAAAAACAAAATCATCCCTGCCAATGTCAGAACAGCCAGCAGAATAAAAAACGGTAATTTTCCACGGGCCTGCTCTTCTTTGGTCCTGGCGTCATGCACCGCGCGAGCGGCACTGCCCGGAATGGCGGGCATGCCCCTTGGCAGTGTGATACTGTCATCATCGTCCAACCCGGGCAGCATGAATTTTTCGTACGCCACATCATCCCCAACCGCCGGTTCATCAAGGCCATCGCCGCCGAATTTTGCAATAATCACCGTAATGTTGTCGTCGCCACCATTATCACACGCCATCTGTGTCAATTTCTGACACGCATCGGCTGGGTCTTCAAACGCAAGAACCACGTCGCGAATGTCCTCAGGCTCAACCATCCCGGACAGCCCATCAGAGCAGATAACCAGGACATCCCCCCGCCTAAGCAGAGTTGAGGTGATATCCACGTGGACCTCTTCACTGGTGCCAAGGGCCTGCAAAATAATATTGCTGCGATCAAAATTTTTGGCTTCTTCCAGCGTGAGCTGGTTGGCGTCAATCAACTGCTGCACCAGGGACTGGTCCTTGGTGGTTTGAACCAACTTCCCTTTGCGGATAATATGTGCACGGGAATCTCCGACCTGGCCAAACAGCAGTCTCTCATTGATTAGCACGGCAACAGTTGCAGTTGTTCCCATGCCGCGGCGTGCACTGTTGGCCTTTGATTCGGCATAAATGCGGCTGCCAGCCTCGCAGATGGCGTCATTCAGCCGAATCGCCAGTTCAGACTCATCCGTCGGCGGCTCGCTGGCCTGAAGAACCTCATAGATGGTATCCACCCCCAATTTGCTGGCAACCTCCCCTGCCGCTGCGCCCCCCATGCCGTCGCAGACAGCGAATACCGAACCCAATTGACCGATAACATGGTTTTGCACTTCGGGCTGTATACTTCGGTTTTTACGCGACAGATCTGCCACCAGAAAGCTGTCTTCGTTGTGTTCCCGCACCATCCCAACGTCAGTACGCCCGAACACATTCACCCGAATTTCCCTGGCGGGAACATCATTATTGCTGTTACCGTTATCTCTGGCTTCTACCATACCGGATCGCTTCCTCGTCTCTTGTCTCACTTCACCAGCTTCATTTTCTCAATGTATGCCGTTCCCATTAAAGCCAGCGGCGGGTCAATGTCTACACTATTAGGTATAAATTCTAATTAGATTTGAATTTAAAATACAATGAATTTCTGTCAAGCAATAGACAAATATAATTACAACGCGGCTAAAATGAATACAGTTCTGTTTCGACACTCGTATTTGTTGACAGACCGAAACCTCTACCTATAATTTTGCGAAAGGCACAAGTGGTTGAAGCCACCTATTGCAGGAGGGATTAGCAGTGCTGGACATATTAATCAATTCACACAGGACTTTGGCTTTAAAGGAAGCAATCAGCGACTCGATTGAAAGCGGACAATATGGCTCTCTCGCAGATGACATTCGGGATTCATTCACTGATGAACAGGTCGAGCAAATCGAAGAAATGCTCGATTCAGGCGACTTCGACGAGATCATCGACAATGTGCTCTCAGACTGGAGCGGCGACACAATGGAGGAGTTACTGGAAGAGCTGCGAGAAGTCCTGGCCGAATCCAACATCGAACTCAGTTTCGATGACGAGGCCGCAGAACCTGAAGATGTCATGGACTTTGACGAAGAACCGGAAGATGATTTTGACGACGATGATTCCGGGGACGAATACGAGGACGATGAAGACGAAGACGAGGACGAGGACGAGGACGAGGACGACGAAGACGACGATTATTAGGAGACCGTTCTATTGGCCGCAATGCCAATCATCCTGCATATTCTTCGCTTTACGAATACTACTGGACCCCGGAAACCGATCAAATATCTGCTTCAAATGTGCGCACGCCCCAGAAATGTCTCCCTGGTGTTTTCGTATTATTGCGCACTGCAGCATGGCATCATCCCTTAACCTGCTCGTTTTCCATGTTGTCAGGCGTTGAAACGCATTGTACGCATTTTTAAAATCGGCTCTCTCCCAATACAATTCGCCAAGACGAAACAGCGCATCATCGTAATACGGCGAATTATAGCTGGCAATAAGGCGACTCTCCTCAAGGTTCGATAGCATTCGCTGCAACAGGGCCTCTTCCTTCGCGTCGTCTCCTTTGGCACGTTGAATATTAATCATTCGCCAAATCGCGTTGTCCCACAGCTGGCTTCCCCATCGGCCAAGTGCAACCACCTCCATCAAGGCGTTTTCCTCTTCCGCCTGCGTTCCTGAATCACGAAAAATCTTTGCACGCTCATAATGAATCGAATCCCACACATCCGACTGCTCAACCTGCCTTGCAAGTTCAGACAACCAGACAGCGCCCATCTCGTGCCCCCCTGAATTTTTGAAACTGTTTGCCACAGTTCCAACCAACGTCGGTGCCAGACCATCATTGGGATACTTTATGATAAACTGTTTCGCACACGCTCTTCCCCGCTTCTCATCCGGAATTTCAAATATTACTCGGCATGCATCATAGCATGCGCGACTGTATTGCGACATTCCGTGGCAAAGAGCACTGTATTTCGCTACAGCGGCTTCCTGTTCTCCACTTTTTTCAAGCTGATGGGCCACCTGCCATTGCTGCTCCACCCGTGATGGCCGGGGTGGCCGATACTCGGTATTGCTGGCTGGTGCACCGCAGGCAAGGAGCATCGCGTGTGCAACAATAAGGTAAATAAAAAAATGTCCTTTCATATATAACAGGAAGTCTAGCACTCTACACGCCAATTCACAAATCCACGTTATTGCCGACAGAACATTTTCACTTTGGCCATGTGTTTGAAATGGCTTTTATTTACCGTTTCTGCTATTCCGCCTGGCAGAAATCCAACGTATGACTGGCCGTGTAACCCAGTCCCATCAGGCGAAAAATGACCAATTACAAAGACTATCTAGACGCGGAATATCGACTCAACGAAGGACTTATCCGAACGGACATTTCCGAAACGCGACCGGAAGGATATGTAAAAACGCCGCTGGATCGCATGCAGACCATGGCCACTTTCTTAAAACAATGTGGCAATCCGCAGGCGGGAATTCCAGCAATCCACGTTGCCGGCACATCGGGAAAGGGCTCTGTCTGCGCGGCAATCGCGGGAGCGCTAAAAGCCGCCGGCCTCAAAGTCGGCCTGCACATCTCACCTTACTTGCAGTCAGCGACTGAAAAAATCTGGATTGACGGCAAATACATCTCGGCGTCCTGTTTCGCGGAACTGATTGACTGGATTATGCCAATTGCGCTGCCATTCAAACATTCCCAAACACCTGCCTCTATCCATGGTATGGCTTCTGTCGCCATAGCGTTTGAGGCTTTTCGGCGTGAGAAAGTGGATATGATGGTTTTTGAAACGGGATGTGGCGGACGATATGATCTAACGTCATTTGTCGACACGCAAGTCGCGGTAATAACGAATATCGGACTGGATCACCTGCTCAGTCTCGGTCCGGGAATCGAAGACATCGCCTGGCACAAAGCGGGGATTATTCGAAAAAACATTCCGGTGATTACTGGCGCAACAGGAATCGCCCTTGATGTTATCCGACGTGAAGCCCAATCACTCGACGCACCTTTAACGTGCATTCCCCCCAACGCTTCATCCCGGGAACACAATCATCAGTTGGCCCGTAAGGCCGTAAACGAATTTGCAGGAAAAGCGGGATTGCCTCTGTCGTCACTTGATTTTGAAGCAGGCCTGAGTTCCGTGAGACTCCCCGGTCGCTTTGAACACATTTCCAATAGCCCCACAGTATTTTTGGATGGTGCGCACAATGCTGACAAACTGACCGCCGCAATTCAACACGCGCTTTCAAACCATCACATGGGCCCCCGCGTCGCGCTGGTGGGCTTTCTTGGCACCAAAGCAAATCATCAGACAATCGCACCCATCCTTGGGAAGTTCGATCACATCATCGCCACTGAACCCAACGTATATGGCAAGGCGGCATTTCCCGCGGCAGAAACGGCGCGACTGTTTGAAGGCGAATCATCGGCTCCTCTCGTCTGTTGTGACCCGTTGCAGGCGGTCCAAATGGCACTTGAGCTGACCCAAAACGGCACGCTGCTTATTTGCGGTTCATTTTATTTATGCGGCGAAATCAGAAATTACTGGTATTCAAAAGAAGCGGTTGTGCTGCAGCAGACCAGCTGGCCTGACTAATATTTATGGAATCATTCAGATTCCCACCTTACACACAGATTCGCACCATACAGGCATTTGAAACAAACTGAGTCCGACGACCAATTATCTCTCGGTGCGGAATCACTTTGATCGACGTAACGACCATTTTCACAAAGCGAAAAGCGATTCACAGCGCGCTTCCCTGAGCTCAGTGCAAATGCGCTGCGCTGAAGACCGATTCGGATTGCGCTTGATTGTGTGTTTAAAGTCAGAACATGAAGGGAATCGTCAGAACGAAAAGTGCCGACAGGATCAACTGAAGTCCGAAGGGGTCTATTTGCGCTCAAGCAATTGTGCGAAACATTCCCGGGTATTTTGGGCGATACGCTTGTCTTCAGCCAATCGAAGCACGCCCCTATCGATCCAGCTGCCCAGACAGGAGGGACACCGATAAATCGCACATGAACTGTTTTCACCAACACACAGCGCCTGGCTTCGCAACGCGGTTTTTTCGCAGCGTGGACACTCCAAATCCACCTGCGTTGATGGCATTTGAGCTTCGAGATTCTTCACTGCGGCAGCATCACCGCTCACCTGGGTTAATTCACCGGAGTCAAACCACAGGCCGCCACAAACGCGACAGCGATCGATCAAAATTCCGTCAACTTCTATTTCTTCCAACTTGCCAATACTGCAGCGTGGACAATCCAATTCCATAGAAAACCTCATACATAGAATAGTTTTATCGTATTGATACAATTTACAGCGTTTTTGTGCAAGTGCGGACAGAAATGAAAAGGAAAAAGGAAGAATTACTCACAGACCTTCGAACCGAAGCTGCAGTTTCTTTCCCTTATCTTCATAATGAACCGGGTAGTCGCCATCAAAGCAGGCGGTACAAAATCCGCCGCTTTCATGTACAGCGCGCTTTAGCCCTGGAATACTCAGATAGGCGAGGGAATCAACGCCAATATGACTGGCGATTTCCTCCAGCGACATTTGGTTCGCGATCAGTTCCTCATCGGTCGGTGTATCGATACCGTAACGGCACGAATGCCGAATAGGGGGAGAACTGACCCGGAAGTGCACTTCCCTGGCGCCGCATTTTCTGATATTTTCAATAATTTTTCGAGAAGTCGTGCCTCTGACAAGGGAATCGTCAATCACAATGATCCGCTTGTCCTTCAGTACAAGTCGGGATGGATTCAACTTGAGCTTGACGCCAAAGTTACGAATAGATTGCTTGGGCTCGATAAACGTTCTTCCCACATAGTGAGACCGAATCAATCCCTGCTGGAAAGGAATGCCGGACTGTTCGGAAAATCCCAGCGCGGCGGCCATTCCGGAGTCCGGCACCGGGATAACAATATCCGCATCAACAGGTGATTCTTCAGCAAGAATAGCCCCCATGCGCTTTCGCGAAAAATAAACCGATACCTCGTCAATAATGCTGTCTGGACGGGCGAAATACACATATTCAAACAGACAGGACCGCTTTTCAGCAGCAGGGAATGGTTTGAGTGATTCCATTCCGCCATCAGGCGTAAAAATAATCATTTCGCCAGGATCCACATCGCGAATGAATTCAGCGCCAATCAGATCAAACGCAACAGATTCGCTGGAAACCACATATGAACCGTCCAGTTTACCGATACACAGGGGACGAATACCGTTAGGATCCCGAACACATATCAATTTATTTTTATTTAAAAAAACAATCGAATACGCGCCTTTTACCCTATAAAGCGCCTCGCAGATGGCGGTTCGTATATTGCTGCCTGAACGGGCGATCTGATGAACCAATACTTCAGTGTCTGTAGTGGTCTGAAAAATTGCGCCCTGGTTTTCAAGCTCCTCGCGCAACAGAAGCGCATTGGTCAGATTGCCGTTATGGGCAATGGCAATGGACCCTTTTCCACAATGTACCGCCAGCGGCTGCGCGTTCGACTGGCTACTCTCGCCGGAAGTGGAGTACCGTACATGGCCAATTGCCATACGGCCGGGAAGCTTCTCTAACGCTGCGGGCGTGAATATCTCAGATACCAGTCCCTGACGTCGATAAGCGTACAGCTGTTCACCATCGGTTGTAACAATTCCGGCGGACTCCTGACCGCGGTGCTGCAGCCCGTGAAGGCCCAGGTACGCCAGATTTGCCGCTTCGGGGTGATTCACAATCGCGAATACACCACATTCATCTCGAAAATGATCGTGCTCGTCGTAAGATAGGCTCATGTTTTCGGGTCCTTCAAAGGAAGTTGCTGTTTCCGAGAGTGGTTATAGCGAATACACCCCAATGTTCAACATATCTTTAATGTTCGATAAAACTTTTGAGATGTTTTGAACGGGAAGAATGGCGCAGTTTACGGAGTGCCTTGGCTTCAATCTGGCGAATACGCTCACGGGTCACAGCGAAATCCTGTCCAACCTCTTCAAGCGTATGGTCCGATTTTTCGCCAATACCAAATCGCATGCGAAGCACCTTTTCTTCTCTGGGCGTAAGCGTTTTCAAAACCCGGCGGGTCTGTTCAGACAGGTTCAATCCAACCACGGCATCGGCAGGAGACACTACGCCCTTATCTTCAATAAAATCACCAAGATGGCTGTCTTCCTCTTCACCGATGGGCGTCTCCAGGCTAATGGGTTCCTTGGCGATTTTCAATACCTTGCGCACCTTATCGAGGGGCAGTTCCATTCGTTCCGCAATTTCTTCGGGAGAAGGTTCGCGCCCCATTTCCTGGACCAGGAATCGACTGGTTCTAATCAGCTTGTTAATCGTCTCTATCATATGGACCGGAATGCGAATTGTTCTCGCCTGATCTGCAATTGCACGGGTAATAGCCTGGCGAATCCACCATGTCGCATATGTGGAAAATTTATATCCCCGTCGATATTCAAACTTATCGACGGCTTTCATTAAGCCTATATTGCCTTCCTGTATCAAATCCAGAAACTGCAAACCGCGATTGGTATATTTTTTTGCAATTGATACAACCAACCGAAGGTTGGCTTCCACGAGGTCTGCCTTGGCCCGCTCCCCCCGACGTTCTCCCTCATGTATCCGCCGATATATTTCACGGAGCTCCTCCACGTCGAGATTCACTTCTTCTTCCACCGTGCGAATCACCCGCTGGGCTTCCCGAATTCGCTCTTCCATATCTTCGAGCTCCTCGGGCTTCAGTCCCAGTTTGCTGCAAATGTGCTGTTCCGCACTTTTACCCAACTTCATTTCTCGCACAGTGCGCCGGATATCCCTCGCAGACATGCCCACAACCTTTTCACAGGACATAATATCGGCTTCAGCGATTTCCACACGGCTCACGCATTCCTTTAGCCGCGATACCACCCGTTGAATCTGTTCCTTATTCTGATTAAGACGGATAACCAGATTTTTAATTTTCAGTCTCGCACGCAGAATTTCTGTTTTGAGTTCTTCGCGCTTTTTGTCAGACAGCTTTTTGGCGCCCCGCATGGCATCCGAACACTGCTGAACGTTCTTTTGGAGTTCCTTGATTTCGTCGACAGTATCGAGAAACCGCTGATTGGCATTGGCGCCGCCCCCTTCTGAATCATCCATATCCCCCAACTCACCATCGAAATCGTCCATCCCGCCGTCAGATTTATCATCAAGGTCGTCGTCATCATCGTCGTCCCTATCCTGGTCCTCATCGTCCTCTTCGCCATCATCGTCAAACTGCTCTTCGGAAGCCACGTCGTCAACTGTCAGCATATCCTTAATGACAATGTTTGACGACAGTATCACATCGAGCACCTGCCTGTCCCCCTGCTCAACGCGCTTCGCGATTTCAACCTCCCCTTCCCGTGTCAGTAAACAGACGGATCCCATTTTTCGCAGGTACATACGGACGGGATCTCCGGTCTTTGACATCTGTCCCATATCCTGCTCACCATCGTCAAACGACATCCGCTCGGCTGACCGGTTTTCGGCAGCAGTACCATAGGAACCAAAATTTTCCTTGCGATCCACCACCTCAATATTCTCGCCATTAAGTACATCCAGCAATTCATCGATTTCACTCGACGACACCATGGCATCCGGCAGGAAGCCATTCACTTCGTCGTAAGTCAGAAAACCTTTCGATTTTCCAAGCTCGATTAATTGCTGCATAGTCTTTTTTTGTTTTTCTTTTTTCATAAGGACGTCCTCATGTATGATTTAATGCCTGACGGTACTGTTGTCAAAAGCAATGCCCACCCCATGCATCTCACGTTCAATCTCTGTTCTTCGTCGCTGCAGCGACAGAACCATCATGTCATCTCCGGAAGCATGAGCGAGCTGAATCTGCTTTTTAATTTCAACTATTTGAGTCTCCAAATTCCGTTTTTCCATCATCTCTCTTATCTCATAGAGAGCCTCTTTTCCTGATTCGGCGTTTTCATAAAGCGTTTCCAACCCTCTTTTGGCAAGCCAATCCGCTACCACATCCGTCTGTGCCCCTGCCATGAGAGCGGACGCACCGGATGAATGATGATGACTGTTATAAACCAACTGTTCCGCCATTTCCCGCAATCGCGGCGTCCTGATCTGCGATACGGCACCGATTTTCACCGCCTCATCACACAGTTCAGGCAAATCAAGCAAAAGCCCAATCAGCTCTCGCTCATCACTGTCGCCAGGAACGGGCATCGCAGACGGACGTGCGGCAGGCGTTTCAGATACGCGCTCGTCCCGCAGGTAACGAAAAACAATACCCGGCTCAACCGAAAATGCAGCTGCAACCTTCTGGCGATACAAATCCCTCTCCATCGCGTCTCTAACAGAATTTATCAACGGGCGCAATTTAGTCACTCTACGCGAAATATCCTGCGACGACCCATCACTCGCGGCTGCCGTCATCCGAATTATCTCGTCGAGAAGACCGGATGACCGCTGCAATATCCCCTCCATTACCTTCGCGCCCTTCTCTCGCAGCAACGAATCGGGATCCTGCCCTGATGGCAAGGGAGACATATACGCAGCCAGTCCACACTTTGCCAGAATCGGAAAAGATCGAACTGCCGCCGCCATACCAGCCCGATCTCCATCAAACATAACAGTTACCCGATCGACACGCCGCCGCAATACAGTGGCCTGCTCCTCGGTAAAAGCGGTGCCCAGCGGCGCCATCACATTCTGAAAACCCGCTTCATGCATGGCAACCACATCAAAATTTCCTTCTACCAATATGGCATGACGCTGCTTGCTAAGTGCCACCCGCGCCTGATGCAGGCCGAACAGAACCTTTCCCTTGCTGTACTCATGGGTTTCCGGGGAATTAATATATTTCGCACCGGTATCTTCACCAGGCAACGCGCGCGCGGAGAAAGCAATGGGATGCCCCTGGGAATCTGTTATGGTAAACACCAGTCGATTTCTGAATCGATCATAGTAGCCATCGCCGGTCTTTCTTGGCAATGCCAACCCCACCGCTTCAGCTTCACGGGCAGAGATTCGATGCCGGTGAAAATGATCCAACAGGCCCTGCCATGCATCAGGGGCATACCCCAGTCGGAACGCTTTTGCGGTTACGTCGCTGACACCGCGCTGACGCAGTACTTCCCGGGCCACTTTGCCTGCCGGCGCCCAGAGACTTTCCTCAAAAAACACAGTTGCGGTTTCAAGAACGTGCAGCCGCCGCGCTTTTTCTTCCCGTTCTCTGTCCTGGCGAGTCTTCGCCTCTGACGTCATTGGCCGCTCGGGAAGTACTATGCCATACTTTCCGGCGAGCAAACGGGCCGCTTCCATAAACTCGATACCCTCAATACGCTGAACGAAACTGAAAATATCTCCGGAAGCACTGCAGCCAAAACAGTGAAAGAACTGTCTGGATGGATTCACGTTAAAGGAAGGATCGCTGTCTGCATGAAACGGACACACACCTTTGAAATTGGTTCCTGCGCGTTTCAGTGAAACGTATTCGCCGACGATTTCCACCAGATTCGCCCGCTCCCTGATTTCAGCAATCTTTTCATCAGGGATCAAAGCATATCCTCGCAGAAGTAAATTCGTTGTCTTGATGACAAGTTGCTACCTTTGGTCATATATTTCCGCTTGTGCGAGTAGCAGTCATTCTTATATTAATTATTATATTTATTATACACTACAGCCCAGAGAAGAGAAAAATATAGTGACTGAAATTTTATGGTCAAGCAGAAGTTTAAAAAAATGATTCGGAAGTATTACGTCAGAAACCCAATGCAATCTTAATTGCCACAGAGTCCCACGTCACGCGTTCTATAGCATAGCGAACGTACCCCACAGCAGGCGTTATGGTCACTGCGTGACTCACATGACAGTCAACTCCCGCGTCAACCCCCAACCCCCGTACCCGGTTGAGCACGTTCTCACCAAAGCGATAACTGACTATACCGCCAATTCCAAAACGGCCTGAAATATATGGGGAATACCGCCATGGTCGCTGAACGCCGATTGAAAAGCTTTCAAGAAACATCAGTTCGTTTCGCGAAACATAACGAACCCCAATGAAGCTCGATAGTCCGACTCGAATATTTGATCGTAGCATGTTTAAATCAATCTCTGCACCGACCAGTGGGCCGGGTTGTCTTGCCTCCCCCATTAAACTTAACCGGGTTCCGATTGACACAAGCGGCGCCGCCTTTTCCCATAGCGCTTTTTCCTCATCATCAAGAGGGGCTTTAATATGAACAGTACGCCTGGGAGGCGCTTCGTCCACTGACAACAAATTTTGACGCCGCTGGAGATAAAGAGCGCGAAGCGCCGCATCCTGGCGAGCATCAAATTCGGGCAGTATTTCTTTTTTTCTATTTGACACCGCACCGGCGCGCTCATCGTGCAATCGCCGCAATCTGTCTGAGCGCTCATCCCACTCTGTGCTTCCATCCTGTTCAATGCGCCGCCGTCGGCCGCCCTGATCATGACGGATATATTTATGTGTATCTTCCAGCAAACCGTCGTGAACGTCCGGGTTCCTGCCTTCGTCTGGTACGGCTGTCGCGCTATCGTCCACGGCATCGTTCGCATCGGGTACAGTGAGGTCATCCCCCTGGGTCTCCACATCCGGAACGGCATCACCAAGCAGCTTCAAATCAGTGCCATCGTTGGGACACACATTCACGTCTTCGTCGAACACCTCGTGACACACCGGACACCGCTTCTGGGACGCTGCCACATGCCAGGGAAATATCATAACGCAGAAAAACGCGACAACAGCGCTAACCGCCACGGTTCGCAAACCGCTCATCAGTCCTCCACTTGCCCCGGCCGAAACCCGGCCAATAAGAATTCAATATCCGGCCTGGACCCCTTGTCATTGGTTGCCGCTGAAATGGCCACACATTCATCGCCATATGGATAAAATATTTCCTTCACCCAATGGTCCTGCCTTTCCATCTCAAGCATCGCCCCTTTATCACCAAAGTAATTAAAATAACCAATGTATCGTTCCTTCACATATGCTTTGGACCTCCAATAGTCATATCGATCATTTAGCTCAGCCTCGAAATACTGCTCGCACACCCACGCTTCAATGTGAATTCGCGCATCCAGACCGCCGATTGTTGGCGTCTCAAATGGGTCCAGCAACAAAATGGGATGGGTATCATCGAGATTGACCCGTTTAAAAGGGGGTTTCATGTAGTAAAAACTGAATGCCAGATCAGGATGACTGAATTGCTCCCAAAGCACATACGGGTTCTCACCATCTTCTCTGCAGGCGCCCAAACCCACCACGAGTAAAAGCGAAATGATCAGGGCGGCGTTATGACAATTTTTATCCCACATATGCTAAAACCTGAACGCGCCCGGTAAAAGCGATGCAAGACTGGTTTCCTGCTCTTCACCGGTATCCTCGCTAATCAGCAACACCGGCAATGCCGGTGAAAATTCAGACAACGCCTGACGACACATGCCACAGGGTGTTATCAATGGACCGGCGGCGACAACAAGGGCATCCGGATGGGAATAGCCGTCAGCCACCATTGCGGCTATCGCCCCTCTTTCCGCACACATGCCGACCGGATAGGAAACATTTTCCACATTGCAGCCAACAAATATCCGCTCACCCACCTGAATCGCTGCGCCAACGTGAAATCTGGAATATGGCGCGTATGCATTTGCTCGCACTTCCAATGCGGCTATCTTCAGTTTTTCCCAGTCCGGCAGCGCACTCATTTCATTCCTCCCTAACAGTGTTCCTCGATTCCTCGCTCACAATTTTTCAACAACAGACAAAATCAGCCGTTTCATTTGCGTTGTGGCGCGACCGGCTGCCATCTGCACGTCTTCATGAGTAAGCCGGGGGCCATTATACGACGCTGCCATATTGGAAATACATGAAATGCCGGCAATGTCCGCACCCATATGTCGCGCCGCAACAACCTCAAGAACAGTAGACATACCAACGGCATCCGCACCCAATCCTCTCAACATTTTGACCTCAGCGGGTGTTTCGTAAGATGGTCCCAGCAATCCGGCGTACACCCCCATTTTAAAGTCAATGTCAAGGCGACTCGCTTCCTCCACCAGCAACGCGCGCAGTTTGCGGCTGTAAGTATCAGTCATATCAGGGAATCGTTCGCCGCGACTGTCGTCGTTTGGGCCCACCAGCGGATTGTGTCCCGTTAAATTCAGATGGTCATCTATAAACATCAACGCGCCTGGTTTGAGATATTCGTTAATTCCCCCGGCGGCATTGGTCATAATTACGGTTTTTACGCCCCACTGAATGATACTGCGAATCGGCCGAACAACCTCCTCCACAGTGTATCCTTCATAGAGATGCACCCGTCCAAGCTGCAGCAGTACCCGTCGATCTCCCAGTTTCCCGCACCGCAGTTCACCAGTGTGTCCTGCGACCGTCGACTTTGGCCAGTAGGGTATTTCATCAAACTGCAGTGCACGTTCATCGGTCAGCTCGGACGCCACGTCGCGCAACCCCGAGCCCAGCACCATTACCGCATCCGGTGCCGGTCCCAGGTGTTCACCCAGAAACTTCGCAACGCTATCCACTCTTTTCCAAACATCACTTAAGTCGCTCATGGCTGATTCCCAGTTAAAACTTTCTGAATTCTGAACCAATTAGTCAGGGAATGCAAGGTAACACTTAAACGACGAAAATATCAAATATGGTTACAATAAAATTCCGCCATTCCCCGTTTTGGTTTCACCATTCCCCTGAAATATCATCTTTCGTCCCGCCCCTTCAGCGTGATACAGACGTCACCAGACCGCGAAAGGACAGCCAGTGAAACCACAGCGCAACAAATGGCAATTCTGGATTGATCGGGGAGGTACGTTTACCGATGTCATTGGCCGTGCCCCAAATGGAGACACATACAGCGCCAAGCATTTGTCCGAGAATCCGGAGCACTACAGCGACGCGGCCATATTCGGCATTCGTCAGATGCTGGGCGTCGACGAGACTGTCCCCCTTAGTGACATGAATATTGAAGCGATAAAAATGGGGACCACCGTTGGCACCAATGCGCTGCTCGAGCATAAGGGTGAGCGGGTGGCACTTTTCGTAACACGAGGTTTTAATGACCTTTTACAATTAGGATACCAACATCGCAGCAATATCTTTTCGCTTAAGCCGAATCGTCCAACTCCCCTCTACGATTCCGTGCACGAAATTCACGAACGGCTGGATGCCAAAGGTCGCATCCTTATCCCTCTTGATGTCGCACACGCACGGTCGACCCTGAGCCGGATATTTGAATCCGGCATCCGCAGCATCGCCATTGTGCTGCTTCACGGATACCGCTTTCCAAATCATGAGAATCAACTGGCAGAAATTGCAACAGCGGTCGGGTTTACACATATATCTGTGTCCCATCGAATCAGTCCTTCCATTAAAATAGTCAGTCGCGGCGACACCACTGTGGTCGATGCGTACCTGTCACCGCTGCTGAAACGATATATCAGCAGCGTTTCAGGTCAGCTCAGTCGAAAGCCAAGCCTCCCAGCGGTTGCCAACAGTGTCGGTTCACGTACCGACCTTATGTTTATGCAGTCCCATGGAGGCATGGTGGATGCCGCGCACTTTCAGGGAAAAGACAGCATTCTCTCCGGGCCGGCAGGAGGCATAGTAGGCGCCGTCAGAACCTGTGTCACGGCCGGATACACAAAGCTCATTACCTTTGATATGGGCGGCACTTCCACCGATGTGGCCCATTACAACGGCGAAATCGAACTCAATTTCGAGACAGAAATCGCTGGCGTTCGTCTGCAGTGTCCCATGATAAACATTCACACGGTTGCTGCCGGGGGCGGTTCAATACTTAAATTCGAAAACAATCGATGTCAGGTTGGTCCGGCGTCCGCAGGGGCCCATCCTGGGCCGGCATCCTATCGCAAGGGCGGGCCACTGACCGTCACTGACTGCAACCTCGTTCTTGGCAAAATACTGCCCCTCCACTTTCCCCGCGTGTTTGGCCCACACGCAAATCAGTCTCTTGATAAAGATATTGCCACTGAACGATTCAAAGAGCTGACGCATTCCATCAACGCAGCGTTTATTACAAATAAATGCCTGGCTGAAATTGCCGAAGGTTTTTTGAATATTGCCGTGGAAAACATGGCCAGGGCCATTAAGCGCATTTCTGTGCAGCGGGGATACAATGTTAAAGAGTACACGCTGTGCTGCTTCGGCGGCGCAGGTGCGCAACATGCCTGCAAAACCGCGGACGCCCTCGGCATGCGCACCATCTTCATTCACCCATACGCCGGCGTACTTTCCGCCCTTGGCATGGGGCTGGCCGACAACGTCATTGTGCGGGAAAAATCAGTGCTGATTCCTCTTGACGCCGATGCTACACTCGCCCTCAAAAAAATATTCAGGGAATTGCACGCGGATGCGGCGGCAAACCTGTCGCCCCACTTTGATTCTCCCGTGGTTTTAAAACGACTGATGCTCCGATACGAAGGTAGCGACAGTCTTATAGCTGTACCGTTGGACATACCGGAAACAATGCGCCGTCAATTCGAAGCGCAGCACATTAAACAATTTGGCTTTGTGTTTAATGAAAAACCGATTCAAATAGCGACAGCGGTATGCGAAGTGCGCCAACCCGGTGCGGACCGCGATACCCGCTGCAGTGAGGCGGTTTCCGTACACACGCCACTGGCATTGGAAAACACACATTTTTTTTCGAACAACCAATGGCACCAAGCAGGTGTATATGTACGCGAGACGCTTCTGGC
>JAFGWT010000020.1 GCA_016937015.1 Deltaproteobacteria bacterium | reverse complement strand
GAGATGCCATTCCCAGCCAAATGAGTTGAACTGTTCATTGTCGTAGAACACGCATTGAGAATACCCGGTAAACGATGCTGACTCATACCCCCATACGTTATTGCTCAGTTGGCCGGCGTCGTTGAGATTGGCGGTCCCGTAGTCATCGCACAGGGTTGTGACCGTGTGGCTGGCGGTCTCCGTGTCGTCCCGGACGTCTGAATCAGTGCGCGATGCCGCCATACGCCATGTGTCGCCGGAATCCTGCATATCTGGGTTGCTATCGATGGATCTGCTTTCTGAATCGTTTGCGCAGGCGCTGACAAAAAGCAGCATCAGCAGCAATGACGCAGCCAAAACGATATTGCCAGCAGTTCCATGAGTACAATAATTGATAATTGGTTTCATGCTCATCTGTAGACCTCTTAACATATGTCGCTGTCGAGCGAAAACCGGGTCACCTATTTAAAGGTCTGGTCGCAGCCCCATCCCATCACCTCGCCGGAAACAGGCACCCCCTCCCTCGTGCTCCCATACGCCCAACGCCAGCTGAACGACCAGACAGAAAAAAAATCCATCCAGACATTGTCGCAGTGAAAGTAGAATGCAACGCATGGTGCAGGATGTAATAAAATGTTCAGGATGGTCTTTCCGGTAAATATGCGATACAACGGGATGCGATAGCGTGTGTCACTTTAGGAAGAACGACCACTATTTTACTCATGTCATTTAATTTGAAACATTGTGAAGGAGAAGTACATGTCCCAAATTGTCGCGATCTCATTACTTGTCAGCGCTGTTTTTATGAATGTGTCGGTATTTGCCCTGGATGCGTCCGCCCCACCGTCGTCATCGCCTCGTCCAATGGCGGATGCTGTGCCTCAGACACCAGTTGCTGAGCTGGCGGACAAGCAGGCATTGCCTGAACAAAAGGCGGCCCAAACAACGTATCTGCCAAATCGCAGTTTCAGAATCACGCTGGAGATGCCCGTTGTTGGAGTCTATCATTTTCGGGAGAAGAATGAAGAGGAGGGCAGGGAAAACAAGAACACCCTGTTTGAAGCCGGGATTGGGGACAGTCGGGATTCGGGATATCACATTCCCCGCTTCAAGCTGGGACTGGGCGGGCAGGTTGCGCCCCGACTGGTGGTGGGGGCCAATGTCAATCTGGTGTTTGCGCCCGTGAAAACCGATCTGCGTGACGAGGGAAATGCAGGCGGCTATAACGCGTCGTTCGGTGTGATGCCGTTTGTGGAGGGCATTCTGTCCTCGAATAACCGGATTGTTCCCTTTGTTCGCGGCAGCCTGGGGTTTCGAATGGATATGTCAAAAAGTGAATACAACATGGCTTTTAGCGATCCGTTTACTGTTACGTACAAGCGAAAATCCCCTCATCTGGTGTGGGGCGCGGCGGCGGGGGTGCACGTTTTTGTGATTCCGAGATGTTCAATCGACTTTCTGATTCAGGGCAGTATGCACATCGGCACAAACAGGAGTGAGATGGAGAACATGCCTCAAAGTGCCGATGGTACAAACTACCTGGACGAGGAAAAAACAAAATCCATCCGCATAATAGGCGACGCCCTGGCAGGGATTTCCGTCTGGATTTGATTTTAATGTGATTGGGGAGGGGCTGGATATCGGATTTTGGGATTTTGGAACGGATTCAGGATTGAGATGACATATATTTTTAACACCCCGAATAGTCGTTTTCGCAGTCATCCGTACTGTTGTCCATGATACAGATTGGAATTTCTTCCGGGTTGAGGGTGTCCCGTAAATCGAGGGCTTCACAGGTGGGCAGTGCTGCGTTGTCGCGAATGAGCAACGTTCCCGCTGACCAATCCGTATTGAAGCGGGATACATTCATCAGACCGTCCAAATCGCTAAGATTCGGATTCCCCACGATGTATATCGATGAATTCAGCTCTGTCACTCCGGAGAGTCCGTCCAGATTCTCAAGGGTTGTGCCGGTGAGTTTGATGGCGTGCGCCACCGAAGAGGTACTGATTTCTTCGAGACTGCTCAATCCATCCAGATTGGTGAGCGGTCCACAATGGTCCATTTCCAGACGGCCGATGCGGGTCAGTTTGGAAAACGACAGTTCTTCGACGGCGCGTTCGTTGTAAAAACGCAGTGTACTGCCAATTTCCACCAAGGCAGGCATTGAGATTTCACTTAAAGTTTCGTTGCCGCTGAATTCCAAACTGTCGATTTCACGAAGGGCGGGCATGGACACACGTGTGGCTGCCATATTGTTTTTTATCGCGAGTGTTTTGCCAACGAGCTCCAGTTTTGACAACTCAATGGTTTCCAGATACTCCGTGCTAATGGTTACTGAGCCTCTAATGCATTTGCAATCCGCTATCTCATCGAGCTCGAATTCATTGGAGATGTTAAATACTTCATACGCCAGTTGGAACATGTCCCACTCCCCGCAGCTCTCTTTCTCGGCAAACGCTTCGCAGGGATAGTGATCGGGTTCAGCATAATCTTCCCAATCGAACTCGTATTCATCCTCTTCGTACGGTACCATGCAACTGTAGTAATCTGTCGACACTTCCTCGCAGGGATAGTCCCCGGATTCATCCAACCACTCTTCGTATTCACTGCAGGATAGTTGCGAGACGCATACCGCCATTTTTCGGTAGGCTGTCGCACACTCCGGGTTTTCCTCCGCTACGTCCTCGGCCGTTTCCACGCAGTAAGTGATGCATTCGTCAATACTCCCTCCATACAGTTCCATTGCGTCGCAATTTTCGTTTGTCTCACACAAATTCGCGCAGTATTCAGATGACTCTGGCGAACTGTCGTCTTTGCAGCTCATTGTTGAGAAGGCCAAACCGCACAATAACGCGAATCGGCACATGGTAAATGGGTACATGGTTCCTCCATTCAAGTATTTGGGCAGCGTCAATGTATCATATGGTGAAAAGTTTCATATCGCAAGACTGGCGCGCGGTATCAAATAGCGGGTTGACATGAGGAATCCACGGCTTTCGGGGATTACCGACATTCAAATTACCCAAATACGGAAAGAAGTTAAAACCGACCCTGTGTTGCCTCTATGGGCAAAAAAATATCCCTGTCAAAAGCACTTTTGAGTGGACTGGCACTGGTGCCAATCGAGAAAAAAGTGATTCTCTCCCGCGCGACATCTGCCTTGACGCTCCGTGCCCCCCATGCCAACATCGCTGACTGAACTAAATAACCGATTTTAAGAGGTACACTGGATGACTTGCGCATACAAAGACTGCCCCCACCCTATCTGGAGAGATGAGCACTGCATTTTTCATCATGAGGATGTGGCGGCGAAGAAGGATGAGTTTGACGTTGCATTCAAACGCTATTTTGATGCGTGCAATGAGGATGATGAGATCAAGAAATACAATTTTCGGGGATTTGTTTTTCCTGACGTGTCCTTCAGCCACTGGGAGTTCTTAAAGCATGCCAATTTCAGTAAGAGCCAATTCAGCGGGGTTGCCGATTTTACAGACAGCCAATTCAGCGGGTCTGCCTTTTTCAATTGGGCAGTATTTTAAGGGCGCACTGATTTTAGTGGGGCGGAATTCAAAGACGAATTGGATGCTAGAAACACCGAATTTGCCTTTCTGAAACATATGACCGCGCCGGTGGGGGCATTTCGTCGGGCGCTGCTTTGGGAAACCCATCTGTTTGGCCAGAAAGAAATTCGCGGGTGCGATTTTAGCGAGGCCATTTTGGTGGCCATGAATCTGGGGGGGAAGAAGGTTTTAGACTGCAACTTTACGGGTGCGGTGTTTAAGGCGGTGCACACCGATGGGTGGGTGGTGGATGAGGCGACGAAGTTGGCGACGAAGTTTATTTATACGGATATGCGGGTGGCGACGGAAGCGGATTGGGAGCGGATTGCGGGGGAGTGGGAGGATGAGCACGCTGACGTGTCGACATCCCCGCAACAAGTAGAGGAGAACGTCACCCCTGCGAAGGCCTCATGATTCTACACAAGTTTTTGTTGACATATATCTGCGTGATATAGCCATGATTCGTCGTTCCCG
>JAFGWT010000019.1 GCA_016937015.1 Deltaproteobacteria bacterium | reverse complement strand
CGGGAACGACGAATCATGGCTATATCACGCAGATATATGTCAACAAAAACTTGTGTAGAATCATGAGGCCTTCGCAGGGGTGACGTTGTTTTTGACTTTTGTAACACCCTCAAGGGACCACAGGGATTTTCCACACGTCCATTCAAATCCGGATACAGAGGTTCCCCTTGACCTTTTTATCACAAACCCGATACTTAACCCTTCACCGCACGGGAGCAGCACAGTTCATCTTTTTAATGGGGAGTTCGCTGGTATGTTTTCACTGGTTAATATCAATCTTTTGTCCATCAAAGCTGGCCCCACAGTCACTGCCATTGGTTATTTGGGTTTTGGAGACGGTGCGTCACCAAATCCCGAATCCGCACAAACGCTGCATGTGGAATGGGAAACACCAGCCGTGGATGCTGATGCCTTTGCGCTGCTGAGCTGGCACTCCCGTGTCAGCGATTTTACTGGTCGTGACGCTGAAACTAATCAGCTGGAGGAATGGGCAACAAAGGGTGAGCGCGATATTCGCATTCAATTTGTAATTGCAGATGGCGGTATGGGCAAAAGTCGTGCCGTTGGACCGCAAATGCACTTGTGCATTGAGAGGTCTCGCAGGCTGGGTGCCGATGCGGGGCGCGGATTGGGCTGTTCAGGCGGCGTGGGTGTTGGAACAATCGGTGTAACTGAGAGTGGCATTGGATGCGGGAATCGAAACGGTTTTTTATCAGATGGAAGAGCGATGTGATTACAGGAAATTAATCACATACCGCACGCCGAGCACGCGGGGCTCCTCCACCCATCCGATGCGGGTGGGATACGGTCCGGAAAGAGATCCCGAATCGTAGTAGTACCGGTGATTGCCATGAATGGGCACAATATTCATGACATAAAAGTACAATGTGGCCTGCTGGGAAAGCGAATACCCTACAGACGCGTTCCAACGCAGGTTGAAATCTCCCGCATGACGCCGTCGCGCATCGTTCACCAGCGTCATGGCGTCGGCCTGGTAGACGGTGCCGCTCACTGCATTTTCCACCACTCGAAGCTGGTCGTGAATACCCTCGTATTTCCAGAAAATCTGCACATCGTTGTGAAGCGCCAACTTGCGCTGCGCCAGGTACACATTGCCAAACAATTTGGTGGTGTTTTTAGACCAGTTATTAACGCTGTCGCCCACGCCGGACATGATAATTTCCGGGCCGTCGCCGTCCTGGGCCGGACGTCGGTAATCGGAATAACTGAATCCACCGGCGTCGCTTTCATCTGAAAGCCGCCAATAAATGAGGTCCACACAGGAATGGTTTGCGCCGAATACCGCGTTCTCAAACTGAAACTTCAATTCGGTTTCAATTCCCCAGAGTGCTCCTTCGCCAAGCATGGCGGTGGTTTCGAGGGTCTTATTCCACCCCAAAACCTGCATGCGATTGGCAAACCCACTCACAAATAATTCCATGGGACGCAAACTGTCCAGCGTATACGAAAGTTCAATGCCCTGAATGCGTTCGGGGGTGGTTTCCCGATTCACCCGATGCTGCTGCCACAGCTGTTCGGCGTTGTTCATGCGAACAGACTGATGCAGCAGCAGCTTGGCAATGCCGCCTTTGTGAAAGTCGGAAACCCAAGCCAGACGCGGAGAAATCAAATTGCGGGAGTTGGAATTGCGGTCATATCGAAACGAATAGTAAACATTGGCCAGATGGTGAATGTTCGCGCTGGCTTCACCAATGGCGGAGACGGTGTGCATGCCGAAACCGTTGTCGCCGGCGTACAGCGCTTCAGTGGACCCCAATGCTTTGATGGCATGAGAATCTGGTCCGTTCACAATATTCTTGCGGTCTCCCATTAGAAAATCTTTGCGGTAGTCGCCCCAGCCTGTGGTCCAATGGGTGTAACGATATTCCATGCCTGCGGCCAGACTCAATTTTTCAAATAGCGAACCGGAAAGCAGGGTGCTGGCGAATAATTGATGCTCACTGAAATTCCAGTTGTAATTGGAAGCGTCTTTTATGTCGGTGGAATAGATGTCGGGTCGAAAAGATTCGGTGTCGCTCGACATGAGACTCAAGCTCGACTTTTGTACCAGTCGTCGAGTGTACCGATGGTCGTTTTCGAGTGAGACCACGGCTTGTCGATTTCGTCGCACATTGAGATTCTGAAATTCCCCAATACCGGTAACCGCAACACAGGTGCCGTCGTCGCTCTGACACGGAATGGTCTGTTGGCCCATCTGATCCTTTTCTCCCCAGCCACTGGTGGGCATTCCGCTATCGAGGTAGCGCAGCCACAGACGCCACTCCTTGCGGGAGAAATCGGCGAAAAATTTAAAATGGGGTTCACCCATGGCGGTCTGGTAATAGTCACTTGTGGGCAGCAGCGAAGTGTTGCCGTCGTTCCAGTAACCGTATTTATTGGCGCCGCGGATTCGGTATGAACGCGGGTCGCGCAGTCCGGATGCGTAGTTCACGCTGCCGTAAAAATAGTAATCCAGACTGCCCCGTTTGCCGCCCCAATCGAACCAGGTGCCCACCCGATTGTAGCGACTTAGAAATTCACCGCCGGTGCCTGCGCCGTTTTTGTCGCCGGCTTTTTTGGTGGTGATGTTGATGACGCCCATGATGGCGCCGGGACCGTAGGTAACCGACCCGGTGCCGCGAATGATTTCAATTTTTTCGATGTCGTTCAAATCCCATGCTTCGGTGTCGGCCGTGTTGCCGCCGTGTCCTTTGATGCCCATGTCTTTGCCGTTCACCAGCACCAGCATTTTGTTTTTGCGGTCGGAAATAATGCCGCGAATACCGTATTCCAAGCCATCACTATGATTCATGAACAGCGCGCCGGGAACGTAGATTTCAAGAAGGTCGGTCAGATTGCGGGCAGGCGTGATTTCGATTTCCTGTTGAGTAATTACAGTGATGGTCACTGGTGACAATTTGGGCTGGGTGGGCACAATCACGCCGGAGACGTCGAGCATCAGCAGCTCTTCCAGAGTCATTTGATTCAAGTCATTGTCGTTTTCAGTACCGGCCCCGTCGTCTGCGTGCAACACTGCTGGAATACTCAACGCCCAAACGAGCAGAACCCCAACCCACGCCAATGCAACGCTGTTTTTAAACCATTTTTTGCTTTGCATAATCGCTCCTCTGGTTCCTGTCCCACGCATATGCGTAATAATGCCTGAATAATTTACCTGAAATGTTACAGCGGGCAAATGTAGCGCCCCTGTTTCACACGAACCGCATTCAAATGTGATGATCTGAATATTGGATTGGTCGCGTGGGGACAGGCCGGTATCCTAGATTGCGTGGTGTTGCGTCACGGTGACAGAAAATGCCCGCTTCCACCGCAAAGCCGCTTTCCTGCAGGTACACCACCCGGTGCAAAAACAAAATGCGCTCCAAAACTCGGCAATGACGCCAACGGGAAGAAACAAACGAAGCGGCTTCTATTCAGCCTGTCGTCACCAAATGGGTACGCAATTATTGATTGATCCCAAGACGATCCGTTATGTCCCACCGAACGCACCTGCGAGGTGTGTGCCAGCCCCGGTGGCAATACGGCGCTGGGACTTTGTGATATGGCCGGAAATATTGGTGAGTGGGTTGAAGATATGTCTGCAGACTCATATGCCACCGCGACCGACCGAAGTGAAGCGATTTAAGGAATCCTCAGATACTGCTCGCTTTCCAGGTTGGTCTTTATCAAATACGACCGATTCAAAAATTTGCTTTGGTGTTCATAAACTTTTTGCATTTTTTTCATCAGGACAGTGGTTTTAAGAACACAGGGAGAGGATCTCACTTTGGTGGCGAAAAAAATGTTACGCTGATACGCCGTGGTGAGAGTGGTTGGTCGGGTTACAATCGCATTTGCGATTGGGAGGGTGCAGCTGTCCAGAAGTCACCTTGATTGTGTTTAATGCGGAATGACCTGAATGAGCCAGATGTCGGCGATGAGCATGCTGTAGGGGCCGATTTTTTTGCCGTTGCCGCTTTTGCCCCAGGCCAGGTCCCAGGGGATGAAAAATCGATATCGGCTGCCTTCGGTCATCATTAATAAACCCTCCTGCAACCCTTCCATGGTTTCGTGGACAAAGAAGCGATCCTGTTCGTGCTCCAGAAACGTGTCGCGCACCACGGTGCCATCCACGAGCCGAATGCGCTGGTCAACGACCACTTCATCTGCCAGTTGCGGGGAACCACCGCCTTCGGATTCCGTTATTATTGAATACTGCAGCCCGCTGGGCAGGGTGGTCACCCCGGCTTTGGTTTGGTTCTTCTCCCAAAAATCCTCGCTCATTTTGCGGTTTTGCCCCTGGGAACCCCGCTTGCCCTGTGTCTTCTTTTCTTTTCTGGCCATATCGATTCCGTTGCTCCTGTTTACCGGCCTGTCTTAGCGAAGCGCGGAAAAAAAATCAAACCGCACTTTTTTTAGATCCCCCATTCCACAGGCGCGTCACCAGAGTGTGCCCAGTGTGCACCACACTTTTCCAGAAATGCTGGAAACCAACAAGGAGACAGCCATGAAATATATCTTATCCGCAATAATTATGAGCGCCCTTTGTCTGACTGTTATGGCGGGAACCGCTTCGGCCGCGGATAACACGTCCAACGATGGAAAATACAGTTTTCAGCTGGAGGCGGATGGCTACGGTCTGCCCACCTGGCACTGGAACGGCTACACGTATGTGGAAGGGCGACAGGGGCAGCGATACAATATCCGCGTCTTTAATCACACCGCCAAACGGGTGGAAGCAGTGGTGACCGTGGACGGTCGGGACTCCATCAGTGGACAGCTGGGGGATTACAAAAAGAATCGCGGGTACGTGATTGGGCCTTACAGCTCTGTGTTAATAAAGGGCTTTCGCACGTCGTGGCGCAATGTCGCCGGTTTCTATTTTACAGATATTGAGGATTCCTATGCGGCCCGGATGGGCAGTGCCGGGAACGTGGGCGTGATTGGCGTGGCGGTATTCGAGGAGAAAACCCGCCGGGAACGTCGCGAGCCGGTTTACGTGGCCCCCTCTCCCCGCAAACAGACCCTGGGTACCGGTTACGGGTCCAGTCGGTCCTCCGCGGATGAAGCCAGCGAAGCCCCGGCCCGCCGCAGTCGTGGCTCGTACCATCAGCCGGCGCAAAGTCAGAGCATTGGCACCGGTTACGGCTCAAGTGAATATT
>JAFGWT010000171.1 GCA_016937015.1 Deltaproteobacteria bacterium | reverse complement strand
GGACCCAGTAAATGCAGAGTCTGGATTCCCAATCAAGTTGGGAATGACGGCACTGATAAACCTGCTATGCACTTTCGCGACAGCCTCGAAGGCGGGTATGATGTCCTCTAAAGTTACTGAACTCGATCTCTGAGAGAGATCCAGACCCCGCTTTGGGGCCGGAGGTAACCCCTGGTTCCTACGTTTTAAGGTGATCATTGAAAAATGTGATCCATGATCAGATTCTGCTTTGGCACTTTGGGGCGCTTGGATTCTAAATGACCTTTTAAGAGAAAGCCTGGACTGGTATGCAATTTTTACTTGCGATTAGGGCAAGCCGGATGTCCGGAGAGCGGTAGCTGGACATCTGAAATTTTTTCCCCTGCAATTTCAATTCGGTCCGGATCATTTGTTCCGATCCCACTCCTGTTGAGCAGGGTCAAATAGTCTACCTGTGTGTGGTCGCAACCCGCAATCAACGCCTCTACGGTATCAAGTGCAACCGGGTCTGCAGAGGCAATTATGAGCCGCATATCTTTTACATCATCATCATAGTTGCCACCGTTCCAGGATGGCTCCGGGCCATTGGCGAGTCCTCGCAGACCATCCATTACCGCAAATCTGGCTGGATTGATCGCAAAAATGTCATGAATATGGGGGCTCAGCGTGTGAACATTCGTGTGGTCAATGACAACAAAACTTCTTGTGCACCCCCAGCCATTTTCATTAGGGTACGCAGCCACCGGCGACAGACCAATGCCAATGTTTTTCACGGCACCGGTAATTATTGCCTCCATATGCGTTTTTAAAACAGGTAATGAAATAACCACATCTGCATCACGATATCGGCGATCGACCACATATGATTTTCCGTTCACTTCCACCGAGACCAGATTGCTGTCATCGGGACGACCGCAGGAATATCCATCCGATTGCTTCCCTTCGAGGGGAATAATGTCGTCAACAATATCGCCCAGATTTTCTTCGGTGTACCCAAACTGTTTAAAGGCGTCTTCAGTGTCAACAGATGAACCTTCCATTACAAAAACCTCACCATCGGGATTGTGGTCTCGCACCAATTCGGCTACGGATCGAACAATCCGCCAGTCTGTGGTGACACCATTGGCGTGTTGTGACAGTTGCATATTATTGCTTGTGGTAATCGTGATAAGGTTGGGTTTGAGTAAAACGCTGTCCCCGTTTTGAATAAAGTCCAATCCTCCCGACTTTGAAACCGCAATTTTTACCATGGCCCGAATATCGTCCAGACTCATGTTCTGCCCGGAAACGCTTCCTTTTACGATTGCCACCAACGCATCCTTAACATCTGAGTCCCGATGGGATTCGAAGGTGCTGTCGCTATCCGAATCCAGACCACTATCCTGCAGTGATTCCAATTCTGACTCGTCTCCACCAGTGGGAGCCAATTCTTTTTTTACGAATTCATCGGAATCGGAACATGTAAAAAAAAGACATCCATAGCAGGTACATGCAATCATCAGGAGGCTGGATGCGGTGCGGTCCCCGTGTTTCCAGCGCCTGACCGCGCCAGTTTGTCTCAGACTCAAAGCAGCTGCCCCAATTGCACTCAACCACAGCACAAAAGCCGATGCCACCGGGAAGGCCGCCTGTTGGCAAGGATATGCCGCACGAGACGGTTTGGGAATGACGCGAACCAGAAACCACACAAGGGACGCCAACCCCGCAATCGCCCAGAACCATTTTTTTACAAGGGCGCCACATTCCTTAAACGCGAATAAGTATCGAAGCTTTTTGTCATTCATTTAATTACCTGTTTCAAAATCAATTTACAAATGGTTGAAAATTCAGCTGATCATTACTGTCGACTTTGCCAGTTTCACGCCGTGGAATCTGTTTCAGTTTTTTATTATTTGCATAAACGATTTCTCATCGATCCGGGTGATAAGGCGCGAAACGGTTCAGGACATCATCGCACCATGTTTATATATCGAACAATCGCATGAATAATAAAGGGGAAAATCGGATTGAAAGTCTCCCGCCCTGGAGCACGCCTGAGATTGAAAACACATCTTTTAACGAAATCTTTTAGGCGAGTACAGCCCTTGCAGCAAAACAAAAGCGTTGCGAGAATCCGCCTTTGGATCAGTATGTCGGCAGCAACGGGCCTCTATCGGCCGGGTTTCAATTCCACGGTTATTTCGGGTAAACGGGACGCTGGAATATTCACGTATTCATAAAGAACGTTTTGTTTGCAGTTCTGAACACAATGCGCAAGGGAACCCAATCGGTCAATGGCCCTGAGAACCTGAGTGGGGTCATTGCTGCCCAATTGCTTCTGAATAGTGGAAATTTCTCTGACAATCCCGGGCCTGCAGATATTCTGTTTTTCCTTATTCAGACTAAAACCAAAATTCGCAACAGATGTCTCTACAGTCTCGAGCGGAAAGATTTCCCGGCATTGTTGGAGAACTTTGCCGGGATTCAACTGCAATTTGATTCGAGACAAATTCCCTTTGTATTGACACTGCAACGGAACCGAAAAGACATGAGCCAGTTGGCGCCAGAAATGATTCAACGCGGTGACAATATCCCGACGATTCCCTTTTTTTTCGCCTCTGGACACTAACTGGAAAATGTTACCAATCATATCGTAAAACGCGCTATACCCAATTTCCTGACGAAGCATATGGCGTGTGAGATCAACTCGCGGTGCCACCGTCTCCAAGGTATTGTTTTCAACTGTGTGTCTACCGGTAAAAACGCTTTCATCGATTGTCGCTGCACAACTCACATCATACTTGAACTCCTGTCTGGACGTTCCATCCTCAGGAAAAACATTGGCTTTCATGGAAACACAATCCACAAACTGCGACACACTTTGATGCCAGGTATCCGCATACAGTTTAAAAGCCCGGCGAGAAGTTCTTCCCGAAATCGCATTTGATGCGGCCTCCATTTTTACCGCCAGCTGCCCAACGCATGCTTTTGTCCGGGATTCTTCCACCAGTGCTGTCGGTAGTGTCCCTATAACGGCCACGGATGAGTCCTCTGTTTTCCAGATGCTTCGCCAATGGGAAATCCGGTCAGAAGGAAACTGAAGTGGCATACACGCCATATCTGGATATTCGCGATACGGAAAAAAAAATAACTCAAAATCCTGACCGGTTTCAGACTCAAACCGGTGAAAGAGTGAATCCATTTTTTCAACCCAACTATCATTGGCGGATTCGTCCGTTAAAAGTGGACTAAGAAGTTGTGACAAAAGCAACTGCATATTTACGAGAAATGTTATCTCTACTGTGGCGTCTCGCGCTTCCTGAAGAGAGCTGCCATAGCCAGTCAGTAATCTGTCCTTAAAAGGTACTGATTTTAAGCCCAGTTGGCATTTATGCGGGCGAGATGTGGTAGCTCGATCACGCGCATGTTTATCCGGGAATGCCTTCGTCCGTTCGGTTGAACTCAAATCTTTTTTAGGGTGTTCAGAGTCTGTTGTGCCTCTCCCGCCCATTTTGGATTCCTGCGTGGATGTTTTGTTATCTTTTGGTTTAGCCAGGACATTTTGATGTGGCTCATTACATCCTGGAAAGATTGCGCCCAAAATTGTAAACAAGGTCCATTTCACTAAAAACAATCGAAGATTTCCCAAACCCATCAACTCAACCTTTCTAAAGTTACTTAATCGCGTTTTGCAAAGCGCCACATGTGACTATGATGAGGAAATTTTAACACTGGAAAAGATTCTGGCAAAGACGTGGAGTAAAAACACGCATATCCATTCTTGCAAAATCTCCGAACTGACGAATATCACCGGTAATTCACATGACGCATACAGTTCCCGAAACGCGTCATTGAAAGACGTGCCAATGGAAAAACGTGCCAATGGAAAAACGTGCCAGGAGATCTGTTATGGAGGCGTCCATACCGTTGTCAGTATTTTTTTATCGCTTTGCCTGCAGCATCATACCCCATAAAGATTTGATTAACAGGAACGTCTCCCGCGCTGTCAAAATCACAGGAACCTGATGCTCCCTGGTAATCAATATCAATCCCCTGCTCAATCATTTCCTTGGCTTTCATAAATTCTCCGGCGAAAATGAGTTCACCAGGTGGATTTGCAACCTGCCATAAATCTTTCGATATTTTATCAGGGGTGGAGTTTTCACCTGATTTGTGAATGGCAAGCGCCAGAATTGTCAGCATGTCATACGTTCTTTCAGAAGCCCTGTTTTCAGACACAGGCTCCCCGTAGGTCAGTTCGTACTTTTGTCGAAAATAATCAAAGCTGATTCCGCTGGAAGGCGGCACGTCCACCCACTGTATTTTGTCGGCAGTTACTCGATCTAAAAAACCGCCTATGGATGCATGCCCCATTTCAGCTGAAATGTATGGTCTTCCCGAGTAGCCTCCATCCACCGCCGCTCTTAAAAAGCCCACCCCGTCATCTGGATAGCTGCTAAAAAAGATGGCATCGGAATTGGCTGCGAGGATTTCCGGTATGTCTTTTGAAAAATTGTATCTTTCGGCATCTATATCTGAGGAATAGTTAAATCTTTTCCTTACCTGGCAACGGGTACCGCCGCAATCCAAAGCAGAGAAATATCGTTCCATGTCGTCGGCGGCCGAGGCAGCAAGCATATTGTCCGCTGCAATAATTGTCAGTGAATGATTTCCATCCAACAAAATTTTACTGGCGAGACTTTTCATTAGTTTTCCATTGTTGGGGCTTGTACGATAGAACATATTCGAACTGACGGATACCTCAACGGGAACCCAGTTATCTGTCGACGTATCTGCAGTGGCGTTTGTATCAGAATTGTCCGAATCCGAATCCGGATCAACATATTCGATTTGTGTTGAATCATAAAAATTGTTACGACCTGTTGACAGAACCGACGCATACGGATTACCCGTCACCGTTAGCACACCGTCTGGCACCGCAACATTCAGAATTGCATTGGTACATGCGCTTTCAATGGCGCCAAAGATATAATTGATGCCTTCATTTCGTATCAAATCCACAGCCTGTGATCTGCATAAATTTACCTGAGCTCCGGTGTCTCTTTTAATCAGTACAACTTGCTTTCCCAATACTCCGCCGGCAGAATTTATGTGATTTACTGCCAAATCTTCTGCTTGCTCAACCTCAACCGCCTGCGTGGCAAACACACCTGTAAAAGAATGTACTGCACCTATATAGACCGTGGTGGTTTTATCCAGTTCCATCTTTTTTTCATCATAACTGAGACATGCATTGCATGCGAATATCGTCGCTGCCAGTAAAGTAATTCGAACTGCCTTATCCATGTTTATACCTCTTAAAAGTTCTCCAGGTTAGACTTCATGTTACCTGTTGACTTCAGATTTCCTGCTCCAACTGCAGGAAGACCGATGGTCCTGCTGCAGGAATGTCCACGCCCAGCGCACCACCGTGTGAATACTTTGAATTCGTAAGATTGTCGCCATGCAATGAAACTGTGGTTTCACGATTTCCAAACGGGGTAAGTCCTATGGTTCGGACGTGGGCGCCAAGCAAAAAGTATGGATCGAGCAAATAGCTTTTGCCATTTTCAATTATGTTCGCATAAGACGACTTTCTATCTCCTACAAGCGTTCCGAGCGTCGCGATTTGAAAATGGTATTTGGGAAAGCGGAATCCAATATTGAGATGACCAAGCAGTTCGGGAAAGTTTGGTGCCCGTCTGCCTCCTTCAATATCATTTGCATATACGGTCTGCCATGTAAAGGAAGGTAGGTCCGGATCTTCGACAATTGTTTGCTGAAGAGAAACATCACCTTTGGTGAAGAAATTTTCCCACTTGAAATCAGCGCTTAACGAACCGCCAAGGCTCTGAGAATCGGTCAAATTGTCTGCGGTAAGCAATCGACCATTCTGAACAAATTCCACCCGGTTTTCAATTCGGGTATAGAATATGGTTGCCTGAATTCGAAGCGGCTTCCACATGTTGAATATCAGCGCAGCCTCTGGAGTTTGTGCATATTGGCTTGACAGTTCAGGATTTCCTTCCACGCCGCCATTCAGTCGCAGCGGTACCGCCAACAACTGATTCGGTGCAGGGGGAACAAAGGATGTTCCAAATAGGCCTTTAAGATAAAGACCATCGACAATTTTTGTTACTGCTCCCAAACGCATGCTGACGTTTTTTCCCCACTGGCTGGAATTGTCATATCGCAGACCGGCTGTTAATCCAACACGGCGTATTGGATAAAGAATCGCCTGCGCGAAAACGCCCATATTTGAGTACTCCAGGCTATCCGGGTTATTTCGTACGGTCCTCGCGCCTGTAGCCTTATTGATTTCGATAATTTCGTCTCCATCATCAAGAGTACTCTGATAATCCACACCTACCAAAAGTGAACTCAGTTCCAATTGGTAGGTAATTTCTCCACCTGTTTCCCATGTTAAATTGTTTCTGTTGCGGTGAATGTTAAACAGTGGATTACCCACATCCAGAATTTCATTGTCAAGTGGATGTCCGTGGGTGATTCCGCCCCATGCATGAAAAGAAAGCTCATTGGTGTATACATGTTTACCTTTTATCAGATCATAAAATGAGGCGGGATTTCCAATTTTCTTTTTTCCGGCAAAATCGAACAATTTAATCCGATAATCCAATCTGTTTACAAAATTTGATTTCACGTATCTGTTTTTATGGGAAAGAACGCTTTCTGCACTGAACTCGCCAGTCGCGTCCAATCGCTGATAAACAGTGAAAAATTCAATTTCGCCGGCGCGTTTTGCGTCAAAGGTAATTTTCCCCAACGCGGTAATGGGTCTGTTTAAATCGTCCTCACTTTTTGCATTTCCATAGTCGTCAAATGCGGGAGAACTTCGGGGGACCGAAAGACCGGAACGATTAACTCGTTTGGTGGAAAAGGCGGCCACATATGATAACGGATACTTATTAAAAATGCGACCGGTGGTTAGCGCATCGCCACCGAGACCGATTTTTGTTCTTATCATACCAACATTGCCGCCAACACGACCGTGTAATCCTTCTTCAGGTGATCTGGTGTTAATATTCACGACACCCAAAAATGCATTCGCGCCGTACATCGCAGACCCCGGACCACCGATAACCTCTATGGATTCAACTGCGGACATGGGAATGAACTCGGGACCCAGCAGAACACCTCCCGTAGAATAATAGTGTGCGGATTTACCGTCGATCATGAATTTCATGATACGGCTCCAGGAGTCTGCACCGCCATTTATGCCGCGAATTCCGACGTTTGAAGTCACAAAGTCATCGATAACAAACAGACCGGGAACAGATGCCAATGCTTCTCCTATGGTTCCGTAGCCATAAGTGTCAATCTCCTCGCGGGTGATGACATATATAATGGATGGGGCTTCATCCACTGATATTGCTACAGACTTCGTTGCAGCCTTGGTGGTCACTTCCATCGTTTGCAATTCAGCCAGTGACAGATCCAGAAGGGCGTCCTTGCCAGAAGCGTCTCCCTGAGCAAACACGTTTTGAGAGAAGGACAGCAGCGTCATGTACACACAGGCTGTCAATATCGCTGATTTTATTTTAAAATATTTGATGTTGCTTTCCATTGCGTCAACTCTGCTTCCTGAAAACGGGTTAAAGTTGTTTATCTATATAGTCAGTTGCGTTCCTGCGTAGGCCAAAATTTTTCTGCGCATTTTCTTTGTCAATATAGGTCAAGACAGAAAGCGGGAGTTCGACGCGGTTCTCCTCTATTTCCCAATCCATATCGTACGCATTAAAAATCATATTGGCGGCCTGAACTCCCAGTGCGGCACTGTCGGGAATAACGGCAAGTGTCCCAAATTCCACATCGGGGTTTAATAGTACAGGAACATTTACAACAGTTGGCATTGGTGAATTGTGCAGTGTGGGAAGCCACACATCGGCAACCAATTCCTGTTTCAAAAGGGCGTTATCATTCAAGATCCATAACACATCCACCTTCTGTTTATTCAGCAGATTGTCCAGGGCGGCTTCAAGGTCAAATTTTGTCGGATTATCTCCCAGCGACGCTGTGCACATCTTGAATTTTTCAACGCTCATCATGGAAGCTTCGGCCTTTACATAGTCTCTAAACGCTTCCCGATACACAGCGCCAACGTTAATAACATCTGTTTTGAGTATATTTCTTGCGCGAACCATCGACAAAACGCCAGGTACCTCATACGCAATTCCAGTGGCATGATTCACCATCCCAATAATCTCCTTTAAAAAGGAGGCCATGAAAATGAATACCGGGGTTTTGTCATTTTTGTGATATGCCTGATACTTCCTGAATTTTTTGACGGTGCTGTTATCAATGAGCACAATCGCGACAGGTTTAATGTTTCTAATGTGTTTGCCGATGTCAGAAGCACTGGTTGTATGACTGGTAACAACAGTCCTGATATTGAATTCTTCACTCAGCTCGCCGGATAGCGATTTCCAAAGTATGTGTGTTGTTTCGGTGGCCGGCGTGAAGATGGCAATATTATCGAGTCCTTCCTCTGGTTCACCATCTACGAACAGATCATCAATTTCAATACGCGCTTTCGCTGTCGAGGTTGCTGATTTCGATGTATTTGTGCATTGCGGTAGCAAAAGCACCATTGAAAGGGATACTATGATATACTTTATTGCCATGAATCTACCCCCAGTTTCTGGTTGATGCTTCCATTTAAACTTTTAATTGAAGACGAAATTGCTGTTTTTACCTCGTCGGAAGCAAACCCAACGGCCGGTAATGGCATTGTAGCACTGGGCAGATCTGTTTCGACCAGTTTCAATTGGCTTGACTTCTGAAGAATCGGCGTAAATCTTTTGGGTAAAAATATTGCATCCGCTGCTGAAAACTGCAACAGCGCAAGGAGGTCTTCGACCTTAACTGTTCTTTTGAGCATGGGCTCGACGCCCAGTGATTTGGAAACAAAATTTGAAGTTTGCTTTCTGCCAAATTCATCAACCGCCCCCACATTCTTTCCCCCAAGAGTTGATGCATCTATGCTTTTGTCGACAGATAGCAAAACGTATGGCTCAACGTTTTTACCATTTAAAACGCCCTGCAATCCTGGCTTCAGTTTCACACTCTGAACCAGATTCTTCCGAGCGATTACTGCCTCGGGTGATTCTTCTGAAACCGCTTTTTCAAAATCCCTGATTCGACTAAACACTTTAACCTCTGCACCCGGCAAAGCCCCCTGAAGATCTTTTTGCAGAGCGCTGGCTTTGGTCATTGTGTTCACATACACAAACAGTCTCGGTTTTACAGCCTGTCCCCAGACATTCAAACTCACAGTAATGAGCATGGCCAGCAAAACAGGAACCATCCGGTAAACCGTTTTAAGAAATGATGTGTTTTTCTTTATTATGATCATCTGTCTTCGTTCCCTTTTTTGACACATTGCCAAAAGTGTATGAATCTAGTTATCGGAAATGGTTTTGACTGATTAATAGGCAACTCAAAAAAAACGGCGATGTGGGAAGAAACGACAACGACGCATCGAAAACTGGTCAGGATAACATCGAACGTGCTGAATTCCTGGAGCGAATTATGAAAACTGTGTGAGGAACGCTGACCAGCTTAAATTTAGAGGCCAATGGCCCATCCCTGCCCGAGTGAAAATTCCCCCACGCGGACAGCTTGTCTTTGGTCGTATGGCGCAGTATTCGGTTGCCCCTTCGGTCTGTTTCGTTGAGTGGGTTTCGTTCGGCCACTCCATCGGCCTTTTCGGGCTGCCCAGTGTGAGGCTGACACAATTTTTACCCGCACACCCCATTTGCGCCCGGCTACAATTGGGCGGCGTGAAGAAACACCTCGTTGGGTTCGGCCACAATGGCGAGGTCGCAACCGTCAAAATAGGTGATGCCCTCAAAATAAGGGGAGCCCGACAGTGTCAGGGACTCCTGCAGCTCTCCAGTATCGTGAGCCACCCGCATTAGCAGGGATGATTCCTGGCTGAGTAGCAGCAAGGTATCGGTGGTGGCATCGTAAGCGAGGTCCGCAAGGTCGGTTGCCACATTGTTGAGCGTATCATTGGCATCCCAGGCCTCGGTTACGGTGAAATCCCCATCAAGGGCGCTTTGATTGACATACGGACGGTCAAAGGGGGCATAGTCAAATCCCAACACTCGCATGGGGCTGTGTTCCTGCACCACAAAAAGACGGGACGACGCGCCCCCCGTTGGGGGCACCCACGTTACCCCTTCGAATCCAGCGTTTCGCGTGGGTGGCGGGACCGTAACGGTCAGTACCGCCGTGGTGTCGGCGGAACCGTCAATGACCGTCGTTTGTTCGGTGATTGTAACCACGTAGACCACGTTGGACTCAGTGGCGATGGCAAACCGGTCGTTTCCCAGGTAAGTGATGCCTTCGGTATCAAAATCCATGTTGGCAAGCGTATATACCTTTACTGGCTGACTCAGGGCGCGGTCGTACTCCCACAGCTGTTCGGTGAGATTGGCCACAATGAAAAAGGTCTCCCGCTCCGGGTGCCAGGCAATTCCCGAGGCCTGTTCACGGATGTCGCTGAGAACAATGTGCTGCGGCTGCGCGTAATCGGCCAGCGCCGGACAGCGGTCATTTCCGTCAGTGTCCGAATCTGAATCTGAATCTGAATCCGAATCTGAATCTGAATCTGAATCGGAGTCAGAGTCAGAATCGGTGTCAGTGTCAATATCCGAGTCAGTATCAGAATCGCTGTCGCTGTCGCTGTCGTTGCCCGCCGTCGCCGTATCGGCTATGGCGGGTTCTTCGCTATCGGAATCGGCAATCGCGCCGAAGTCCGAGTCATCGGACGAAGGCGGGCCATCGTCAGTGACAGTGTCAGTGTCAGTGTCAAAGTCAGCGTCAGCGTCAGCGTCAGTGTCTGCGTCAGTGTCAGTGTCAGTGTCAGCGTCAGCGTCAGAATCAGAATCAGAATCAGAATCAGAATCAGTATCGCTATCGCTGTCGGAATCGCTATCGCTATCGCTGTCGCTATCGTTATGGGCGTTCGTAGCAGTGTTGCCGGAATCGCCTGAACCGCTGCAGCCAAACATCGAAGCCATAAGCACGACTGTGACGGCATAATAAAAAAGCATCTGCCATCTGCAAAAAAAACCAGTTCGTAATGATTGCTGTTTCATGGTGACCTCGCTGGAGATGTTCGCCTGCCGTTTCACGTTGCTTGCGCTTTGTGGAATTATGGCGCCCTGCAGCTGCCGGAGTGGAAAATTATGTTTTATTTTTAGCATTAATCAGTCGAATTGGTGGGGATGTTATGCGTCCTGAACAGTCTTGTTCCGATGAATGGAAAAATTTGTAAAACTGGAAAAATCCAATCAGGGTCAGGGAATTGAGTGATTTTTACACACGGGGCTAAAGATTGACGCCACGAAATTGATGGGTGGGAGTTGACGAATTCAGTAATCATAATTTTATGGTTTTTGTTTGCCTTTTTATAGGGGCTCCTTTATTTAGAGGATGATGAGAATGGTCGGAAAAACGCATATTGGTACAGTACAATCCATATATTCACGTCTGCTGATATTTGGTATCATTACTGGCTATTTCCTCCCATATCTGCACCTTTCGACAGCCAATCATGACCATCGTTACAATTTGCTGACAGGTGAATTCTTTGATGTGGTGCCGGCATTTTTCACGGGCAAAACCGATTTTAATAGCCCGAAAGATGCCCCGGAATTCCGAGTGTCGGTCATTGGGACTGAATCTGACTGCCAGATTCAGTTTAAATATTGCAATAGCGCAAATGGCATTCTGCTCAATCAGATTGTGACGCCACCAATGCCGGTGGCTGTCATGAATGACTGCCTGTATTCTGTTGAGACAGCCGATTGCATTCAGTATCTGTCACTGCGGAACCCTTTGTCCTTTGCGCCCAAACAGTCCCCGCCTCAGTCAGGTCTGATTTAGTTTTCTTAAATTTGAGTTGTGCATTTTATCCGCACCTTTGGGGGTGAGGAAAGTGCGCGCAAAAATGTTGTTCAATCTGCATAACTGCGAATTTTGTCCACCTGAATTTTCGGGAGAGACATGACATATCGGGGTGCACATGCAGCGCCTGTAATCCTTTTGACCAGGGTAACAGGAGTGGATTGGTATTTTAAGGAAAGTTTATGAAAAAGCGAAAGTGGTTATTGGGTTGTTGCACAATGATTTGGGTCGTTGTCGCAACAGGTTTATGGGAATGTCCCGCGTTTGCACAGGAAGCGGTGGCACAGTCTGGAGATGCTTCGGTGGAATCGCAACAGGCACTGGAGATTCTCAGGAATGAAAACGACGGGTTGAAAACAAGTATCGACTTGATTGGTAAACGGCTGGCAACACTGGAAAAGAAAAATGAAGACGCCGAACTGGCGGCATTGATTCAAGCCGCCGAAAATGAAGCAGAAAAGTCAGCTGACGATGAAAAGCCGGAAAACCGAAATTTTCTGTGGGGGGCACTTGCCCTGCAGAAATTGAACCCTGAAATCAGTGTCAGCGCAGATTTTCTTGCAACATTGATAGTTGATAAGGATGCCGAGATGTACAGCAGCACCGGTGAACGGTCCGGTTTTGCACTTCGTGAAGTATCGCTGCATGTGCAGCATACTTTGGACCCGTATTCTTCCTTTAAAGGGGCAATTGCATTTGCACCGGGACCGGAACCGGAGGTGGCGGTTGAGGAAATGTATATTACCTGGTTTGGCCTTATTCCGTCGCTCTCTTTTACGGTGGGGCGATTCAGGCAGAATTTTGGTATTGTTAACCGATGGCACGCTCATGATTTGGACCAAACCTCGTATCCGCTGGCGCTCAGATCTGTTTTGGGAGAGGAAGGGCTGGCGGGAACCGGGGTAACCGTCAAATGGTTTATGCCGCCCCTTTGGGCTGATGCCAACGAATTACTGATTGAAATAACCAATGCTGAAAATGATACGTTGCTGGCGGGTGAGTTTTTCAGTGTACCTGCTGTTGTGGGGCATTTGAAAAACTATTGGGATTTAAACGACAATACATACTTTGAGCTTGGGGTATCCGGTTTATGGGGCATGAATAACAAACGGGGCTATTTTTCAGAAGACAGCAATACTTTAAAGAATGATCCATGGCGTCAGACCATTGCGGGCGGAATGGATTTGACCCTTCAATGGACGCCCCTGCAAAAAGCGAAGTATCGCGGGTTTACCTGGCGAACAGAGGGATATGTCGCCAAAATGGAGCGAAGCGATGATCCCGCCCTGCTTCGAACCGGAGAGTCTGATACGGATGGGAAGCGTTATTCCTTTGGTGTGTATTCATATGTGGATTTCAAGTTAAGCGAACAGTTTTTTGCTGGCATTCGCGGTGACATTGCCCTTCCAACCATCCGCGCCAAAACGCTGTATGCCTTTGATGTTGTGCCCTATGTAACATTTTGGCAAAGCGAATTTGTTTACCTGCGACTTGAATACGTTCACGAAGCCAGGGTTCCCTATACCCGTCCTGACGGAAATATTTTTAACAGAACAGATGATAGGGTGATGCTGCAAATCGATTTTGCGGCTGGTCCCCATAAACATGAAAAATACTGAAATGCGCCTATTTACGGGAGAATTTTAAAATGAAACAGAATAACAGGAAAACGCCGCTGATATTGGCATCCATCATGACAGCCATTCTAATTGTTTTACTGATGCCCGCTTCGGGATTCGCGAAACAGACCAACGTGGTTGTTACCCAGACCGCGTACAAGTCAATTGCCCAGTATATCGGTGGTGACAAAGTAAATGTCAGTGCGATTGTCAAAGGAAACCAGGACCCTCATATCGTGCGGCCCAAACCATCTCTGGCAACAAAATTGAAAAATGCGGATTTGTTTGTCGCCACAGGTCTTGATTTGGAACTTTGGGCGCCGCCACTGGTGGATATGTCAAATAATCCCAATATTCGAAGTGGTCAAAAAGGATACGTTTCAGCGAGCGCTGGAATTAAGATTAGCGAGAAACCAACAACCGTAAGTCGGGCAGAAGGCGATGTGCACATTTATGGAAATCCGCATATTCACACCAGCCCGCTGAACGGGAAAATTATTGCCGAAAATATCTGTACCGGGCTTTGCAAGGTATCTCCTTCAAACTGCGCTCTATTTAAAGACAATCTTGAAAAATTCAAAAAGGAATTGGATGAACGCATCTTTGGCAAAGCACTGGTGAATATGCTTGGGGAAAAAACACTGACCCGACTTGCGGAGCAGGGAAAACTCTATGAATTTTTGGAAGGAAAGGAATACAAAGGGCAGAAGCTGATTGACTTGCTTGGGGGATGGATGAAAAAAGCAATGCCTCTTCGTCATCTGAAAATTGTCAGCTTTCACAAAAATTGGGGATACTTCACCACTGTGTTTGGCATTGAAGTGGTGGGATACATGGAGCCCAAACCTGGAATCCCGCCAAGTCCGGGACATGTGGCATCTTTGATTGACAAAATGAAAACAGAAAACGTGACGGTGATGCTCGCTGCCAACTATTTCGATGAGGGCAAAGTGCGCGCTGTCGCCGAGAAGGTAAATGCCAAAGCGGTAATCACTTCTCTTGGTCCGGAAGGCGAGCCTGGAATGGATAGTTATTTTGATCAGTTTGATGTGTGGCTCGATAAATTGCTGGCCGCAGTGCGGGCGAAATAGCCTTTAGGGGAAACACATGAGTATTTTTGAAATCATGGCCGCGCCCTTTGCAGAATGCCTGGTTTTGGTGGCCATTCATACATACCTCGGTATCCATGTCTTAAAACGACGGGTAATTTTTGTGGACCTTGCCCTGGCGCAAACCGCGGCACTTGGGACCACAATGGGATTCGTATTTGGAATCATGCCGGATTCCTTCTCGTCCCTTTTGTTCTCCATTGTGTTTGCGTCGGTTGGGGCAGCGATTTTCGCCTTAACGCGGATGGAGAATGATATTGTGCCGCAGGAAGCGATCATCGGCCTCTTTTACGCCATCTGCGCGGCGCTTGCGATACTGGTTGTTCAGAAAACGAGCGGTGCGGAACATGTGGATGACATTCTTGTGGGAAGCATTCTATGGGCAAAATGGGAAGATGTGGGTATTGCCGCCATTGCGTATACGGCGGTGGGATTGGTGCATTATCTGTTTAGAAAACCTTTTTTGCTTATTTCCGAGTCTCCTAAAAAGGCATATGAAATGGGGTTAAACGTCAAATTCTGGGATTTCATTTTTTACCTTACATTTGGCTTTGTTATTTCCTTCTCGGTGCGCGTTGCCGGCGTTTTACTGGTATTTGTTTTTTTGGTTGCGCCCGCCATTATGGCATTCCTGCTGACTTCAAAAATGAAGTATCAACTGCTGATTGGCTGGGCAACCGGCACTGTCGTAACCATATTGGGTTTAACGATTTCCTATTACGGCGACCTGCCAGGCGGACCCGCTGTTATTGCCTTTTACGGTGTAGTACTGGCCGTTGAGGGCGTGATTTACTATCTGGTGAAATCTCCTTTAAAAACCGTTGCCATCCGCAACGTAACAATTGGTTGTATCGGGGCCTTTTGTCTGGGGGGGTGTATTTACGGCCTGGGAAATCTGCTTGCCCCCGCTGTGCACTCAACTGCCACTGATTTGGCTGTTGTCGAAACCCAAATTCGCACGGATGAAGCGCAAATTGATGTTCGAAAAGAAAAGGAGACAAAAAAAAACAGAGCTCAACTTGATGAGTGGTTGAAAAATTATGTCTCAGAGGACCTGATTAAGGCGTATGCGCATTGCGGCGATGCCCTGGAGAAAAGCGATTTTATCGGTCAATTGCCTGAAAAATCAAAATCGCAACTGGCGTTGGCAATTGCATTTCTGGAAGAACCGGACGTCCCCAAATTTTTTAAAACTCAGGTTTTTGAAATTGTTCAAACCTACACTGATGAGGAATTGGGATACAATCCGGAAAGCGCAAATAACAACACTGCCATTAGTGGAATGAAAAACATGCTGAAGGCAAAAAACTGGTAGCGACGTTGCAGGTGCAATCCGATTCTGCCCGGTTTACAAAAATCATCATAAAAAAAATAGCCGATGGTGTTGAAAGCGGTATTTATCGTCATGTGCGACATGTACTGAATTTATCGTACATATGTCTCTATATAGAGGACATATAAAATTTTTTGTAATTGTGAAATAATTTAATTCGGGAATAAAAATCGCGGTTTCCACATATTCCTTTTGCTGGACGATTTTATCCGGTTATTCTTTTGGATTAATGGGTTCAGTATTAAATAATTCAATAATTGCATATATTTAATTGTGATGAATATCGTCTTGAAAGTGCGCGGCACAAGGGCGCTTATGTTCGTAATTTTATTCTTTTTTGTATGATGACACTTTTATGTAGACACCATTTTTTTACCGTATATATGGGGTCGTGTCTCGCTGACGTGGTCAGCATCGCTAAGTGTTAATTGGCTTGAAAGCCAGGGAGAATTATATGAGTAACAGCCAACAGAGAAAGCCTTTTGTGGGTGGCAACTGGCAAAACGAAATCAATGTTAGAGACTTCATTTTACACAATTTCACACCATATGAGGAAGACCATTCGTTCCTGACCGGTCCCAGTTTCAAGACGCGAAAGCTGTGGGAACAGGTGTCTGATTTGATGAAGGAAGAAGTGGCGAAGGACGGTGTCCTCGACGCCGATACCGATATTGTTGGGACCATTGTTTCCCATGATGCGGGTTATATCAATAAAGATCTTGAGTCCGTTGTTGGGTTGCAGACCGACAAACCGCTCAAGCGTGCGTTCATGCCGTTTGGCGGGTATCGCATGGCCAAAGCCGCAGTGGAATCCTACGGTAAAAAGGTATCGGATGGTCTTGAGGAAATATTCAAATACAGAAAAACCCACAATGATGGCGTTTTCGATGTGTACGACGCCGAAATAAAAGCGGCTCGCAGCGCCGGGCTGATTACCGGTCTGCCGGATGCCTATGGCCGGGGTCGCATTATTGGCGATTATCGCCGGGTGGCATTGTATGGGGTGGATAAACTCATCGAAGACAAAATGTCTGAGCAGGATATTCTCGATGGGGATGTATTTGATGAAGAGATGATTCGACACCGCGAGGAGCTGAGCGAGCAGATTCGGGCGCTGCATGAACTGAAGCAGATGGCCGCCACCTACGGGTATGATATTGGCAAACCGGCTGTGTCGGCAAAGGAAGCGGTGCAGTGGGTGTATTTTGGGTATCTGGCTGCCGTGAAAGAGCAAAACGGGGCGGCCATGTCCCTGGGCCGGGTGTCCACTTTCCTTGATATTTATATGACGCGGGACATTGAGGCAGGCCTGCTGACCGAAGAGGAAGCGCAGGAGCTTGTCGATCATTTGGTGATGAAGCTGCGCATGGTGCGTTTTGCCAGAACTCCCGAGTACAATGCCCTTTTCTCCGGTGACCCCACCTGGGTAACGGAGTGCATCGGCGGTATGGCAGTGGATGGCCGACCGCTGGTGACTAAAAACAGCTTTCGCTTTTTACAGACCCTGTACAATCTGGGACCCGCGCCCGAACCCAACCTGACGGTGCTGTGGGCCAACCGCTTACCTCGCGGGTTTAAGGAATTCTGCACCAAAGTGTCTATCGAAACCAGTTCGATACAGTACGAGAGCGACACCTTGATGCGCCCTTACTGGGGTGACGACTACGGCATTGCCTGTTGCGTTTCGGCGATGCGCATGGGCAAACAGATGCAGTTTTTTGGCGCCCGGGTAAACCTGGCCAAAACCCTGCTTTATGCCATAAACGGCGGGGTGGATGAAATGACCGGCAAACAGGTGGCCCCCGGGTTTGCGCCCATCACCGCAGACGTGCTCGACTATGACGAAGTGATGAATCGACTGGATCGCATGATGACCTGGCTGGCGCGCACCTATGTAAAGGCTTTGAACGTCATTCACTACATGCATGACAAGTACTGTTATGAGCGCATCGAAATGGCGCTGCACGATCGCGAGATTCTGCGCACCATGGCCTGTGGCATTGCGGGACTGTCGGTAACGGCGGATTCCCTGTCAGCCATTAAAAATGCAAAAGTGAAAGTGATTCGCGACAGTGAAACCGGTTTGGCCACAGACTACGAAATTGAAGGCAGCTACCCGGCGTTTGGCAACAACGATGATGTGGTTGACGATATTGCACAGGACTTGATGCGCAAGTTTATGGACAAGGTTCGCAGTTGCAAGACCTATCGCAACGCGGTGGCCACCCAGTCCATTCTGACCATCACATCCAACGTGGTGTACGGCAAGAAGACCGGTAACACCCCTGATGGCCGCAAGGCGGGCGAACCGTTTGCACCAGGGGCGAACCCCATGCACGGCCGTGATACCAAAGGGGCGGTGGGCGCCATGAAGTCTGTGGCCAAGTTGCCGTACCAGCATTCGCAGGATGGCATCAGTTACACCTTCAGCATTGTACCCGGGGCGCTGGGGCGAACAGAGGAGGATCGCATCAATAATATGATAGGTCTGCTGGATGGGTACTTTGGAGACGGCGGTCACCATATCAACGTGAATGTGTTTGAGCGCGAGACCCTGATGGACGCCATGGATCATCCGGAAAAATATCCGCAGCTGACGGTGCGGGTGTCCGGCTACGCCGTGAACTTTATCAAGCTCACCCGCGAACAGCAGCTCGATGTAATCAACCGTACGTTCCACGAACGGATGATGTAGGCGGATACGGATGGAAATGCGCATCGTTGAAAAAGACCCGGGACACATCACCGCAAAAACGCCGCCGGTGTCAAAAGTGGGATTCATACATTCCGTGGACAGTTGCGGCACGGTGGATGGGCCAGGGGTGCGCTTTATTGTGTTTACCTCCGGGTGTCCCCTGGCGTGTCAGTATTGTCATAACCCGGATGCCATCTGCAAAAGCAACGGCGAACAGCGCAGTGTGAACAGTGTCCTTGATGAGTTGGGAACCTATGCCGGCTTCATTGAACGGGCAGGCGGCGGACTCACCGTGAGTGGCGGAGAGCCGCTGATGCAAAGCGCGTACGTGACGCAATTGTTCAGGGGCGCCAAAGAACGGTTTGGCCTGCATACGTGTCTGGATACCAGTGGTCACGGCAACCTGACCCAGGCTGAGGCGCTGCTCGAATACACCGATATGGTATTGCTCGATATTAAATCGTGGAATCCGCAGACGTACAGAGACGTAACGGGCCAACCTATTGATGCGTGTCTGCGATTTGCCAAGCTGCTGCAGAAATTAAACAAGCCCACCTGGATTCGGTATGTGCTGGTGCCCGGGCTCACCGATGCCAAAGAAAACCTGGAAGGTCTTGCGGCGTTTCTTAAAGGGTTTTCCTGCATCGAGCGCATCGAGCTTCTTGGCTTCCACAAAATGGGCGAATACAAATGGGAAGAGATGGGCATGCCCTATCGGCTTAAGGACACAAATCCCCCGACCCGCGAGCAGCGCGACATCGCCAAAGCCATCCTGGAACAAAGCGGCCACCGGGTGGTGGGCTGAGTAATAGATTCTGCTGTGGATATATTTTTGCATATATATCCTTTGCGAAAAGCATTGCCCCAATGATATGGTGTACCTGCTTAGGACAGTGATCGAAATAAAGTTGTCAGGTTTGAATTCGCAGCGACGGACCGGCAAGGCGCGAGGAGCGGCGCATACCGAGGTATGCGACCGACGAGTAACACAGTCGGGCTGGATGCAGCGGATTCAAGGTGGCAATTTTATAATGGTCACTGTCCTTAATTACAGCAGGATAAACGCCGCTCTCGTAGACGGTTTCCCCCGTGGCGGATTTGCGCCGGGGCGCTGGAAGCTTCCTGGCTTTTTCCTGACCGACGCGCTGCCTTAAAAATTAAACTTGCGACACGTTAAAAAAATTTGCAACCCGACGAGGTGGTTTATGCAGAAAGCTTCAAATTGCAGACGGTCAAATTGCAATATAGTCCACGGCAATATTCGCAGGTATCAGACACGCTGGATTGAAATATCGAAATACTGGATCGTTGTTGGGTTCATTATGTGCGCGTCGCCACTGGCCCATGCCAACCTGCCGCTGGGTGGCAAAACCGCATCGATGGGTGGGGCCGGTACCGCAGCGGGTAAAGACTCCGCCATGCCGTTAATCAACCCTGCCGGATTTTCACAGGTCCCCCATCACACCCTGTCCCTCTCTGCCAGTCTCTATCGCTTTGAACAGATCACCGTGGACGACTTTTTCTATCATGGTTACCTTGACCCACAAT
>JAFGWT010000170.1 GCA_016937015.1 Deltaproteobacteria bacterium | reverse complement strand
GGAACGGGTTCTGGTCACCGGCGCCATCATGACCATCATGCTAATGGTCTGGGCAGTGATAATGGATATTGCACGGCTGTTTGTGGGGTGATCAATTCAAATCACGCCGTCAGCGTCCGGTTTCCCCCCCAATGCTTCCCCCCGAAATTTTAAAATCCATTCAGCTGCACAACGACACTTCGTACCTTTTTACACTCAGATAATCGGACCAACTGCCGTATATGTTGCCGAACATAGTCCACATTAATAATGGAAAGGGCGGAAAACCATGAAAACTGTAACAATAACCTCGATTTTTTCGCCAAAATCTTTCGAGAAAACAGCGCGTTCAAAACCATGATGCGTCTATCCACATTGCGGTTGAATACAAAGGACAGACTGGCACTCGGAAAATCCGGAGTTCTAATGTTTTTAGATAGTGAACCATATATGCTGAATGAGGATACGCATTTGCTGTGTATTCTTGAGCTGGACCCAACCCTGAAACGTCACGCGAGCAATTTCCTGCTCTATGGTGGCATCCTCGCCGGGCACTCCGACGGTCATTTCACCCTTGAGGAACTCGCGTATCTGTCGGAATCTCTCAGCCCGCTGTTCGATACCCCCGAAGCGATTATGAAAGCACTGCTGTCACCGAATATGGCTGTGTTGTCATTCGAAAAATCAATGGGGTGGCTCAGGCACAATGGTTCGGAAATCAATCTCAGCCTGCTTCGCTGTCTGTCTGGACTGGTTGCGTCTGATCATATGCTCCGCCCAGAGGAGGTGCGCTTTTTACAAAACACCTGTAAGGGACTGGGAATAAATTCGGAAGATGGACGGACCATTCTGTCCCAGGCCCTGATGGCCAAACGGGCGCAGACAACAAGAAAACGAAATATGTACCGAAACACCATGCCGCTCTTCACATCCGGGCCGATAGTGAACAAGGGACAAACAACAATGGCCTGACTTCCCTGCTTTAACTGGCCGGGCAACTGGCCGGGCGCGATGTTCATTGCAAACTGAAAATTTTCATGCTGCGCAATCGCGTTGTTCGATTACACACTCATACGGTTTTAACTTTTACTGCGGGGATGCTTTTGAAAACCCACCTGTAAGGCATTCAATGAATTGGGGAGGCTTTGCGCTTTTCCGCACCAGATTGGAACTACCGCGTTCACAGCGACAGCCGACGGTTCGGGTGTTAATCAAAATGTGCAGCGGTCTGATGCATTTGACAGCGAAATTCGGCGCCGGCTGCGACCAATCGGCTTCGGCTGTGTGTCGTTAAAACTGGTAAATGACTTCGTCGGGACCAATCATTCCCATTTCGTTGCGGGCGATGTTTTCGATGTAATCGACATCGGACTGAATCGCCTGAATTTTGCGCCGCACCGCTTCGTTTTCTCTGGACAGCCGGCGATTGCGCGCTTTTAAACTCCCAAGCTCGGTTTTTAATTTTTCCACCCGCTGAAACCCGTTTTCATCCTTGAGTTTTGCAGGAACATAGACCACCGTCCCAAGCAGCAGTGCAACCGGTAATGCAATCCATATAAATCGCCAAAGAGAACGCATCTTTAAACTCATAGCTGGCCTGACCGCGAAGGTCAAAAAAATCGCCGTCAATCGCAGGGATGTCAATTCGATTTCTTAACTATTACCTGCGTATCTTTGGAAACCTTGCGCATCACGGGCAGCGGTGGCTCGCTGTTGCGCAGACGCTCCCGTATCTGTAGTCTTTCCATTGGTTTCGTATCCATAAATTCCACGCCGAATCCGGCTTCACCCCTGTCGTCTGTTCGTCTCATTAGATTGGTCCTTACTACCTGTCCGAAAAATTCGTAATGATGTCTGTCGTCGGTGGAAAACGTGCACACGACATATTCACCAGGCTCAGGCAGACAGCTGCAATTGATGTAAGCGCCCCCCGGACTTAAATCCGTAGTCTCAAGAATCACGGGTTCGTCCCAATGCGCGGAAATCACTTCCATTGGGTAGTTGACAAAGCGACGGGTCTCAAAGCGTTGTTTCATGACAACCTCCTACTCTATCCTACATTAGCACACACAAACATGGCTGTCAAATTGGCGGTTTTCAATGTTTCAAAAATCCGTCACGGGGCTCATCCAAGACTCAGTCATTAACTATTAAAAGGAATATCCCGGATTCCGCTTTCCCCTGAGGCAGCTGAGGAGCCATGGAACGTGACACGCACCTGTGAATTCAGAAGTGTTAAAGGACGGCATACCTCGCGCCTGCAGGACCGTATTAATGGTCACCCGCATCGGGTTTCTTTCGCCACTGGTTCTCCCAATCCATTTACACAAAAAGCGCACACAAAAAGCACACTGCTGGAATCGAAGCACGTATCCACTGTGAGGTGAAAAAAAAGGGAACCGCTTAAGCGACTCCCTCTTTTTAATGTTCAGACAAACGCCCGGTGACTATTTGGTTTTCTTGGGTGTCGCACCGGCGATGAAGTCTTTCAGGCCCTGAGCAGGACGGAAAGATACAGTTGTCTGTGCTTTGATTTTGATTTTTTCGCCAGTCTGGGGATTGCGGCCAGTGCGGGCTTTGCGTTTTTTCTTATTGAAAGTGCCAAATCCGGGGAAGCTGAAGCGACCGTCTTTTTTAACAACTTTCTTCATTTGAGCGAAAGTCTCGTCGATAACTGCCTGAACGGCTTTTTTCGACAGATCGGCGGGTACGTCTTTGGAGCCGGCTACGGCATCGATCAATTCTGCTTTTGTCATTTTTTTTCTCCTTGGTGACCCGGGAGTTATGCCTCCCACGGTTTTACATTCTGAGTGAATGAACGTATCATATGTTCAGAAGTCACATCGGTCAACAAAAAAAATTCATCCCGAGATCGGATTTTCCTTGATATTGCTGGATATAAAACGCGTTTAAGTTTTAAAACCCTTTTATTTACACGTGTTTGCATCCGATGAACGGATTATCCGGAGCATAGCTGGACATGCCATTTTTAATGCTTTTAAGTCTATAAATGGCGGCGAAATCCATGGATTCAGTCCATTTTGCCCCTGAAAAACGCAGTTTTGAAAATCGCGATGCGGTTCACCCTTATGAAAAAAGGGATTATCCTTACCGAGGCGCGCATTGGTTTTCAAATTAGGCTGAAATAAATTCCCGATTTTAAATTTTGTAGGACAAAATCGCACTTTATACTGAAATGGAACATTTTTCGTACCTGATTATGCACCTGATTTTCCAGTATTTGTTCACTGAAATTGAGATTTACTAAACAAAAAAGCAGTATGCCCTGGCGCCCTTTAATATATAAAAGCATATATAGGAATGCTGTTCAATTATGATGAGTTGCGTTACTATAACACAGACTTTTACCGATGCCCCCTTTACCGGAGTGAAAACTGATAATGGATATCAAAATAAAACCCAGTGCCGGAACACCCAAACTGCACGAAACCTGGGACGAAGCGCCGTCGCGAGTGGACAGCGTTGGCGGCGCATCTGCTGCATCGGAAACCACCGCTGACCCTGTCTCCCGCATAGCCACCCAACTGGTGGAAGGTCGCATCGATACCACACAGGCGGTGGACGCACTGATAGAACAGACCATGTCCATGAATATGGTGGCTCAAGCCCCCGAATCATTGCGTCAGGAAGTGGAAACGCTGCTGCGCAATGCCATCGAAAACGACCCCTATCTGGTGGGGTTGGTGCGGCATCTGGACTGACAGCGCTCGCTCGGTCCAGTAACTGTCGTCAGTGCAACGCCGGCAACTCATCTGGACGGACACCACTCAATCGATACAGTTATTTGTCGCCGAGAATCCGATCATAGTTTTGGGAACTGCAGTCCTCCTTGCCGTCTTTCTGATACACTTCCAACAGAAATTCCCGGGCGATTTGGATGGATTCAAGGCAGGTGCAAAAGGTGAAGAAATCACTCTCCGGCACTTCAGGCGCGGCATCGAATCGCTCCTGCAACCGTGGCATCTGCTTCGCGGATGCCCTCAATACGGAAGACAGGCCATCCACTTCCTGTCTGGCAATAACGCTGGCCGCCACGGCAACTGGATTCAGCCGCAGAAAAAAGTCGCTGAATTCAAATCGCCACAGGGTGATGTCCTTATCGGTATGGCGAAATTCACCGCCGTACAGATGGGACAACATCGCGCCAAAATACGCCCCAAAGGTGGGTGCGAACAGATGAACCATGTTCATTCGGGACAGATGCCCAGGCGCGGGGCGGGTGCCCTTGTTTTCGTCCTTTACCAAATCCTCAACAAAAAAATCGAGCACGGAAAGGGTTTCGCTGGTGAAATCAAGTTCCAGAGAAAACCGCTTGAGCACATGGGCACGACATCGTTCAGTGAGCTGTTCGATATTTTCAGGGAGCTGTTTTAGAAATTCAGTCATGAAACGGCATTACTTTTTTTTTTCATTTGGTCAAGGGTGTATCCCCTTATGTGACGACATATGGTATGCAGAGCCATGGTCCATAAAACCAAAATTAAAAACCAATGCCGACGCTGCCCTGCGCAGGGGCACCCGTTTCCTCTTTCACTCTGGTGGGGAATCCCCCTGCTGACGTTGTGCTGCGGCCAATCTCGAAAAGAGATGACCGAGCCCATGTCCCAGCCGGCGGATGGAATGGTAACCGCACAGCAAATACAGATTGAGACGCATATCCATTTGTCACCTGTTACCATTCGTGGTGATCGCATGGTTTCTGATAACGCGTTTTCAAATGTGACCATCGAGGGCAATGTCCATCTCGACATGCCCCCTATGGGGGAGGTGTCCTGCGAACGGCTTGAACTGATTGAGGGGTCAACGGAATTGCGATGCGAAGGAAATGTTCGGGGTCAGTTAAACGTGCCCGGCCTGGCGGGAAGAAACGGTGGCCCCCCATGAGGCAGCTGAACGTCGGTCTGTCGTGGGCGATTGGGATGGTATTTATTCTGTTAATAAACGACTTCCCGTCCGCCTTTGCCGCTGAGCCCGCCACCCAGGTGAGCATCTCCGCTGACCGGTTGCAACTGCAGGGAAACCGGAAACAGGCTGTGTTTAATGGCAACGTTCGGTTTGAGGTCGGCAATACCCGGTTCTCCTGCGACCGGATGGTGGTACAGTACGACCAAACCGGCGCCATCGGGAGCGCCACTGCCAGTGGACATATTGTCATTACCCGAGACGATGCAAGGGCCGAAGCGGATGAGGCAACGTTGAATTTAAAAACCGGCGTGGTGATTCTTCGCGGGCAGCCGAGATTTACCAAAGACCGCAACACCCTCATGGGGAGGGTGATACAAATCAACATTCACACCGGCGAAGTGAATGTGACCGAAGCATCCGGCACATTTATCTTTCCGCAGACGTCGGCGCAATGACAACCAAACCCCATCTTGAAACCCGCCACCTCTCAAAATCGTTCAGGGGGCGTCAGGTTGTCAGCGGGGTGTCCCTATGCGTCAATGGCGGTGAAGTGGTGGGGCTGCTGGGTCCCAATGGTTCAGGAAAAACAACGACTTTTAAAATGATTCTCGGCCTTGAACAGCCTGAGCGCGGCGAGGTCATCCTGAATGGTCAGCCACTCGCTGGGTTGCCGCTCTACAGGCGTGCCCGACTCGGTCTGGGCTACCTGCCGCAGACGCCCAGCGTATTTGCGGGCCTGAATGTGAAAGATAACCTGCTGGGGGTGTTGCTGACGCTAAAACACCCCAATGCCCATCAGCGGGCAGCGGCGCTGCTGGCGCAGTTTGGGCTGTCGCATTTGTCCACTCAGAAAGGTGGTACCCTGTCCGGTGGCGAGCGCAGAAAACTGGAATTTGCCCGGGCGCTCTGCTCAAATCCGGCTATCCTGCTGGTGGACGAGCCCTTCGCCGCAGTGGACCCTGTTGCGCAGGAGGAGCTGGCCGGGCTGATTCGTCTGTTGGCGCAGGATGGTATTGGCGTCCTGCTCACCGATCATTCCGTGCGCCAGTCCCTCGCCGCCTGCGAACGCATTTACCTGATAGTCAATGGTGAAATCGTTGAGTCCGGGCCAAGT
>JAFGWT010000018.1 GCA_016937015.1 Deltaproteobacteria bacterium | reverse complement strand
CGGGAACGACGAATCATGGCTATATCACGCAGATATATGTCAACAAAAACTTGTGTAGAATCATGAGGCGCAGGCGGAGATCCAGTCTTGTGCTATCTGGATTACCGCTTTCGCGGTAATGACTGTGTCCTGCTTTTTTGTATTGAAAAATATTGGTGCATCTTCAATGCGGTTCTGTTTGGTTAAGGTTGATTCATCCAGGCGCTCCGCGTTTGAGTTTTTGCCTTTAAAAATGGTTGGCACGTGTTCAATAGAGCCGTATACGTCGGATATTATGAAAGCACATTTATTAAAAAAAATTCAGCAAAAAGATGTACTCGTCGGAGTTATCGGTCTCGGTTACGTGGGCTTGCCGCTCGCGGTGAATTTTGCATTATCCGGCCTCAGGGTTCTAGGGTTTGAAAAGGACGGCAAAAAGGTTGAGAATGTGAATGCTGGCATCAACTATATCGCTGATGTGGAAGATGCTGAGTTGAAAGACGTTACAGGCAAAAAATTGCTTGAGGCCACTTTGGATTTTTCTAAAATCGCTGACTGTGATGCCCTGATTATCTGTGTGCCCACACCGCTCGACAAATTTAAAAAACCCGATTTGACCTACGTTGAAGACTCCACGGCGACAGTGGGCAAGTACATGACCAAAGGGTCTTTCGTTTGTTTGGAGAGCACCACTTTTCCCACCACCACCGAAGACTACATTGCACCAATTCTTGAGAGAGAAACGGGCTTTAAAAAAGAAGTGGATTTCTGGGTGGCGTTCAGTCCCGAACGCGTGGACCCCGGCAATCAGAACTATACAACTCGCAACACACCCAAAATTCTGGGTGCCTTGTCCAGTGATGGATTGGAGATTGGTGAGGCGCTTTATAAGCACGCAGTGGAATCCATTTACCCCGTGTCGTCTCCCCGGGTGGCTGAGATGGCCAAAATTCTTGAAAATACCTACCGCCTCGTTAATATCTCGCTGATTAACGAGTTGGCGCTTCTGGCCAATCAAATGAATATAGACATTTGGGAAGTGATTGAAGCGGCGAAAACCAAGCCATATGGTTTTCAGGCCTTCTACCCCGGCCCTGGTATTGGCGGGCACTGTATTCCACTGGATCCCTTTTATCTGGAGTACATTGCTGCCAAATATCACTTCGACCTCACAATGATTCACACCGCCGGCCAAATCGATACCCTGATGCCCCATCGCATGATGGTGAAAGTCAATTTCGCGCTCAATAAGGTTAGCAAACCGTTGCGCGGTTCCAAAATACTGATTCTCGGTGTGGCGTACAAACCCAATATCGCTGACGACCGTGAATCACCGGCATTGAAACTGATCGATGAACTGGTTCGCAAGGGGGCTGTCGTTTCCTACAGTGATTCATTCATCCCTGTCGCCCAAACAGCGAACGGCCATACCTTCGACGCAACACCGCTCACCCCGGAAATCGTCGCCAATGCCGACTGCGTGGTCGTAGCCACCAGACACAGCAACGTCAACTACGATATGATACTGGAAAACGCGCAACTGATTGTCGATTTGCAAAATGTTTATGGTGGTAAAACCACTGGCATGGAAAAAGTGGTAAAACTCTGAGAATGTGGGGGCGATTTAGAATCCAGGCCCCCCCCCGTTAATGGATCAGCCTGCTTCCCACACGATGCTGAGACAATGTTCCCATAGATACATTCTCAGGTAAAATCCCGCGATTGGCCGAATAAGCAGGTAATCGGGAGTTACCTGACGAATTTTTTACCCAACAAAATTGAATCATCGTTTAAATGAAATTGCAGCAAGGTCAAAGTCCGTCGGTGTGATAGGATTATTGTATATTCGTGACTTGCAAATACTCACTAGCCTCGATATATGTGTGCCATACACGTTGTAACTATTTTCGACAATTAATTATTGGATCTTCATTTCTGGGACGAATATGAACGATTACATAAAATATTCTCCTGAACAAAAAGTAACAATAAATAGCGGCTTTCCGGAATTTGGGTATGAATTGATTTCGGCATTGCCCTATGCGTATTTTCTTCATCAAAAGGGGCAGTTAAAGAAAACCATTTCTGGCATCGATACCGCCTGTCTCTATTTTTTTTCACCGGAGCATGAGGAGCTCTGTCAAAGTCGATCGTGGCACAACGTCGCAGCGCTTGAGGCTGCAGAATTTCCTAATATTCGTATTCACCAGTCACAACTTAACTGGAAATATTTTTCACCTCCTCCATTGAAAAAATTTTATGATAATAAAAAGATTGTTTTTCCAAAGCCTACAGTGGTGATTACCAATAGAAAAAATTCTGAATGGAATGGCGAGCCTATCAATTTCATCAATGGTGATACATTGCGACAACTGGTTGACATGCTTAAAACCGAATATCAGATTGTGTATTTGGATGCTGCATCATTTGGCTCCGATTATGAGGATCATGCCAGTTTTGACGACGCTGCAATTGATGAATTGGATGGTGTGCTGACCTTAAAGGATTTGCGTATATTGTACCCGGAATTCACCATCAATGAACTGCAGTGTCGTTTGTATGCGGGATGCAACAGGTTCATTTCATCCAACGGGGGGCTGGGTATCCTGTGCTCATACTTTGGGGGTGAAAATATCATTTTTACAAAGATGTGTCGCGAGACAGACGTTCATTTGAATTCGTTTCATGCATGGTACTTTCGATTTTCCGGCGCTTCCATATCAGTGCCACGGACCGAGGCGGAGTTGCTTGAACTGGTTGAAGAAAAATGGGTGAAGAAGAAGCCACTTTTCAATGTGATTATTCGGACCCATAACAGACCGAATTTTTTTCATGACTGCATTAAATCCGTTTATGATCAGGATTACACGAATTATAACATCTATGTTGCCGTTGATGGCGCGCGAAGCTTGAGGTACGTTTGCGGTCATCAGTGCGCAATACTTGGGGTGGGACAACCTTCAGAAGCCATTTCAGATAAGCCGGAGGGGGTTGAGTACGGTGAATGGTATCCCGCCAATTTGTGCTATAGCCGAATATTGCGATTTATTCGAACCGGCTATGTCTTGTACCTTGACGATGACGCTTGCCTTGCAAATCCTCATGCAATGTCGATGATTGCCAATGCGATTGAACAGAGCAAGTCGGAGGTTGTGTTCTGGCGAGTTGTTTTTTCTGACAGCGTCGTTCCAGACGAGGTTGGGTGGGAAAAGCGTTCACTTGCTTTGGGCAATGTTGTCAGTTCAGGATATTGTCATTCAGTTCATTTAACGCCGTCATGGGAGCCATGGCGGCATGCCGGGTATCGAACCGCTGAATATTTAACAGAAGCGACAAAAAAGATTACATGGCTGGACGCCCAAACAGTACGTGTTCAAAGACGTCGGAAGGAAGACTCAACTGTTCATGACAAAGCTGGCATTGTGGTTTCACACTATACAAACGTCGTGGTTGCAATTGCCGCACATAATGCTGCTGAAACTTTGGAGCGATGTCTGGATTCCGTTTGGATGAACCGATGTGGTAATACTTTTAGAGTGCTGGTTGGGATTGATGGGTGTGCGGAAACACTGGCACTGGCAAGAAAACTTACCCGTAAATACCAGGGCCAGTTTGAATTCTTTCATACAGGTGCGCGAAACAAGGGTACCTACGTGGTGCGAAACGCATTGCTGATGAAAGTTATCCTAAGAGACAGTCTGGTGTTTTTTTTAGATGCTGACGACGTTTTACCGGATGGGTTTATTCCGTTTTATTTGAATGAGTATAATAGCCTGGCCATGGAAAAAGGATTCAATGGTGCTCTGCAAGCGCGGATGTGCAGTATCAACGACAGAGAAATTCAATTGCCTTCCGCCAATGAATTTGATCACTTGACGAGCCAAACGGCTGTTTCTACTGAATCGTTTTTTTGTAGCCTGGAAGCTTTAAAACATATGGGGTTGTTTAATGAGTTTAGAGTGGCGCAAGGCGCTGATTTTTTGGAGCGGATTCGATTGGCAGGCATCGGAGTGCATTTTGTAGACAATGGCCCGTATTTTATTAAAGCCGTCCGTGAAAAATCCCTCTCAAATCATCATGCGCTGGGTATTGGCACTCCCGAACGAAAAAATATAGTCGCTGAAAACCAAAAACGTATTGAGCAAGGCATAATACTCGCGGATGCAATTTGCACCAAATTGAGTATTGTATTGTAGCCAGAGGCGATGACAGAGAATATCGGGATTTTCAGATGGAAGGTGCTGTTGTGTTGTCGCTGTTCAAAACCAGCATTTTTTCTCGTAGCCTAAAATGTTCAACATATGGTCGGGCCATATATTTTTTTTGAACATTTCATCAAAACCCTTGTCAGATCCGGTCTTTAGCTGCGCAGTTGATTTTTGAAGCTTATGAATCACAACAGAATCGGGTAGGTAATAGATTGATTTTTCCAAGTATTTTACAATCTGGTTTGAATACAGTCTGTCTGAACGGTAATGCCTGCCGAGTTCAGCGTCTAAATAACCAATTTCATTTATTGTCTGGCGTGGCAGATAAACGCAGAAAAATGGTGCAAAAGTTACCTTATAGTAAGTGCCATCTGAAAGCATTGGAATGGGAGCCATGTTTCGATGGTGTACAGACAAATTTACATCGCAATAAGCATCTTCGCGAGCATACGGTACGTGTGTCTTTATCGTCGGCGTTTTGGGCTCCAACACTTGCGCAGGGACTACCGCTCCAACATCATCCTTGAAAGAGCAAAATTGTGACATTAATCGGAAGGCGCCAGATGCTGGAAGTGCATCATTGTTTAAGAGGATAACATCAGTATTTTTGGCGGCAAGCTCTATTCCCTGATTCACAGCGTATGTGAAGCCATAGTTGTATTCATTTAAAACAATTTCAGCAGTCTTTTTTTGCTGTTGTTCTCGTAGAAATGCTTTAGTTTCGAAAGATGAATTATTATCGATGATGATTAATTCAATTTCTTTTCTTTCTGCCATGCTATCAAGAGCCTTGATACAGTCTTTGAGATCTTCCAATGATTCATAGTTTGGGATAATGACAGACATTTTTTTGCATGGCTTTGATATAATTTGAGTTAGATACGGCGATGAGCTTCTTTTAGTGGTCAGCATTAACTTTTGAGCATCTGCACGTACTTTATGCATATCGGAGATCAGATGATGGGCTCCTGTAATGGCGTTTCCACTTTTTTCATAGTGGTAATTGGTGAGGCACACCGGCACTGAAACCGTTCTATACATGGAAACAGCCTTGATAATAAAATCATAATCCAAACATCTTCGAAGAGCACTGTCATACCCCCCAACAACTTCAAATACTATCCGCTCATGGAAAAATGAGTTATGATCAATATAATTCCGATTGTACAAGAGGTTTCGATTAAAAGGTGCATATCTGACAGCATACGGTTTTGTGGCATTTCCGGAGAATAAATATTGTCCGCTGTAAAGAACGGATGCACCTGATTTTACATAAGCGCCCACCATTGCTGCTATATATTTGGGGTCCCATGTATTGTCGGAGTCCAAATAGGCGACCAGGTTTCCATCGGAATTGTTAAAAAGATCGTTCAGTACTGCGGCCTTTCCTCTGTTTTTTGGGAAAAGAAAGACTTTAACTTTTTCATGTTTTACAGAATTAAGAAGTTGAGGTGTCCCATCGCAGCTTCCATCGTCACCAATCAACAGTTCGATATTTTGATATGTTTGCGCCAAAACAGAATCAATTGCTTCTTTCACACAGTCCTGTCGATTGAATACTGCCATCAAAATCGTGACTTTGTGGGTTGATTCGTTTTTCTTTCCCAGAGCAGAAAATGATTTTGCAACTACATCCATATAGGCGAGACAGCGCTTTTTATACTCATCAAATGGCGCGGAAAACACAGGATCTAAGATGTTGTAATTTTGCATTTCATTGAAGTCAGTAAAATTGACAGCCTGTTCAGACGCAAACTGTCTTTCTCCACACAGTATTCCGGTGATTTTTTCTTTTACCTTTACTGTGTGTTTTTTTCCATTGAGGTATACAAGGGGAATTTCGCAAAAATAACCATGGTACCCATTACCAATCCTGTTCGTTTTCAGATTTGACCGAAATGAATTGGCTGTAGCCTCCGCAACAAATATGTCGTCAATATAAACCGCAATTTCTACCTGTTTGTCGCCATTTCTGTCGATGGCCCATCCCTGTATGTGTGTCGGGTTTGTACCAAATACATCTATCTGTCCTTCGACACATTGAGAATCGCTTTCAGAATAACTTTCTGCCTGTTGTGCAATCCTGGCAACAGCAGATTTATCGTCCAGTGAAAAATAATCCTGTTCGTTCAGCTGAATTTTTTTTTCTATCAGGCGAATATTAAACATGGCAGATGCCTGTAATACGCCTGTTGCTGTTGCTGCGTAACGTTTGTAAGACGCAAGGGCTTCTTTGTAGGCCCCCTGTTTTAATAAGTCATTCGCTTCGGCAAGCGTTCCACTAAGTTTTTCCATGTTGACCTTTAACTATTTTTTTTTGTCACTGAAAGATGGTATTTTCAATTCCGGATTAGCTGGATTAACAGCAGCCATTTTATGCTGTATTCGTTTTTTAGCACAAAATTGTGTACAAAAAAAATTGTTGCATTGGAAGACTATTTAAAACGAAATTTTACCACAAGTCCAGCATAATTTTCTATGAGATTTTCGCGGTGTACCAATTTCGAAAACGAGAATAATGTGACAATTCGGATGTGAAATTAATTTGAGCCCTTATTTTGTGGGAATAGAGGCACCGAGGTGAGGAAAGCGCTGCGAGAACTTCGAATCCGTGTGGTGGAAGTACAGGAGCACGCGGACTGTTACATCGCCGACAACTACTTGACATTGTCAATTGCCTCCAGTTCAGGCGGCTGGTTCCATTGGGGGAGCGGAACAAAATCGGTTGTAGCGCTGGAGGATGCCACCTCAAAGCGAAAAGCTATCGGCAATTCGTAAACGCTGTCGACGCAAGGTGTAGCTTGTATCCAAACCATCGTTTGGTCGATCAAAGCGACCAAACCCAGCGATAGTTGACGAACGAGACTATCGGATGGAAAAAACATAGCATGGTTTTGACACCAGTATCTTGATGGTGCTATATGTTTTCCTTCATTCGCAAATCAACCAGTATTGCGTGTTTCTTATAACAAAGCAGCAATGCGGGATTCACCGAGTCCAATTGTGATGCGTCACTGGCTTTTGCGAAAGTGAAGCTGAGAAGGAGACCACTATGAGTAATTACATTGTCATTACGTCGATTTCACGTCCAACCCAGGCTGTCAGGGAATTTGCTGCCCTTTGCGGTTATCATTTGGTGGTTGCCGGAGACCAAAAGACGCCGGCAGATTGGGAATGTGAAAATGTGACGTTTATTTCGGCGGCGCAGCAGCAGGCGCTGGCCTATCCCCTTACGAAAACGTTGCCATGGAATCACTATTGTAGAAAGATGATCGGATACATATATGCAATTCGTGCGGGTGCAACTGTGATTGTCGATACTGATGATGACAATCTTCCTTATGAAAATTGGACATTTCCCACTTTTTCCGGTGACTTTGATGTGCTTCAGTCAAATGCGTCATTTTTTAATATTTATTCCCTGTATACGAAACGGAAAGTCTGGCCTCGTGGATATCCTTTGGAACTAATTTGCAGTGAAGTCAGTGTACAAATAGACAAATCATCCACGACTGTTGGGGTCTGGCAGGGGCTGGCAGATGACGATCCTGACGTTGACGCAATCTACAGACTTGTTTTTTCTGAACTGTTCAAGTTCGAAAAAAGAGCGCCAGTTGTTCTCTCTCCAGGAGTGTATTGCCCCTATAATTCACAAAACACGGCAACCCGAAAAGAGCTCTTCGCCCTTCTTTATCTGCCAGCGACAGTTACATTCAGATTTACAGATATTTTAAGAGGGATAGTTGCGCAGCCAATCATGAATGCAGCTGGGTTCAGCCTTGGCTTTACTGAAGCTACCGTGTACCAGGAAAGAAACGAACACAATTTGTTGGCAGATTTTGTTTCGGAGATACCATGTTACACTCAGATTCAAGATGTAATTAACTTTGTTAGCAGCGCGATAAGCCGCCGAGCATCTGTTGGCGACAATTTATATAATGCATATATTTCGCTGGAAAAGAATAAAATTGTTACAACGGACGAATTGAGCATTTTAGAATCCTGGCTTCAGAGCATCTGAAAATAGAGCGCTTCGTTAGTCCAATATGTTCGTCATGCATTTATCCCTCGTGCATGCGTGATCGCTTAAGCGGGCCATTCTGAGCGTATCCGTCAATATTCATCGTAGTCTCGGGTCATATTTGTGAGTTCCGGT
>JAFGWT010000169.1 GCA_016937015.1 Deltaproteobacteria bacterium | reverse complement strand
CTGCCGTGTAAACGAAATCGCCAGCACCTGCCTTGGGGTCACATGGCCGGTTTTGATTTGATGCGCGATGCGGGCCACCAGCGTGCGGGTTTTGCCGGTGCCGGGTCCGGCCACCACCAGCAGCGGACCATTCAGCTCCCGGGCCGCTGCGCGCTGCTGCTCATCGAGTCCAAACAGCGGATCATCCAGCACCTGCTCCAGCACCCGCTGGCGACTCTGCTTCTTGCTGCTGTCCAGCAGGCTCAGCAAATCCGTATTCACGCCCGTCTTTCCACCGCTGTCGGCGCGACGGGCGCTCTTTTCTTCGGCTTCCCGTTTTCGTTCCTTCACCGTGCGTCTTTTTCCGGGGGCCGGGGGGGCAAATCCCAGCAGACCAATCTGGCCCGACAGCTTTGAGAGTTCCCCCGGTTCAAAAATGCGAATGGTGCCAAACGCCCCGTCGTACCCCCCGTCAATCACCAGCTCCCCCGCGCGCACCCGTCGAATCGCCTCCTTCACCGCCCCGTTGCTCACCTTTTCAATTTCTTCCAGCGGCGCATCCCGCAAAATAAAGAGCTCCGGCCCCAGCTCGCTGCGCAAATGCTGCACCAGATTGGTCACCCGCTGTGTGCCGGGCGACACCTGCAGCGTCTCGGCAATCACTTCATTAAATGGCACAATGCTCGTGTACTCAAAGGCCGATTCCGGCGTGTACCCGGCGTCCCTGTCCGCCAGTTCCGCTATTCGGCTCATCACCCCCACTGTTACCGGCTTGCCGCACACCGGGCAGTTGCCCCCATGGGCACGGGTTTCCTCGGGCGTCAGTCGCACCCCGCATTTGCGGTGCCCATCCAGGTGGTACTTGCCCTCATCGGGGTAAAACTCCAGGGTGCCCAGGTACCCCCTTTTGTCGCGCAGCGCATCCCGCAACGGCTCAAATCCCAGCTCAATATCCAGCAGATTGGCCTCCCGCCCCAGCTTGCCCGGGGAGTGGGCGTCCGAATTGGAGACCAGCGTCAAATGGTCCAGCGCGCTTAAGCGCCAGTTCATCGCCGGGTCGCTCGACAGGCCCGTCTCCACCGCAAAAATGTGGGGGGCTAAATCTTCAAAGCACTCTTCAAGGGAATCAAACCCGGATTTCGAACCCAGCATCGAAAACCACGGCGTCCAGATGTGGGCGGGAATCAAAAATGAGAGCGGGTCGGATTCCAAAGTGATTTCCAGCAGATCGCGGGCATCCAAGCCCAGAATGGGCCGTCCGTCCGACCGGATGTTGCCAATGGCTTCAAGGGCGGTCGAGATCTTCTTTGCGGCATCGATGGTCGGCACGTACACCAGATTGTGATTTTTGCGGGTGCGCTCATTCTTTTTGTAAATGTTGCTGATTTCCACCTGAAGCACAAAGCGCACGTTGCGAATGCATGCCCCGGGCACCGCCAGCATCGCCTTTTTTTCCAGTTCCGGTTTCAGCCTGAACAGACCGTCCTCAGCGGGTTCCAGCTGGGCTTCAATTTCCGCCATCCACCCCGGATGGGTAAAATCCCCGGTGCCCACCAGCCCAATCCCTTTTTCGAGAGCGCTTTTGTACAGGGCAATAAAATCAAGATCCCTGCTCGTGGCCATCGAAAATCGGGAGTGAATGTGCAAGTCGGCAATCAGCTTCATGGGGGTGTTATTCCAGAAAAACGGACACTTAGGCAACAGGAATCTGTGGAACGGTGTGTTAATCCACTGGACATTTTCAAAACAACATGATATCAGACCACTCTCGTTTCGTGCCAGAGTGGCGGAACTGGTAGACGCGCTGGATTCAAAATCCAGTAAGCTTTACGCTTGTAAGGGTTCAAGTCCCTTCTCTGGTATCAAGGGCTGATTGGCACAATCAGCCCTTTTTTTGTGTGCAAACGCCGACTCGCCGGCTTACGGACCGAAAAAAACGTTATTACCAATTTTCATAATAGCGACACAGCGCCCAAGGCGCGACGGCGGACTCCAAATCCACGATTCGCCGAAGCCTCCGGCGAAGGGCGGACAACCCTTCACAAACGTCCCCAAGAAAATATCAAAAAACGAATATTTGTCGGTAATATCTCAAAATGGCCTGTTTTAGGCAAATTCAAAAATGGGCGATTATGTTAATGATTTCAGGTATTTACTTGCTGTTCCCTGCGTGGGGTCACCAATTGTGCAACATGTTGCACAATCTTTGGGGGTGATTTAAAAACAAAACAAAACGTAACAATATCAGAGGGCTGTTTATGAACGAAAAACACATCACGTCATATAAAACCTTATTCGAACGCGTTTGTCAAATCTACGAAGCCACCATTGTCAAAACCGAAAGTGCCGGCGATAGTCAAAGCAATTACGGCTATCTGCATATGGGCCAGCAGATAGACGGCATGCTGTCAGAGGCGGAACAAACCGGACACTATGGCAAAAGGCTCGTTCCCAACCTGTGCCGCGATCTCAAAAAAAAATACGGCGATGGGCCCTCCACCCGCACCATCCATTACATGCGAAAATTCGCCGCCCTGTATAGCGACGACACCATTCATCCGCAACTTCCATGGAGTCACTACTGCATTTTGCTCAGCGTCGAAAATGCAAAGACCCGCGCCGCACTTGAAAACCAGGCCATCCAGCAGCGGCTGGGACGTGCCGCGTTGCAGCAACTGGTTTCATACACCAATCAGCAGGCCGGCCAATCCACCCGGGCGTTTCCCCTGTCGCCCCGAAATGCGACGCCCAATATCGTAAAACTCATTCGCCCAAAGGGCGACGGACACCCGCTGCTCGACCTTGGATTTGGCGTGCTGCAAACGCCCAGCTCAAGTCGCATGGCGCAATTTAAAACAGGCACGCATCTCAAGCGATATACCAATGGTCACTTCAGCCCGGTGACATGTGCCCCTGGTGAGCGCTACTGCTATCCCGCCACCCTCGACAGCGTGGTTGACGGCGATACCGTTAAACTGCAGGTCCAGCTCTCTGGCGGCCTTTTTATACAGGAGCGATTCCGGCTGCGCGGCATCGACGCCATGGAGATAAGCACCCCCGAAGGTCAAAAAGCCAAACGCGCCCTGCAACGCCTGCTTCAAAATAAAAACACTATCATCATCTACACCTACAGCACCGACCGCTACGGCCGCTACGTCGCCGATATCGTGGCTGATGGCAACTACATCAACAAAACCATGGTCCAAAACGGACACGCCCGCTTCCTCTCCATGCGCACCGAATAATTTATCCCCCCACAGACCAATCAAAACCGCAGTTGCAATGATTCGGGGAAGTGAAATGTCCTTTGCGTCGCCACACATGCTTTGCGTAGTGCAAAACGATATTCTGGATTCGCGAAATCCGCGCGAAATCCGGGACGGTCTTAGAGTGGATAAGGGACGGATGCCGGGCCTGTGCAAACATCATTCACTAATCCCAATAAAGTTGCGGCCCCTCCAGCAATTGCGAATCCAGGCCCCAGTCGTAATAATTCGTGTCTGTGACGGCGCCTGCTGCATCCAGCACTTTTTCCCGGATGAGGTCTCGGCATTATATGTATAGGCCGTATCGGCCCCATAGGACTTATGTGTGAGGTTCCCGTATGCATCGTCGGTTAACGCTGCGCCATTGACAGTGTCGTACTGATTTAGGCTGTTTGCAACACCGCGCCAGCAACCGGCTAAAGAAAGAGAAAAAGAGCAATAAGCGGGGTTCGACCCCGATCGTGGGTCTGGAACGCTCTCAGAGCTCGGGTTAAGAGGAAATACTGTTCGTCATACCCGCGAAGGAGACTGTCGATAAATGAGCAGTGG
>JAFGWT010000168.1 GCA_016937015.1 Deltaproteobacteria bacterium | reverse complement strand
GGACAACTGCATCCGTTTCAAAAAAAAACAAAGCATTTTGCAAAACATTTTTAATCACCCAATCCAATTCAAGGAATCAGTCTCGCTCAAAACTGAAAAATCCAATCCGAGTCGAAAAAACAAAAACCACAAACCATAAAAAGTCCCGTCTCCATACATCAAAGCCAAACTCTCCCCACGAAAAGGGGGGGAAGACTATTGGGTACATCAAAGCCAAACTCTCCCCACGAAAAGGGGGGGAAGACTATTGGGGGAAGACTATTGGGGAAGACTATTGGGAAGACTATTGGGAAGACTATTGGTTATTTTGAGGCAGGAATGCGTCGCGCGTCGAAACGAGTTGAAACAGGTTGGACAGCAGGATATGAGCCGACGAGAGGACCAGCGCAAAGCTGAACAGCGCACCAAAAAAATTTTAGATTGGCGGCAATCACCGCGCCGTGAAATGCCGTGAAATGCGCCGTACCCACCCGGACCTACAATTGACCGATAGTTGTTCGAGATGATAAACGCCGCGACAGAGCCAGCCAGGTAAGGAACCACAGATGTCAGGATCAACGGCTATGAAGTCTTCATTTTTACCTGCGACCACCGATTTCCAAACAACTGAGTCAGGCCCATGCAAGCAGCGCCCACCGCAGCAACGAGAATCGTGAAGGGGCCGTCATACAGGTAACCGTAAAATCCGTCGATGCCGAAATCGTGCCTGCCGAGCAACGGAATGCAGACCGCAGTGCCAACGGCCCAAATAGCGAGTATCAATTGAGGAGTGCTGAATATCTTCAGTCCGGAACCTTTAACCCAGATAAAAGTCATTTGCTTTTACCTTCAATGCAGTTGAATTGCTGATTTTTCATTCAGAAGTGCGTTTAGATCTGGGAAGATAGCTGTTATTTTATGAAAAATACATTGGAAGTTATAATTAGTTAATGAGCAGGAAACACGCTGAAAATACACAGCGACAGTCTTGAAAAGTGATCCCTGAAAATTAGACGCTGTTTATAGTGAAAATCCGTTGGAACAATTCGTAGTCAACAAACGGTCATTTGCAGTCATGATTTACGCAAATAATTTTTTCATGCTGCCCCCCATTCATGCTGAGACTGATTGTTGTTGGTCGCTAAAAAGTGCTTTGAATTTCCTGTGTTTAATTTCAATATTGCGGCGTAAATGCGGCGTAAATATGATGATGCTTTTTAAAAGAAAAATAAAATGCTGCTGTTCATGCCAACAACACGGCCACATGACCCAGGCAATTGTGGTGATGACTTTTCTGTCTCTGGGTTGTGGCAACCTAAAGCCGCAGGAACATTCGGCCAAGGGGAATACTGCGGCACAGGACACTTTGGCAGGTGTTGTGACAGATACGTTGTCCGTCCCGGTTGCAGTGCCCATGACATCACCAAAACCCGGTACCGCACGCGGAACGCAAACCGGACCCAGGGCAGATGATAACACCACCGATGCCGGGGCAATGCGGCGTAGCGACGATGCCGGCAATATGAATCTGGATGCCGCTACAGCTGCCTTTAAACGGTATCGAGAAATCATCTGGTACTACAATCACAAGAAAGCCAAACAATACTTCGATGGGTATGCCGATGTGCTGGACTGTTTTTACGGACAGAAAAATTTTTCTAAAAAGTCGCTAAAGCAGAACCGCGCCAAATACCTCAAACACTTTTTTTACAACAGTGATTTCGGGTTAACGTCGATGACCATCAATCGTCTGCATCCCATTCGCGCGACAGACGACGAAGTGATGTTTTTGGACTGGGGCGTCTGGTCTGTTGAGGAAAAAAAATCAATCCACGAAAAAGCCATTGTGATGCAACGGTTCAATAACACATGGCGAATTACCACTGAGGGTTCCAGAAAAAACGGCTGTTTGGCGGATGCATGGCGGGATGTGGAGATACCCAGTCGGATAGGGGCAAAACGGGTCGCATTTGAATCAGATAAGATTGAATGCAGTTATGCCAGTGAGGCCTTTGGCCAATGGCGGATACAGATGACGCCGGTGTATCATGCCGAAGGCAGCGATGCGACCTTGGGTGACACGTTTATCCTCGACGTGCCGATGGACCGCTGTGACAGTCCCCTCTCTGTTGCGTTGTATCATCAAAACACGAAAACCGGTGCACTGGATAGGATCGGCGCTGGACAGCTGACGCTAACGAGTGGCGCAAGTGCGTATATTCGAATGGACGTCAGCGCATCCCTATCCGACGGTTCGGGTCATTCTGATCCATTTGTTGCCTGGCTGCATTTCGAAGGAAACGACGTGGCGGGCATATGGCAGATGCGTCATGTCGACCAGCCTCACCCCTTTTGGGCGGGAGAGCTTGTGGGGTTGAACAGTGACGATGAACGAAAACTGCTCAACACATCACTTCAACTGAACGACATGACTGCAAATCTCGCCAAAGACGTTGAATTGAAACCGGTCGAACTGTACCGCCATCAGGATTACAGTCACCATGGTGGCGAATGGGACTATCTGGATACCGTTCGGCAATACGGAAACTGGGTGCTGGAATTCACCGAGGAATACTATTCGGATCCGGAGCACTATCCCACGCCTTTGAACGGATACAACCCGGCAAACGATGACGGTGACAAGTACTATATAAAAAGAAACTTCCGCGCCATTTACTGCCCAACCCCGTACCTTGGCCAGCGCTACTTTTATGATACCGTCAGTGGCCGTCAAACGCCCGAACATCTCCAAAAACGATTCGAACGCGACTACTGTCAATTTTCCCAAAACTGCCTTTTTGCGACAGGCTCACCAACAGACTCAATCTGGCCATTCTGCAAAAAGAACAAGCGTTCGCGCTGACTCCCAGTTAAACGTTGTTATTGCAGTTGCCCTCGGAGCTAAATCTCAAAAAAAAATTTTTCATGCGTTAACAAAGATTCAGAAGCCCTCAATTCTTTCTCACTGAATTTCTATCTGTGATAAATTGAAAACGGGCCCCATAAAACCAATTGCAAAGGAGGAATCGAAATGCGCTTCTCGTTGATACTTTTACAAGGATGCATTGTCGCGCTGTTGTGCGGTTGTTCAGAAAACCCATCAAGTGGTGACGACGCAGACACAGATGTAGACACAGATGCGGATACCGACACAGATGCGGACACAGACGCCGATGCTGATACAGATACCGATGTCGATGCGGATACCGACGCGGATACCGATTCTGACACGGATACCGGAGCGCCCTCTTCCGGCTGCGGCGTCACACCCCCCGCGGGCG
>JAFGWT010000167.1 GCA_016937015.1 Deltaproteobacteria bacterium | reverse complement strand
TAACCGTTATCTGTTCGCCCCCAATTCGAGCGATGTCATCCCGATTGCGATATGTATCGGTTAACACGCTTGCTGCACCGGAAATGGCAGCATCACCTTCGTCATGACCATAAACATCATTGATGCGTTTAAGGCCATCGAGATCCGCATAAAATACCAGCAGTTTTCCACCGGCGCGTCGGGCTGAGTCAATCATTTTCCGACTCAACTCCACGAACCCCCGACGATTGTACAACCCCGTCAACTCATCTACCATCGACTGGATTTTCAAGTCATGCATCATCATCGAGCTTTTAAGCGAAGATCCAATATGAAGCCGAAGCTCTTCGTACATAAAAAACGGTTGCCCGTCCTGATAGTCAAAAATAACGAAGCCAAACTGTTCATTTTTAAAAAACAGCGGCATGAAAATGTACGCGCCGTTTTTGGAAGTTCGCAATGAGTCCGGAATCAGATTATGGGTCGGAAAAATATTCTTTTCGCTGTCATCAATCTGAACACCGGTGGACTTGTTGAATCCAACAACCAATTTAGACTGCTCGGGAAATCGCCACTTTTCCTTTGTGATGCGAATGGGGGTGTCATACAGTGCAAACACGAACAGATTGATATTTATCTCGGGAAAATCTTCAAGAATTGTATATTTCAATCGACTTATATCGAACGTCGTAATTATCTTCTGCGAGGTTTCACGAATTTTCAGCCCAAACGCTGCCTCCTCCATATTTCGGGTCTGCGCTTCCCGAAGCCTGTACTCCCGGAGAAGAATCTGCGCCTGTTGCAACAGACCATTCCCGTTGGTCAACACCTGTATATCTTCTCCGAAGGTACCCAGGTAACTCGACAGCTCAAGAAGAATAATCTGAAGAGAATCGATATTTCCGCTGCAGCCTTCCACCACAAATAAATATCTGTCGAGGCTGTTTAAAAAATGATGATGCACGTCGCTTTGAGACAGACTATCCTCGAAAGCGGACAGAATACTGTCAATATTGCCAGCCACCTCACTGGAACCCTGATCTCGCAACAAATCTTCTCCCAGCGCGACTCCCACTTTGCGTAAAATTCGGTTCAACACCAGCTCCCGGGAAATGGGAACGGGATACGGTTCGCTTGGTGGTGTCGAATTCCGGATAGTGCTTGGAAAGCAGCCACATGAGCGCCGATACACTGGATGCGCGGGCATTACTCGAAGCATTTGCGGATATCTGCCTTCAATCTGGTCAAGCACGGTCTCCAGCGCAGTCGACCCCATCTGAAACAGCGGTTGCCGGACAGTGGTCAGGGCTGGCAGCACAAATGCCGCGTCAGTTATGTCGTCAAATCCCGCCACGGCCACATCAATTGGAATGTGTCGATGACGTTTTTTCAGTTCCGAAATTACCCCCAGCGCTGCTTCATCGTTGGCACATATAACCGCATCAAAATGAACAGCAGACGCAAAAAGATAACGTACGGCGGACACACCGGAACGGGCGGTAAAAGTTCCTTCGCATACCAGCCGGGGATCGTACGCGATACCGTTTTTTATCAATCCCTGCTTGTACGCTTTAAAGCGCTCTTCCGCTTCACTGTGCCCGGCGGGCCCTTTAACAAAAACAATGCGTTTATATCCATGAACGGAAACGAAGTGGTCAACCATATCCACCACTCCGGTCGTGTTATCGGGAATAATACTCGGCACATTGGGAATGTCATAGGAGACACTCACCACGGGCAAATCGAGGAATCGATGATAAAACTCCTCCAGCCGCTTTGTATCCAGAAATTCAGCAAGTGTGCCTGTAAAGAGAATAATGCCGTCGAGCTGAGATCGAACCACAAAATCCGCCACAATCTGAATATGCAAATCAAGACTGTCCACTCGATCCTGGCTGGTGGCCACAAACGAAATGATTTCGACATCCCGGGTTTTGGCCGCGCGAAAGATGCCGTTCCACATTAATGATTGACATGCCTCGTGCAGAGAGGAAACGACGACGCCAATTCTGGGTTTTCGTTTTTTCATAAACGCTAAATTCAGTATATATTTAATACCGCGCTTCGCAAATGGAAATACCGGCAAGCACATGAGCCGATACATTTTGTTTTATTTGATTACGAAGTAAAAAGCTTAAAATCAAGCAATTTCGTCATTCGCCTCCGAACGCCTCAGCGGGGTACTCACAAATAATATTCTACTACCGCCTTGATACCCAGGCCGATAAGCACTAAACCGGCAAACGGCTCCAGCCGATGGCTCACCCGGGATGCAATTCGTCCTGCCAGCTTCATACCTGCCACAGTCCCAAGTGCAGCCACGACACCGATAACGGACACCACCAGAGAGATAGGCACATCCTCAAGGCCCAGCGTGAATCCCACTGCCAGCGCATCGATACTCACGGCCACAGAGAGCATCACCATCGTCATTCCCCGAGTAGGATCCTTGGCGTAGGCGTCCCCCTCTTCATTCTCAGCATATGTCTCGTAAATCATCTTTCCCCCGACAAGGGCAAGCAGAACGAAAGCGACCCAATGGGAATATGCGGCTATCAGATAACTCATCCACGACCCAAGTATGGCGCCAAGCAGCGGCAACAGTGCCTGAAACAGGCCAAAGTGAAATGACAATCGAAAAATCTGCCGTGGGCTGCTGTGCGATGCCCCAACTGCCACTCCCACCGTAAACGCATCCACAGCCAACGCCAACGCAATTAAAATGATTTCCCAAAATGACATCTTCAACGCTTTCCCGGTGAATCCGGAAACTCGAATACCCTGAAATGTGCAGCAATGCCAAAACTTTTTTACGTGACAGTGACCGGAATCACCACGGGAACAATCCTTTTTTAAGTGGTCTGCGGCGAATTATTTTCACCGCCACTGCACAATTTTTTTTAGCTTGCTCTCCTTCTCGCCTGTGGATACATTCGCTGAATAACCTGAACAAATAGTGAGGTATTGTTCATGAAAGTTATTTTGGCGGGATACAACATCGACTCACAGGTCATCGAGGAAGCGCGAGCTGCAGGCGTTCCTGCAGAACGACTGACCCCGGAAGTGCTCTCTGCTGCCTACGCTCGAATCAGCAGAAATCCCGCACCGGTCAATGAGCTTCGCGACGCAGCGCGCAATGAAGTATCCAGTGCACGGAAATCCAATCGAAAAATCATCTTTGGGATGGGGCACCATTCAGTTGCGGAGCACGCGGTTTTCAATTTTGACATTATTGGTCTCTCCAGGCTTGCCATAGAGGAACTGGAGCACTTCAGGCTGTGCTCTTTTACCGAAAAAAGCCAGCGATACATCACGCTTGAAAATGATTTTGTAATGCCTGAGGAGCTGAAAAACACGCCTTTCGCAACAAAACTGGAAGCGCTGATCGCCAGACAGACAGAAGTATACGAAACACTTCATAAGACCCTTTTCAAACGGCTTGAGCAATTACATCCGGACCTGGTGGCCAAAAAATCCAGTCGAAATATGGTGGATGGATGGGCAAAGGAAGATGCTCGCTATGCGACACTGCTATGCACTGCCGGTCAACTTGGCTTTACCGCAAACGCCCGAAATCTGGAGCTGATTATCAAACGTTTAAATGGTGCAAAACTCGCTGAACTTCGCGATCTGGGCAAACGGTTTTATGATACGGGAACCCGCGTGGCACCGTCCATTCTACTGTTTACAGCACCTGGCTCGTACGAACTGGAAACGCCCACGGTGCTGAAGTCCATTGCACAAAACGCCCTCAAACAGGAAGCAGCCCAGGCACCGTCAGCCGATGTATCGCTCGTGAATTGCACGCCCGATGCCGATCGTATCACAGCGGCGGCAATGCTCTGCGCGGCATCCAATGTTGGATTTGCTGCCTGTCTGGAAACCGCGCGGCAAATGGATGATATTGCGCTGACACAATTGTACGAAAGTGCATTCTCACGAATGGAATTCTTCGACACGCCCCCAAGGGAATTCGAGCACGTGCAGCTGAGTTTTGACATTTCCGTCTCCGCAGCCGCATTTGGGCAGCTCAAACGTCATCGGATGATGAGCCAATCCGTGCAGGCATACAACACAACGTTGGGATTAACCGTTCCGCCGGCAATCCAGGAGTGCGGGATGCATGATCTTTTCATTCGACACGCGCAACAATCAGAAAAACTTTACAGCGAGATAAGAAGTGAATTGCCGGATGTCGCTCCTTATGTTCTCACCAATGCCCATCGCCGACGGGTGCTGCTCACTGCAAACCTAAGAGATCTTTATCATTTCTGCCGTCTAAGGGAGGATGCCCATGCCCAGTGGGATATTAGGGTTCTGGCGGGGCAGATGAGAATGGAAGCCGAAAAGGTGATGCCGCTTGGAAGCCTGCTTTTGTGCGGCAAGGATGCATTTGTTGACAGGTTCGAAACCATCTTTCACAGGAAACCGCAAATTGACCCCGCGAATCCCCCGAAAAATGAGTAGTTCAGCCACTATAGGCCACCATTCAAGCGTTTCAAGCATCCAATTCTTTACAAAAGATGCAAAGCTGGTTCTGAAGCTGCTCGAAAAAACGGTGATCCGACTTGGGCTGCAAATCCGATATGAACCCATTTTTCAGAATGGCGAACCGTGGCAGAGCGACGGCGGACTGTGTCGTCTTCTCGAAGAAAAGCTGATTATCGTGAATTCGCTGGCGCCAGCTGAGCAGAAATGTCAGGTGATACTGGCAGCGCTCAGGCAGCAGCCCCCCAGCCCTCTCATCCCCCCTGCGGTGCAACACCTAATTGAACGACAATCCTGACAGACGTGCAGTTTTTTCCAGTAAATTTTAAAAACATTTTTTCCAGAAAAGCCACACTCGCGTTGTACCCGGTTGAAATTATATTAAATTAATCTGTACAAGCAACTATGCTTCACGTATTTTACGAGGTAACAGTTTGTAATTTCAGGAGAAACACATGGGTGAAAATCGCCTGTTCTGGCCTCAGGAAATGATGGACGAGTGGATTATCGATGAAAAAGCGTCCATCGAGGACAATCTGCTCACCATCACCGATGAAAATATGACGTATAAACTGAGCCAGGCAGTCCATTTTGTTGCCGATGTGGGTGACGGGTCGGATCAGCATTCGCTGATAGGCAAAGTGAAGGAACTGAGCACACTGCTCGATATGGGCTGCGAGCACTACATGGACTCGGTCCTCCTGGAAGACTCCGCCTACCAGGTTGTTCAGGGGTTTACCGGGGTCCCGGTTATCGATGAGGCAAAGCAGTCGCCGCCCAAGGGGACCCCCGGCAGCAAAAGTCCCTCAGCGCCAACGGGCGACGACTACGATGACCGGGATTTGCTGGCTCGATTTTTACTTGATAATCTTTAACGAATGAGAAAACAATCGCGTCAATACTGAAAGGCTCCATATGAAAGACAGATTACTGGGACGTGTGATAGCAGATCGATACCGGCTGGAATCCAGACTCGGCGTTGGCGGCATGGGGGCAGTTTACAGAGCCAGACACTTGCTCATAGACAGAGTCGTAGCAATTAAAATTCTTCAGCCTGAACGACGGGGCGAAGAACATTTTCGTGCATGGTTTTTACGGGAAGCGCGTGCAGCCAACCGCATCAACCACGCAAATATAGTGGACATCTCTGATTTTGGAGAAACCGAGGACGGACTCGCCTATCTCGTCATGGAACTGCTGGTAGGTGATGCACTCTCCAACCTCATCGCCCGGGGACCCATGCAGCTCGACGAAATCCTGGACATCATGGAACAGGCAACCGCGGCTCTGGCTCGAGCACATGATCTGGGCGTTGTTCACAGGGACATTAAACCGGACAATATCCACCTGATAAATCGCGCAGGTCGTAAGAATTTTGTCAAGGTTATTGATTTTGGATTGGCCCGTCTGAGTCAGGACGGTCGACTGGCCGCAAAAGGGGCGGTATTTGGAACCCCTGAGTATATGTCGCCGGAACAGGCTCGGGGAGAAGATGCCACCCCCCTTTCAGATCTGTACTCGTTGGGCATAATTATGTTTGAGATGCTCACCGGAAAGCTGCCCTTCCAGGCGCGCGACCGCGACTCGTTTATTGAGGCACATAAGCATTCCAAACCGATGGTAGCCATTGAGGTAAATCCAAAAATCGATCAGACCGTATCAGACACCGTGGCAATGCTGCTCGAAAAAGATCCCAATAAGCGATTTCGGGATGCACACCACTTTGTTGAAAAACTGAAAACTCTGCAACGGCGAGTCGCCCCTGTCAGCGCTCCCTGGATAGTGGCCCAGCAACACGGTGATCCTCGGCGCGAACGAGAGAATTCAGGCTTAATCAGCACCATTGGATTAACAGCGGGAATCAGCGACATCGCCGCGTGGGCCCTTAAAGCCACCGTTTTCGGCAGAATGGTCGCAACATCATATCCTGGTGGCGCCGGTCCGGCTCAGGTCATGAAGGCCATTGAAAGCATCTGGCGTCTGGCAGCCGCCTCCACCAGACTGGACGGCGAACTGCAGGCTGAAGCAAAGCGCAATGAACGACTTTTAACCCGCAGCAAGGACTTCACAGCACAGGTGGGTCGGCGAATTGAGGACCTGTCCAGAGCCAAGTCAAAACTGAAGCGGGAAATTGCCGCGGCGTCCGTGGACCTGGAGCGTCTGCGTGCAGAATACAGCCGTGCTGATGAGGAGTTAAAGTCCGCCCGTGCGATTATCACTTCGATTGACAAAGGACGGGACGAAATGAGCGCGCATCTGAGAGATGCATACGAAAAAGCCGGTGCCATGGCCGCCAGGCGCCAGGCACGCTCAGAAGCGGTGGCGAAAGTGGAGGCCAAAATAGTAAAGTGGAAAGAGGAATCTGCCCGCATCGACGCTCAGCTGGAGGAATACCACCAGCAAATGGACAGGCACTCGTCAGCCATCGATGACGACCTGGATGCCGGGCGCAGACGTTTGGCGGCCAAGGTTAAGGAGCGTGAAACATACTCGCGAAAACTTGAGGAGTCGGCGGACTATCTGTCCACGCACTTCAATGGCAAACCGGAATGCGAAGATCTGTTTCGTGAACTCGAAGAGCTGGATCGCAATAGCATCGTTATCGAGCCATCGCCATCAACCGTCAGTTTCTGATTTCTCAGCAAACCAGGATTCCCAATCACACAGTTCCCAACTATTGAACTTCAAGATTGAATTCAACGCAGGATAGGACGGAGTGAGACGTATATGTCACCGTCCTTTTCACGAATGGCATGGCGTCGCAGATCCGGTGAATATTCAGTGATCGCCTTTCCGGTCCTGATGTTGTATTTCCAGAAATGTCTGGGACAGGTCACCACTTCATTGGCCACCTTGCCCTCCGCCAGATTCGCACCCTGGTGCTTGCATGACATCTCCATGGCATAGGGATTACCGTCATCATCCAGAAAAACGGACACCCACTTGCCAATAATTTTTCTATTCAGCGTTTTTTTTTCGCGCAGCTGCGCCATAGCCCCAAACTTGATAAAATCACCACTGTCCACATCTCCAAATCCATCGTAGCTGTCATCGTAATCGTCGAACATATCTGCGTCTTCTCCTTATCGCCCGTCATTTCGCATTTCAAATCAATTGCATCCCCACAGTTAATCCACCCTGTCGCGCGGGTCAAGAAGCTTACCTCTTTTGCATTATCTCGGGTGCAGAGAGTCATTTGCAGTGCATTGCAGTCACCATTGTTTACGGCCCCAACGACGTCGCCAAGCCGAAATTTTTTAAAAAAATCAAAAACCAGGTTCCCATTTTTCGATTCAACCGCGTTAACCGGTCATCAGGGAAACGGGGAAGAGACATTCAGCTGTGGCACCGGAGGATCCCGCAGCACGCGTGATGCATGCCCTCAGTGTTGCCGTGCATGGCATGAGCTTCTGCGAGTGACAAAGCTGAATATATTAACTTAACGCACCTCATCCCTGGTCGGAAATCTGGCCGACCACTTAACCGACCGGGGATAGGGGGCGTTATTCGCGAAACCTCGCCGCGCTTTCAGTAATAAAAGTTGTCTATCCGGGCAATCTGCTCGCGCAGATCATTGATTTCATTTTGCCAGTACTGAAGGGTACCAAAGTAGCTGAACATGCGCTGGAAAGTGGGATCGTCGAACCGTCTGGCTATCCAGGTGGAATAATGAATGAAACGCAGTGCCCGAAGCGGTTCAATCAGGCGCAGCTGAAAATCATCAAACGCTCTGAATTCCCGATAGGCTTCCAGCAGGACCTCTCGCTGCTTCATCCCATGCGCATCAATACTGGGCACCAGCATCCAAATATCCTGCACCACCGGTCCCATCACCATGTCGTCAAAATCCAGAAACGAAAAGCCGTCCCGGGTTTCGATGAGGTTGCCAAAGTGGCAATCCCCGTGAATGCGCTGCAACGGTGCGTGAGTGAACATGGCATCAATGCGTTCCAGAAGACCAAGCACTGTGAGTTCGTAATGTTTGGCCGCCTCCACCGGAATATGATTGTTTTCGAGCAAATATTCGAGATTCTTTTTACCGTATGTGGCGGGCGTCAATTCAAGCCGGTGGAGGGCTTTTTGTCGCTCCCCCACATTGTGAATACGCGCAATCAGGCGCCCGGTTCGTTTGAGCGCCTCGTCATCCATTTCCTGGGGAGACCGACCTATCACCCGGGGGAACAGCGAAAAGCGAATTCCGTTGATTTCATCGATAGTAGAACCGTTTTGCAGGGTGAGCGGCACCGCGGTGGGGATTTCCTCTGCGGCCAGCTCCTTTAAAAATGCGTGTTCCTCAAGGATGGTCTCATTGGACCAGCGGCCCGGCCGGTAGTACTTGCCCACCAGCGAGTCGCCGTTTTCGAGTTCAATTCGATACACCCGGTTTTCGTAGCTATTCAGTATCGCCACCCGTCCCGTCGGTTCATGTCCGGCAGATTCCACTGAGTGAATCACCTTTTCGGGGGTCAGCTCGTTAAATACATGTGCCAGATCATGGCTTTTGATTGCATCTGTCATGGCTGGAAACCTAAGCCGGGGAAGCCGACGCGTCAAGGGGATTGTGTTTGCGTTGATTGGCGCTGGGGTGCACGACATCGGCCATGCGAAAAGAATCCCGACAGCACTGGGACTTTTACCAGCCGCCATTCAACGGCACGCCGGGCTCGCGATGACCACCTGTTCGACGGCCATATGGCGCAGGGCGAGAGGTTGTGGGGACTCTGTTGTGGTGAATCTGTAGTGTTACTGTAATAATATGAAACCGATTGCGTTCATATCGCTTCGTTCAGTCTCTGCCCCAAATCCCGTTGACGAAACCGGCGCGCAATAGTAAGTAAGCCGCACGATTCGGGGAAACCGCCTGCATCATGACAAGGAGAATCAAATGCAATTAGATATGAGTGAACTGAGAAAAGGGTCCAAGATCGTCTGGGAAGGTGATCCCTGTGTCATCACCGAATACCAGTTCGTTAAACCTGGCAAGGGGACTGCCCTGTATAAATGCAAAGTGAAAAACATGGTGACGGGCGCGCAATGGGCCAAAACGTGGCGCAGTGGCGACAAGGTTGAAAAAGCCGACCTCGAAGAAAAGAAAATGCAGTACCTGTATCAGGATGGTGATGGATACCATTTTATGAACAATGAGACCTACGATCAGGTTGCACTCAGCGCGGAGCAGGTGGATGATGCCGCGAATTTCATGTACGAAAACATCAATGTGGATATGCTTTTTTTCAATGGCAATCCCATCGGCCTGACCCTGCCCAACTTTGTGGAGCTGCAGATTGTCCAATCCGCGCCCGGTGCAAAAGGCGACACCGCCACCAAAACCACCCGCCCGGCAACCCTGTCCACCGGATACGTGGTGCAGATTCCCCTCTTTGTTGATGAAGGCGAATGGATTAAAATCGACACCCGAACCGGCGAATACTCCGAACGCGTAAAAAAATAGAGTCCATCCGCCAGCTGTTTAATCCCATCATCATTTTTTTGTCCCTTTGCATCAAAGCGGGTTACACCAATAATAAGGTTTCAGATTTTACCATGGAACGTCGGAAGGAAGCTGACTGGATGTATCTGATTGTGCTTTTAATTATGCTGTCACCGCTGATGTATGCGTTGCCAACGTGTGCACAGACCGTTACGTTTTCAGCGGTGGGGGATGTGTTTTTCGGTCGTGGTGGCAAGGAGTTCGGGACAGAAGACCCATTTCGATATGTGAAGGATGAATTCCTTGGGCGGGATATCGTTTTGGGCAATCTGGAAACGCCCATCGCCGCAACCCGAAACCGTATTACCACTCCACCGTGCACTTTAAAAAAACACCGCAAAAACAGCTGCAAAACCGATGAGGAGCGCAGATATCGGCGTCTCTATTTTCTCACATTTCAGGCCCGGATATCTGCGGCACGCCTGTTGAAAGAGGGCGGATTCACAGTGGTCTCCACCGCCAACAATCACGCTGAAGACCAGGGTGGTGAAGGCATTCGGGAAACGCTGGTGCACCTTGCACCGCAATCGGTGTCAAAGGTGGGATCAGGGAAATCCCGGGAGGAAGCATGGGCGCCATACATTTTCGAAAAAGACGGTGTGTCGGTGGGAATCATCGCCGCCACCACCATCTTAAATTTTACACCGGTGGAAGGGCTGGGATTTGTAGCTCATGGCACGGTAAAGCAACTGGCCGACTCATTGCCCAGGCGAATTGCGGCGCTTAAAACAAAAGTTGATTTTGTGGTGGTCACCCTGCATTACGGCGCGGAATCCGAACGTCAGCCATCCCCAAGGGAACGCAATCTGATTCGCGTCCTTGCCGCCGCCGGAACGGACCTGTTTATCGGTACCCATCCCCATGTGCTGCGCGGGATTGAGATAATAGGAAAAACTGTGGTCTTTTGGTCTCTTGGCAACTTTCTGTTCGATGCACCGCGCGCCGACTGGCGCGACAGCGCGATTGTTCATGTGGATTTTGTGAAAAACAAGACCGAAACCAATCTCAAAAATATTCGTCTGGTGCCAGTCACACTGTCAGGGGATCCCAGCCGGCTGCCCCAACCTGCCAGTCCCGAAAAAGCGGCGCAAATCATTTCAGATGTAAAACGATTTTCCCGAGTTTTTCAAAACCCTAAAAAATCAGTTGAGTTCTCAAATGACATCATTCGGGTCAATTTGCCATAGACTGTCATCTTCCGGTTTCTGCAACCGTGGCGATCATCATCGTTTTTTTTGGTGCAGAACAAATTCGAATCACTGATTCCATGCATTTCCTGCCCCATCCATAACGAAGGCGAAGGGTGAAGTCCTGTTCTCAACCGCATGCTGTTACCACTTGCGCGTATGGCGATTGACGTGTTCCCACTCAAAAACGTTCCATTGCGGTTAGACCTTGCCTGTTGAAAAAAGAAAATTTCCCCCATGGATTGGAACTTCGCTTAGCTGAGATAATAATCGTTTTCTAATGAATTTCCCGCAATGAAATGGTATGACTTGCACCAACCAGGCGGGCTGATATGACAGAAGATGATAAAGAAAAAAAAATGAAGGATACTGACGCGCCCAAGTCGGCACGGGTGATTCTAAACCAAAGCCTCAAAACACTGGATGAGTGGATTCTGAAAATATGGGAAGTCACACGTCAGTTGCTGACCTGGTTGCCTTGGACCATTCTCATCGGCACGCTGCCGGGGCTGATAGTTTGGCAAATAACCAGTCAACCGGAGCAGCTTGAAAAACTGGTAAAAAATCAGATTCCGGGGGCGATGTCGGTGGCCATGTATGCGGCAGTCTCCACCGCGAGTGTACTGCTGCTGAGTGTCATTGTTCACCGGTTTGTCGCACATCGATGGAATATCCCATTCTCCGGATTTTGCCGTAAGATCAATCGATTCGGTCTCATGCTCGTACTGGTCCCGTTCTACCTTTTTGTTCGTTCACCCGAGGTTTCGAAGGAGTCGCCGCTTTTTACACTTCTGCTCTGCGCCGGAGCAGGGGGGGTCGCGGCGTTTGCCGCATATGGCATCCGGAAATTCGGAGCTGTCTTTAATCCACAGGACGGTGGTCAAATAAAAAAGAGCCTGCCGCTTTTCGCGGTTACCTTGCTCGCGCTTGCATGGACTGTTTTTGTGGCAAAAATGGGATTAAACCATCATCGGCACCTTGGGACCGCCGGATGGGACTTCGGCCTTTATATCAACTCCATCTGGCAGAGTCTGCACGGTAACCCATTGGCATGCTCGCTGCTACAGGAAGGCACTCACGCATCCCGCCACTTCGACCCCATTCTGGTTTTGCTTTCTCCCATTTTGCTAATTCGCCCTGGCGCAGAAGCACAAACGCTCATCATCCTGCAGGTGGCATGGATTGCGAGCGCTGTCGTGCCGCTTTATCAACTGGCTGCCCACCATGGCAAAAACGCGTGGATTGGCGTCGTATTCGCCGTCACATATCTGTTGCATCCGGTCTTCCACGGACCGGCCATTTACGAGTTCCACTCGTTAACCATCGCAGGTCCATTCATGCTGTGGTGCATCCATTTTCTGGATACTGGCGCCCACAAACGCTTTTTTGTTTTTCTGTTTCTATTACTGCTTTGCCGGGAGGACATGGCCGCAATCGCACTCACCATTGGGGTCTATGCCCTAATCAGCGGCAAATCCAGACTGGTTGCCGTGGGCGCAATGGCCATGTCCCTGATTTACGGAGGGTTGGTCTACTTCGCCATTTTTTCAAAGGCGGTCTCCTATTCCCAATACTTCGATGAAATACAGCAGGCTGAGCGTTCAGTAATGTCGAACATCGTCCTGACAGCCGTCACCAACCCCGTATACATGCTCAGATATATGCTGACAGAGGCAAAAATAATTTACATTCTTCAGCTGATTGTTCCCATACTGTTCCTCCCTGTGGTGTCGTCCCGGTACCGTGTGCTTTTCCTCTTTGGACTCTTTGTAACGCTATTCGGATCCGCCAGCCGTCTGTTCAGCATCTCCATGCAGTATTCCACATGGTGGCTCCCGCTGATGTTCGCAGCCTTGCCCGCTGCCTTTGAGTGGTTCAGCACCGGGCGAATGGCTGGCTGTCTAAAAATGGATTCAGTGCGACTCCGCGGTGCACTGGTAGCCGGCATGCTGGTTTCGGCATTCACAATGTCCGCAGCTTACGGGATTTTCTGGCCCAATCCTGAATTTCGTACCGGTTACAAAAAGCTGATTCGCGAGCCCAACGAGGCCCTGCGAGAGACCGCTCTAACTGTCGCCAGACTGGAACAGATGATTCCACGGGGCGCATCAGTCATTGCCTCTGAGCATCTTATTTCCCACTTTGCTGCACGGCAATGGATATGGACGACCGAAAATGTGAACTACCGCTTCAGTAAGCCGGATTATGGCATTGTCTGGAATCGCGATTTACGAAATCAGGAAAACCGTAAAGTGAAAATGAAACGCCGGCAAAAGTATCTCGATTTGCTGCGTTCAAAAGAATACAAACGCATTCTGCACGAGAATGGCATCTCCGTTTACAAACGACAATACGCTGACTGACGCAAATATTATATCACCGCGACGCAACCGTATCCCGCAAACAGTACTTCGCGTCCAATATCCATCAGGTTAATGAGCAACAATAATCACCTGCCATTGGAATGCAAATGATGCACATGATCCCCGTGATTCGTCCTTTTTTCCCTTTACAAGGAAGGTGTCCATTACGATAGTGAACAAATGAGCACCGAAAACTTTGTGCATCTGCACTTACACACTCAATATTCTCTGCTGGACGGCGCCATCCGGGTCAAGGAGCTGATTCCCAAGGTAAAGGAATACGGCATGACAGCCGTGGCCATCACGGATCACGGCAATATGTTTGGCGTGGCTGACTTTTATAAAACCGCTATCGCCAATGACATCAAGCCAATTCTCGGTTGCGAGGCATACGTTGCGGAAAAGGATCGACGGGACAAGACCAACCGGAAATCCTACCACCTTATCCTGCTGGCCAGAACGCAGGACGGCTACGACAATCTGAAATACCTTGTGTCCATGGGCTATTCGGAAGGATTCTATTATCGACCGAGAATAGACAAGGAGCTGCTTGCCCGACACAGCAAAGGACTGATTGCATGCTCGGCATGTCTCGGCGGCGAAGTGGCTCGCGCATTTACGAACGGAAATTACGAAAAAGCCAAACAGGCAGCCAAATCCCTTCGTGACTGTATGGAGCCGGGGATGTTTTTTCTCGAAGTGCAGAACAACGGATACGATGGTCAGGAAGAATATAACAACGCACTTCGAAAAATCGGACAGGAGCTGGATATTCCTTTAGTGGCCACCAACGACTGCCACTATCTGACCAGTGAAGATGCCAAGGCACACACCGTGCTGATGTGTATCGGACAGGGTAACACCCTCGAAGAATCCAAGGGGAAGCTCCACTACACCGATGAGCTGTTTTTACGCACCCCAAAAGAGATGGCCAGCGTCATGGCACACTTTCCTGATGCGATCGAAAACACGGTTAAGATCGCAGAGATGTGTGAAAATGTCGTGCCGACACGGAACATTGAACTTCCCGACTACAAGTTGCCGGAAGGTATGAATCTGGAAAAATACCTGCGGCAGACCAGTCACGATATGCTGAACAAGCGCTTTGAGGAGTTCAAGACCATTGGCAAAGAGGTCGATACCACTGTCTATCGCAAACGCCTGGACATTGAACTCGACGTGATTTGCTCAATGGGGTTCCCCGGCTACTTTCTCATCGTGATGGATTTTATCAACTGGGCCAAGGAACACGACATTCCCGTTGGACCGGGGCGCGGTTCCGGCGCCGGGTCACTGGTGGCGTACGCGCTGCGCATCACCAATCTGGACCCCCTCCCCCTCAACCTGCTGTTTGAGCGATTCCTGAATCCCGAACGCGTGTCCATGCCCGACTTCGACGTCGACTTCTGCAAGAACAAACGGGAGCTGGTGATTCAGTACGTTATCAATAAATATGGCGAGGACAACGTCGGCCAAATCGCAACATTCCACCAGTTAAAAAGCCGTTCGGTGGTTCGCGACGTGGGCCGAGTGATGGCTCTGCCGTATGGAGATGTGGATAAAATCGCCAAACTGGTTCCCGAAGGGCCCAAGGTCACCCTCGCAAAAGCGCTTGCTGAAGAGGAAAAACTACAGGATGCCAGACGGGAGGACCCTCAGATTGACCAGTTACTCACGTACGCGGAGCGTCTGGAAAATCTGAACCGTCATGCGGGAATGCATGCGGCCGGGGTGGTTATAGGCAATAAGCCGCTCTGGCACTATGTCCCAGTCTTTACTGCCGGCGATCGCGGCACGGGCAATCCGCTGGTGAGTCAGTTTGATATGGGCCATGTGGAAACCTGCGGTCTGGTCAAATTTGACTTTTTGGGCCTCAAAACGCTCACCGTCATTGACACCGCAGTCAAGCTCGTGGCCAGGCGTCCAGATGTGGAAGGCCAGATCAATATTGACACTATTCCACTCGATGTTCAGGGGGTCTACGACATGATTTCCCGCGGTGACACATGGGGGGTTTTCCAGCTTGAATCATCGGGTTTTCAGGAACTGCTTAAGAAGCTCAAGCCAGACTGCTTTGAAGATATTATTGCCGCAGTGGCGCTTTATCGGCCCGGCCCACTGGAAGGTGGAATGGTGGATACCTTTGTGGAATGCAAACACGGGCGACAGGAGATCGTGTATCCCCACCCGAGCCTGGAAAAAATTCTCAAAGAAACCTACGGCGTCATTGTCTATCAGGAACAGGTGATGCAGTCCGCACAGATTCTTGCCGGCTACTCTCTTGGTGCTGCGGATATCATGCGGCGCGCCATGGGCAAGAAGAAGATGGAAGAGATGATCAAGCAGCGCAACATTTTTGTTGATGGCTGCGAGAAAAATAATATTCCCGCCACCAAGGCAAACGAAATTTTCGACCTTATCGACAAGTTTGCGGGCTACGGTTTCAACAAAAGTCACTCCGCCGCCTACGCACTGGTAACCTATCAGACCGCGTGGCTGAAATATCACTACCCCGCCGAATTTCTCGCCGCACTGCTTACTTGTGATCGTGAAAACACCGAAAAAATTGCGGAGTACATTCGCCTCGGCAAACAACGCAGTATTGATGTGCTGCAACCGGATATCAACCATTCCGACATAAATTTTTCCGTACTTTACGAAGGGAGCAACGACACCCTGAAGGAAAAAATTCTGTTTGGTCTGGGCGCCATAAAAGGCGTTGGTGACGCAGCACTTAAATCCATTATCGAAACCCGTGACGATGGCGCATACGCAGACATTTTCGACTTTGCCATGCGGGTTGATTTAAGCAAGGTGAACAAAGGCGTATTCGAAAGTTTAACCAAAGCCGGCGCATTCGATTGTACCACAAAAGAGTCAGGCGTGAATCGCGGGCAAGTGTACGGGGTCATTGAACGCGCACTGGAGCGCGGCAAATCTGCGCAAAAGGACCGTGAATCCGGCCAGACAAGTTTGTTTGGCGCATTGGCGGGCCCTTCCGACAATGGTCCCGGCGTTGTTCTTGAGGAAGCGAATTATAATCACACGGTCCCATGGACCGAAAGGGAAATCCTCACTTTCGAAAAAGCGTCTGTGGGCTTTTTCATGTCCGGACATCCCATGGAACGATACGAAAAGGAAGCTTCACGGCTGACCGGCAATACGACGCAATCTTTGGAATCGAAAAAAGACGGGGACGAAATTGTGATTGGTGGCATCATGATGGAATACAGTGAACGAAAGACCAAAGCAGGCAAGCGAATCGGTCTGGGCGCTGTGGAAGATCTTGCTGGCCGTGCCAATATCATTGTGTTCCCTAAAAGTCTGGAAGCCAACAGTGAAGCGCTCCACAGCAGTGAACCCCTGCTGATAAAGGGGCGTGTTCTTGTTGATAGTCGTGGCGAAGGTGAAGAACGGAAAATCGCTGTAAACGAAGCGATACTGCTAACAGACGTGCGCTCCAGCCGCACCACAGAGGTGCATTTGCATATTGATGCGGATGCTTTCCCAATTGCCGAGATGGAACTTTTTAAATCAATACTGTCACGGCATATGGGACGTTGCGATGCATTTCTTGAGGTGCAGACCTCGGGCGCGGTGACCACAATGAATTTACCCGAGCAATATCGGCTTAGTCCGTCGGATGAATTGATATTTGAACTGAGTGGTTTCGCCGGGGTCAGGGACATTATGTTTAAATAGTTTTACGCTGGAAAGGCTTTCTACATTGATAATGCTGTTGAAATTGAATAATTCGTCATTCCCGAGAAGGAGGAATCCAGCATGATTTCAAGGGTGCCCGTTTTAGCGGGGATGGCGACTTTTCTACTCGGGTAGGATTACACAATGTCCAGCCTCCCCACCCACCAGCGAAACCTATAGTTCCCGTCTGGGGCTGATTATGGTGGCACTTGGAATGGCTGTGGGAACCGGCAATATCTGGCGCTTTCCACGGGATCTTGCCCAAAACGGCAGCGTCGCGTTTATCATTGCCTGGCTTATTTTTTATTCGCGTGGTCAATCCCCCTCGTCATTGCCGAATGCGTTATGGGTAGAGACGCCCGAAAAGGAGGTATCGGCTCTGCCGTAAAACTTGGCGGTAAAAACTTGGATTTCTGGGCACATTCATCGCTTTTTGCACATCTGCCATCATGTGTTGCTACGCGGCGGTCGCGGGATGGTGCATCAAGTACCTGTTCGATACCGCCCAAAACAGCGCACAGATAATCAGCGGTACAGCAGCTCAGGAACATTTTGATTCCTTTGCCAATTCTCCGCTGCCTGTTCTTTTTCAGTTTGTCTCGCTGGCCATTGCCGCAATCATTGTCACCAAAGGCGCAGTGGTCGGCATTGCACGCGCGAATCAAATCAGTATACCAACACTTTTTGTCATCCTGCTGCTTGAGTTGGAAAGGACTCTCATACACGAAGGTGCATCGGACGGAATGTCATTCATTTTTACAGCCAATCCAGCTCAATTCGCAGATGTGAATCTCTGGCTTGAGGCGCTGACCCAATCGGCCTGGTCAACAGGCGCCGGTTGCGGCCTGATTCCAACCTATGGTGCATATTGTTCAAAAAAATGAGGTGACCCACCTGGAGGCGCAATCCATTAATAGCTGACCCAAAAAAATGTGCGTGCATGTTGCAAGCTGGTTGTTGATTTTAATAAAGAACGAAAGGTCAATAAAAGTGTGAATGGAGCGTCTTTTGAACCATACTTAAAAAACTTAAAACTTAAATATGAGCATAGTCTTTGTGGCTGTATAGTGAAGATGAAGTGACCCTGCTGATTCGATGTTTGAAATTAACGAGGTAATTGTTCGATGACAGGTATTATTTGGAAATGGTTTATTCTTGTCTTGGTGCTTCTGCATAGTGCAACTATTTTAGGGAATGATACTCTTGGCGGCGACCGAATATCCCCGTCAAATAAAAGTGCTGAATCCATCTACAAATCAGGGATTTCCCATTTTGATGCGGGAGAATACCAGGTTGCATTGAAAGAATTCAGGGAAGCCTATTCCATCAAAGCATCCTGGAAATTGTTGTACAACATTGGCCAATCTGCTGCTGCTGCGCGAGAATATGGTATCGCCCTTGAGAGCTTTGAACACTATCTGGTCGATGGGCAGGAGCAGTTGTCGCTGGAACGAATAGATCAGGTGAGAGAAGAAATCACTCGGCTGAAAATAGTTGTTGGTTATATCGAACTGAAAACTGACATCGCAGGCGATATCTATGTAGATGGTTATCACCGAGGAAAATCGCCACTGGCAGGCGTACTTCCAGTCACTTCCGGCGTTCGAACTTTGGAAATAAAAGATGCGATTAACGGCAGTGTGATTTTCACTCAGGAAGTTTCAGTCGTTGGGGAAAAAACGGTAGTAATTGCATTTGACAATCAGGGAAATAATGAAATGATGCCAGTGGAAACAGGTACAGTTGAAACCAAAAAAAATGACGCTTCAATCACCAATGTTTACATTTCACCAGTAAACGGGGTTGCAACGACAAATACGGCCGCACCGGCGCCTCCACAGACGGTACAGCTGGAATCGCCCTCGTTTGCACCTGGTATCGTTCTCATCGGAATTGGTCTGGCCGGTTTGGGCACGGGCACTGGTTTTGTTGTTAAAAACCTAAAGGAACAGAAACTTGCTGAAGAATCCACAGACCCGAAATATAAAGAGGCGTATAACAACAAAGTGAAACCCATGAACAACATTGGGGCAGCAGTGGGCTACGGTATTGGGGCGCTTACCATCACAATTGGTATTATTTTAATTTCCAAGGCGCGAAAAAGCCGCGCAAATCCGAGCGTATCACAGACGACGCACTTACTGCCGTCTCCAGGCTCTGTGACTGTTATTTTTTAAAAAACGACTAACAACCCTCCTTTGGTGAACTTCACATAATCAACTCCGGCAGTTAATAAATAATGCTGGCAGTCATTAACCACCCGACCTTTGGCGTTTTCACTGTCATCATCAAAGGTATATCCGTCCTGCAAAAAATGCTTTTTCAGCGAAACCAATTTTTACAGAATGGGTTGTGTCGCAGAAGATTGGTGACTTCTTATGTTTGGATGGTTTGAAAACAATATTGACAGATCAGTTCTAGTGCAAGGTCCACTGGCCAATTGATCAGGAAGATGAGCAGTTCACGGACGCAGGTTCATGGTTCTATGCCTGGCAAATTGCATAAAGCGATAATTTAATATAAACCGCGAACATAGCATTGAAAAAGCATAGAGCATCGGGTAGCTAAGGGCGGTTGCCCGCCCTCGGCTCCCACACCACCGTGCGTACGGTTCCGTACACGGCGGTTCATTCGGTTTAC